>JANYBS010000036.1 GCA_025360715.1 Candidatus Eiseniibacteriota bacterium | reverse complement strand
GTCGGTCATCAGCAAACACGCGCCGCCTCGCGACACGCGGGCGACGGTCGATGTCTATCGCAAGGGCGAGTCCGCACCGCCGGGTTACGAACGCTTGGGACAGATCAGCGTACACGCAGGCACTCGCAACGCCACGTTCCGCAGTCTGCTCGCCCTGGCACTGCCGCAGGCGAACCTGCACGGTGGCGAGGCGCTGGTCGAGATGGATTCGACGGTGGTCGATGGCCGCCCGATGCTTTCGGCCGAGGTCGTGCGTTACAACCACTGAGCGCACCTACGCGCCTGAGAAAAGCGCCCGGCGGGAGTGATCCCACCGGGCGCTTGTGGTTGCAGGGCGAAAGAATCAGGGCAGGTTCGTCGCCGGCTTCTCGAGGTGCTGCTTGACCCACTCGATCCACAGCCGCGTGCGCTCGCGCGCGTTCACCGGATCGGCCGACGCGTGCGTGCGGCCCTGGAACGCCACGAACTTGGATTCGACACCATTGTCCTGCAGCGCGCGATAGAGCGACATCGCCTGGCTTGGCGGCACGCGGAAGTCCTCGATGTTCGCCATGACCAGCGTGGGCGCCTTGGCCTTGGTCGCGTACGTGATCGGGGATTGCTGCTTGTAGAACTCCGCGTGATCGTTCACCCACGGCGAGCCGCCCATATCGTTCTTGAGCGAGATGTTGCCGTCCGATAAGTCGTACTGATCGAGCCAGCTGGTGACTGGCGCGCCCGCCATGGCCGCGCGCCATTCATTGGGATAGTTGCCGATGAGCCAGCTCGTCATGTAACCGCCGTACGACCAGCCCGTGACCGCTGTGCGCGCCTTGTCGATGCTGGCGCGCTTGCGCAGTTCGGTCACGCCGGCCATCACGTCGCGGCCGGGGCCCGGGCCCCAATCGCCGTGGATGGCGGACTGGTAGGTGTTGCCCAGGTTGTCGCTGCCGCGATAGTTGGGCATGAACACATACCAGCCTTCGCTCGCCATCATCTGGCCCATGGAGTTGAAGTTGCCCTTCGACGCGCTGGTGGGGCCGCCGTGGATGACGAGTACCAGCGGATAGCTCTTGGCGAGGTCCTCGTTCGCCGGGTGGATGAGCACGCCGTCTTCGGCAAGGCCGTCGTTGGTCCACGTCACGGTCTCGGTATTGCCCAGCGCGTTGGCCGTGATCCAGCCGTTGAAGTCCGTGAGCCGCCGCGGCTTGGCCGTGGGCGAGTCCATCACGTAGACCTCGGACGGCCGCGTGGCGGTGGACGCGCTGAACACGATGGCGCCGGTCTTCGTGGGCCGTATGTCGTAGCCGAACGCGCCGTTCACGATGAGGTCGCCCAGTTCCAGGCGCTTCGCCGCGCCGCCGATCGCCTGCAGCCACACGCCCGTGGTCGTGCGATCGTTCGCGGCAACGAGCACGCTCTTGCCGTCGGGCATGAAGTCGCCATTGAACAGATTGCGGTCGAGCGCTCGCGTCAGGCTCTTGCCGCCGCCAGCAAGCGGCGCCATGTAGAGCTCGTTCACATCGCCGGCATCGCCGCGGCCATCGCGCGGAAACCAGTACGTGAGCGACGCGCCATCGGGCGAGAACTGCGGATTGTTCTGGAAGCGCTTCGCGCCATCGAGCGCCCGGATCGCGCCACTGTCGATATCGAGTAGCGCCACGTGCACGGAGTCGAGCTTGCCGCTCTCGGCCGCAGGCACCTGCGCGAAGGCGAGAGTGCGGCCGTCGGGCGACCACGAGAGATGCGAGGGCGGGCTTGAAGGCGGCAGCACGAACTCCACGCTCCATGTGCCGCTGGTCAGCCGCTTCGCGTCGGCGCCATCGGCGGCTTGCAGCCAGATGTGGCGCGGTTGCGCGTTCGTGCGCAGGAACAGGTCCTGCGCGCCCACGGTGAACGTGGTGAGCGCTTTGTCTTCGCCGTTGCGAGTGACCGTGGTGTCGGCGGCGACATAGGCGACCGCCTTGCCGTCCGGCCGCCACGCGTAATGCTCGACGTCGGTCTTGGCGTGCGTGAGTTGCCGCGCCTCGCCGCCGCGCACGGGCAGCAGCCAGACCTGCGAGTGGTCGTCGGCGTCTGCAGCGACGAAGCCGATCCACTGGCCGTCGGGCGACCAGCGCACTTCGCCCACATGCTTGCGGTCCCACGTGAGCTGGCGCGGGTTGCCGCTGGCGATGTCGGCGATCCACAACTCGCTCAGGTTCGCGTCCTTCCCATAGTCGGCTCGCGTCACCGTAAACGCCACGCTGCGGCTATCGGGCGAAGGCTGCACGCCGCCGGCGTTCACCAGCTTGCGTGCGGTGTCCAGCGTGTAGGGCTGGTCGCCCGCGTGCGCCAGCGGCGCACAGGCCGCAAGTGCAAGAACAGCGATGGACAGGGCGAACCACGTGCGGCGTCGAGAGGTCGACAGCGTGGACATCGGGGAGATCTCCCTTCGGGGATGGATGGCCGCTGGGCGGCCGGTTCGGGACCGCACCACGTTAGGCTCGCGCAGTCCGTCCTGCCAGCGCGAACGGTCGTGCGCCGCCGCCCGGCTTCCCGGCGCGGGCGGCTTGGCCGCGCGGGCATGAGGCCGCTACCATGGCCGGCAACGACGATGCGTGCGGGCACGCGCCCGTCCACCTGCTCCCCTTCCAGGACCCCATCCGTGACCGATCTCGTCTCCGAACTGCGCTGGCGCAATCTGATCCACCAGACCACCGACGATGGCGGCCTGCCCGCATGGCTGCAGGCCGCGCCGCGCACGGTATACGCCGGTTTCGATCCCACGGCCGACAGCCTGCATGTGGGTCACTTCATCCCGCTGCTCATGCTGCGCCGATTCCAGCGCGCGGGGCACTCACCGATCGCGGTCATGGGCGGCGCCACCGGCATGATCGGCGACCCGAGCGGCCGCAGTGAGGAGCGCAACCTGCTGTCGGTGGAAGTGCTGCGCGCGAATGTGGCGGCGATCGAAAGCCAAGTCGCCCGCGTGCTCGATCTGAACCCCGGGCCTTCGCAGGCGCGCGTGGTGAACAACTACGACTGGACGCACTCTTTTGGAGTCCTCGAGTTCCTGCGCGATGTGGGCAAGAACTTCCCGGTGGGCATGATGCTGGCCAAGGACTCGGTGAAGAGCCGTCTGGGCCGCGAGGACACGGGGCTCAGTTTCACCGAGTTCAGCTACATGCTGCTCCAGGCTTACGACTTCGTGCACCTGAATCGCGCGTACGGCTGCGAACTACAGGTGGGCGGCAGCGACCAGTGGGGCAATATCACCGCGGGCATCGACCTCGCGAGGCGCATGCATGGCGTGCAGCTGCATGGCATCACGTGCCCGCTGCTGCTCAAGAGCGACGGTACCAAGATGGGCAAGAGCGCCTCTGGCGCCGTATGGCTGTCGGCGGAGCGCACCTCGCCGTATCAGTTCTATCAATACTGGATCAACGTGGAAGATGCCGACATCGGCAACTGCCTGCGCGTGCTCACCGAGCTGCCGCACGACGAGGTCGAAGCACTCGATGCGGCACGCGTGAGCGATCCCGGCGCGCGCGCGAGTCAGCGGCGGCTGGCCGAATGGCTCACGCAGTTGCTGCACGGCGATGCGGGTGTGGCCGCGGCCAAGAAGGCGACCGAGATCTTCTTCGGCGCCGAGATCGATGCGCTCTCCGATGCCGAGCTGGGCGACATCTTCGCCGACGTGCCCAGCCGCGAACTGCCGCGCGCGGTGCTCGGTGAAGGCCTGCTCGCGGCCGACGCGTTCGTGGAAGCCGGCCTCGCCAAGTCCAAGAGTGACGCCCGCCGCACGATCGAACAAGGCGGCGCGTACGTGAACAATCGCCGCGTCAGCGCTCCCGACGAGCGCCTTGGCACCGGCCACCTGGCCAGCGAGAGCGTGATGGTGCTGCGCTCGGGCAAGAAGAAGTACGCGTTGCTGCGGTTCGCATGAGAACGGCCGGGCCCGCGCGAGCAGCGCGAGCCCGGCCGGGTACTCAAGCCACCGCCTCGCTACTCGATCACCAGCACCCGTTGCGTGCCGGAGAGCCCCGGCGCCGCGATGCGCGCCAAGTAGAGCCCGGGCGAAAGTAGCCGGCCCGCGTCATCGCGGCCATCAAAGCGCACGGAGTGCGCGCCGGCAGCGAGCGCGCCATCGCCGAGCACGCGCACGAGGCGGCCCTGCGCGTCGTACAGCGCCAAGCGTGTGTTCCCCGCCTGCGCGAGCGTGAAGCGCAGCAGCGCAGCGCCGCCGCTGCGCAGAGGATTCGGCGCCGGCGCGGCGAACGATGCATGCAGCAGCGCATCGCCCACGGCGAGCGTGCCTGCGGGCAGCAATGACGACGGTGCCGATTCGTTGCCGTGCGTGTCGATCGCGGTGACCTTGTAGTACGCGGGCATGGCCGAGAGATCGACCAGGCCGGTGTCCGGCTGCGCCGAGATCAGCGCGGCCGCGCCGATCGCGAAGCCCGGCGTGGTGCCGCGGTAGACGCGATAGCCCGCCACATCGGCATCGGCGTTGGGGTCCCAGTGCAGCGCCACGCGGCCGGCGCCGTATTGGCCGGTGAGCGGCGCGGGCGCGGCGGGTGCGAGGTTGTCCACGCTGTAGCCGGAGTCGGGAGCGCTGGTCCACCAGCTCGACCCATAATTGCCCAGAGCCATCACCATGAACGCCGTGCGGGGGTTCGAGCCGGCCACGGAGTCGCCCGTGGTCGTGGCATCGAAGCTGTATCCCGACAGATGCCGCGGTGTCACGCGCGCGAGTTCCTCCCAGTAGTAGTCCTGGGCCGAGGTGTGCGTGCGCAGGTAGTGCTTGCCGCCGTAGGTGACGCCGTCGCGAGTCGCGATACGCGCCAGAGTGGCCGCCAGATGCGTGGGGATCGAGCGGTAGACCACGTAGTCGCTGATATTGCGAAAGAGCGGGTCGGTATCGAGCGGGCTCGCATTCCACGACACGCGCAATCGCCCGCCCTGATCGTTCGGGACATCCTTCACGCCAGCCATCGAAGGTTCGGCACCCATGAAGCCCCATTCGTCAATCGCCTGGATGCGCCCATAGGCGGAGTTCCCGTCCTGCGATGTGACGAATGCGCCGCCGGTGGGCGTGGGGCAGATCCCGTAGACGCGTTGTTCGCGCGGGCCGCTGGCCACCAGGGCTCCATTCGTCGTCCACATCGGATAGCCGCTGGACGACAAGCGTTGGGCGTAGAGATCGCCGAGATCATTTCGCGAATCGCTCCACGCGACGAGCGTGCCGCTCAAGCCATCGGAGACAAGGTTGACGAATCCTGCCGTGCCGGGCGCCGTGCGGATCGGCACGCCGTTGCTCGTCCATTGCATCGCGCCATTGGAACCGATCTTCTGCGCGTAGATGTTGTAGTCGCCCGTTCGTACGTCGATCCAGGTCGCAACGGCATAGCCGCCGGCGTCCAGTACGACCTGCGGCGTGTACTGGATGCCAGCGGAAGAGCAGACAGGCACGCCGTTCGCCGCCCACATGCTAGCCCCGTTAGTGCTATTGATTCGCTGCGCGTAGATATCCGAGTCCACGCCCCGGTAGTCGGTCCAGGTCGCGATCGCCGTTCCGTCGCCGAAAAGGGCGATCTCGACCTCCACCTGCGTGTTCGGTGCCGTGCAGACGGCGACCCCATTCGTTGCCCATTGCGCGGTTCCGTTCGTCGAGAATCGCTGTGCGTAGATGTCTGAGACCGTGGCACGGTTGTCCGTCCACGCGACGATGGCATATCCGTTCAGATCGACGGCGATGCTCGGAGCGGAGCTTGCCGTGGGCAGATTCGCGAGCAGGAATCCGTTCGATGGCATTGAGGCGCCGCCAGCGGAGTTCAGGTGTTGCGCGTACGCGCCTGAGGTCGCTCCGCGAAAATCGTTCCAGCCCAGCCACGCGCCGCCTTGGCCGTCGCTCGCGAGCGCGGTCGGATACTGGTCACTCGCGGCGGTGCATACGGGGATTCCATTCGCTGTCCAGAGAGCCGCCCCCGTCGATGAGAGACGCTGGGCGTAGACGTCGGTGGCAGTGGTCGCGTAGGTCCGCGAGTCATACCAACAAAGCAAGCAGCCACCCTGGCCATCGCGCGCGATCGTCGGCAGGTAGTGGTCACCCACTCCGGTGCTCACGGGCACGCCGGTCCCCCAGAGAGCGTTCCCGGCAGCATCGTAGTGCTGGGCGTACAACTGGTTGCTGGTGGTGTAGCGCCCGAACGCGACGAAGCACCCGCCGGTTCCATCGGGAACGGGTGCCGACGGCGCGCCCGCACCGCCCATGTACAGGCCTTGGCTGAGCGGCGAGTGGGGCCATGCATGAACGCTTGTGGGCGCAAGCAACGCAAAGAGCGCGAGGATCGGCAGTGGCAGTCGGGTTCGTGTCATGGCAAAGCTCCGGATAGGGGGAGAGGGGCTCTCTCCCGTGGGACCGTCGCCCGGGTCCGCCATCACAGGGAAAATCCCGCCGGACACACGAATCCCGGTGCGCCGCGCGGGTTGCCGCTGCTATGTTCCCGAATCATGGCCAACCCAACGCAAGCTTCACCCGCCCTCGATCCGCACGGCAACGCGCCGGGCGTCAAGCCCGCGCATATCAAGGAGTTCACGGTCCGCTCGGTCGTCGTGGCGATCATCGTCGCGGCCATCATCGGCGGCTCGTACCCGTACATCGTGATGAAGCTGGGCTTCGGCCCCAACATCTCGGTGGTCTCGGCGTTCTTCGGATTCCTGGCGCTGGGCCTGGTGTTCAAGGACTACAACCGCTGGGAGAACAACATCGTCCAGACCGCCGGCACTTCGGCGGGCCAGACGGCGTTCCTCTGCGTGCTCATGGCGGCGTTCGACATGCTCGCGCAGGACGGCACGCTGAACTTCCACCTGAGCTCGGTGCAGGCGTTCATCTGGCTCACGATCTCGGGCCTGCTGGGCGTTCTGCTCGCGGTGCCGATGCGCCAGCACTTCATCGTCGATGAGAAGCTCACCTTCGCCGATGGTGTCGCGGCGGCCGAGACGCTCGTCGTGCTCGACTCGCGCGGCAGCGACGGTACGGCGGCGGCGCGCAGCATGGGCCTGGGCACGCTGTTCTCGGCGCTGGTGATGACGCTGCGCGAGGACGCGCGCGTGATCGCGGCGGCGTGGTACCGGATCCCCGAGCTGTTCGCGTTCGGCGATCTTGGCGCCAAGATGAACTTCGGCATGAGCTGGAGCCTGCTCAGCCTGGGCTCGGGCATGCTCGTGGGCATGCGAGTGAACACCAGCATGATGATCGGCACGCTCATCAGTTGGTCGGTGCTCCCGCCACTGCTGCTGCAGTACGGTGGCATCGATGAATTGGTGCGCAAGAAGGTGCTGTTGTGGGTCATGTGGCCGGCGACCGGCATGCTCGTCGCGGGCGGCCTCACCGCGCTGTTCCTGCGCTGGTCGGTCATGGTGGCCACCTTCAAGAACCTTTCGGGCAAGAGCATCCGCAGCGACGAATTCCCCATGCAGTGGGTGATCGGCGGTTCGGTGGCGCTCACGGTCGTGCTGGTGATCTTCCAGAAGATCAGCCTGCACATGCCGATCTGGATGACGCTCGTGGCCACCGGCTTCTCGCTCATCCTCATGCTCGTGTCGCTGCGAGTATTGGGTGAGACGAACTGGGGCCCGATCAGCAGCATGTCGAACATGATGCAGGCCATCTTCGGCGTGCTGGCGCCGGGCCAGGTGCTGCCCAACCTCACGGCCAGCGGCATCACGGGTTCGATCGCGGCGCAGTCCGAAGGTCTCATGCAGGACTACAAGACGGGTTACCTCATCGGCAGCACGCCGAAGTACCTCACTTACGCGCAGCTCATCGCGGTGCCGGTCGGTGCGGCGGCGGTGTCTTACGTCTACCCGCTGCTGCGCGATACCTACGGCATCGGCGGCGAGCATGGGCTTTCGTCGCCCACCTCCACGCGCTGGGCGGGTTTCGCCAAGCTGCTCTCGGGCGGCCTGTCGGCGCTGCCGCACGGCGCGGTCGAAGCGCTCATGGTGGGCACGGCGCTCGGCATCCTCTTCACGCTGCTCGAGAACACCAAGCTCAAGAAGTGGACGCCGTCGCCGGCGGGTTTCGGCATCGGCATGCTGGTGCCGGGCAGCGCGATCGTGGCGATGTTCGTGGGCGGCTTGGTGGGCGAGGCCTGGAAGAAGCTCGCGCCCAAGAACGCCGAGCTGCACATGACGCCGGTGGCCAGCGGTTTCATCGCCGGCGAGGCGATCGTCGCGGTGCTCATCCCGATCCTGGTCACTCTGCACCTGCTCAAGTTGCAGCCGTAGCGAGGCGACATCCTCTGGACAAGTGCGCGGGCCCGGCGGGAGGAATCCCTCCGGGCCCGCACGCATCTTCAAGGAGTCGTCAGTCCTGTGGTCTGGCGCGTCACAATGGCGCCGCCGCCACGTCTAACAGGCACCGGTAAGCGAAGGCTAGCGGCATCTGCGCGGCGACACTCTCACCTCCAGGAGCACACGATGAAGACGACCCATTCCTTCTTGATGGCCCTTGCGGCGACCGCGCTTGCGGCGGCTTTCGCATTTGCAGCCGCGCCCAAGGCGCCCATCATGAAATCCCTGCCGCCCGCTCACACCGAGACCGCGACCTTCGCCGGCGGCTGCTTCTGGTCGATGGAGTCGGATTTCGAGAACTTTCCCGGCATCGTCTCGGTGACGTCGGGCTACACGGGCGGGACCAAGAAGAATCCCACATACGAAGAAGTCGGCAGCAAGACCACGGGTCACTATGAGTCGGTCGAGGTCATCTACGACCCGGCCAAGGTCACCTACGCGCAGCTGCTCGACCGCTTCTGGCACGGTATCGATCCGATGCAGGCGGATGGGCAGCTCTACGACACCGGCCCCGAGTACCGCACGGCCATCTTCGTCCACGATGCGGCGCAGCAGAAGCTTGCCGTGGAGTCCAAAGCTCGTCTTGAGAGATCGGGCATGCTCAAGGCGCCGATCGCGACGCAGATCCTGCCCGCGGGCGCGTTCTACCCGGCCGAGGATTATCACCAGGATTTCGCCAAGAAGAATCGCGCCTACTATCACCAGTATCGCAACGGCTCCGGACGTGACCAGCGCACGCTTGAGATCTGGGGCAAGTCGCAGACGCTGCCGATCGAACGCTGACCTTCCAAGCGAGACCCACCGGAGGCCGCATGCCGATCCATATCTCAAAGCCGACGCGCGTCGAAGCGGCGGGTAACAAGCCGAAGTTGATCGACGAGTACGTGGGCCGCGTCAACAATGGCGAGTCGCGCGTGAGCGTGGCCCACATGCGCAGCCCAGGCGGTTGGGTCGAGCCGGCGCAGCAACCGGAGTTCGACGAGTACACGGTCGTGCTCAAGGGCTGCCTGCACGTCACACACGACGGGGGCGCACTCGACGTTCACGCAGGCGAAGCGATCCTGACCAAGGCGGGCGAGAGAGTCTGCTACAGCACGCCGGGCGATGAAGGCGCGGAATACATTGCCGTATGCCTGCCGGCGTTCTCGCCGGACACCGTGCGCCGCGCGGACTGAGGGCGAACGCGCGAACGCGCTTGAAACACAACGCGCCACGGCGCCGCAGGCCAGTTCGGCCGCGGCGCCGTTCGCGTCGGGGGTGGGACTCAGGCCGCGAGTGAGACCGGGCGGCCGTCCAGGTCGCGCGTGCGGTTCGAGGTCTTGCTCACGCGACGCTCCGCTCGAGCGCCGTGTGGCGCAACAGGCGGATGACGAACTGGCTGTCGTCCACGCCGGCATCCTGGAGCGTGTCCGCGAGCATCTGGTATCCGACTTCCTTGCCGGCGCGATCGTCGGCGTGGCGCTGCTCCTCGGCGAGCAGTTGCCGGTAGAGCGCCTGCACCTTGGGCCATGGCGCGAGTGGCTGAGAAGCCGCCGGCGTCAATGCGCTTCGACCGCCGTGCGCTCCTCCTCGCGCAGCCCATACAGCGGCGCGAACTTGTTCCAGAGGTAGTCCATATAGGGCTCCAGCGTGAGCGGTCCGCCCGTGACGCGCTCGACCAGCTCGGCGGCGGTGAACTTGGCGCCATGCTGGTAGATGTTCGAGCGTAGGTATTCGCGCAACACGCCGAACTCGCCGGCCCGGATCTGGTCGGGGATCGCCGGGTGAGCCTTCGAGGCAGCAGCGAAGAATTGCGCGCTCAGGATGTTGCCGAGCGTATAGCCTTGGAACACACCGCCGATCGGACCCGCGTACCAGTGCACGTCCTGCAGCACGCCGCGGCGGTCGTCCGGTACCGGGATGCCGAAGTCCGCCTCAAAGCGCTCGCGCCACGTGCGCGCCAGATCCTTCACGGCGAGCTTGCCCTCGAGCATCTCGAGTTCCAGGTCGAAGCGCAGCATCACGTGCAGGTTGTAGGTGAGCTCGTCGGCGTCCACGCGAATGAGCGAGCGCTCGACCTTGTTGATGGCGCGGTGGTACGTGTCGAGCGGTACGTTCTTGAGCTGCTGCGGGAATTGCGCTTGCAGCAAAGGATAGAAGTGCTCCCAGAACCCGCGGCTGCGGCCCACGATGTTCTCCCACAGGCGCGACTGGCTCTCATGCACGCCCGATGACGTGCCCGTGGCGAGCGGCGTGCCTTCGAACGACGGCGAGATGCCCTGCTCGTAGAGCGCGTGGCCACACTCATGCAGCGTGGAGAAGAGTGCGTCGGTGATCTCGTCCTCGCGCACGCGCGTGGTGATGCGCACGTCGCCGAGCGAGAACTTGGTCATGAACGGATGGTGCGTCTTGTCCTGGCGGCCGCGGTTCATGTCGTAACCGTAGCGCTCGATCACCTTGAGCCCGAACGCGAGCTGGTCGGCTTCCGGGGCGTGCTGGCGGATGCACGAATCGTCGGTGACGGGGCGCGAGGCGACCGCGCGCACGATCGGCACCAGGCGCGCGCGCAGGTCCGCGAACAGCGCGCGCACACTGGACGCCTTCATGCCGTAGTCGCTGAAGCCGATCAGCGGATCGGCCACATGCTCGTGGCCGGGGAAGCACGCGGCCATGCGGCGGCTCAGTTCGAGCGTCTTCTCGAGCAGCGGCTGCACGGCGGCGAAATCGTTGGCCGGCCGCGCTACCGTCCACGCTTGGTAGATACGCGCCTGATGCTCGTTGAACTCCGAGACGAGCGAGTTCGGAATCCGCGCGGCCTCATCGAACCCGCGGCGCGCGACGCGCACGAGCGCGGCCTCGTCGGAGTCGTACGGCAGCGAGGCGGTCTCCTTCTGGGCCTGGTCGAGCAGGTGGCCGACCGCCGCATCGGTGAACTTCTCGTGCGCGAGCCGGCTCAGCGTAGCGGTCTGGCGGCCGCGGGCCTCCGCGCCGCCGGGCGGCATGTAGGTGGTCTGGTCCCAGCGCAGCAGGGCCGCCGCGTGGTTCAGGTCATCGATCTCGAGCAGTCGCGACTGGAGTTCCTTCAGTGCCTTCATGCGTCCTCCGGGAATGGCTCTTGCGGCGAATCGGACGAGGTTAGACGGCCCCTGTGACGCTTTCAATGCGAAACACCTCGAGCGCGGCAAGCATGACGACGGCCCGCCCCCGTGGGGGAGCGGGCCGCCGATGCTTCAGGCAAGGAGTCCAGCGTGGGCGTGACCCGCGCTAGTTGCCGGCCGCCGCAGGGTTCGCAGGCGACTGGTCCGGCGTGGGCAGGGGATCCGCGGGCGCGACCGGTGCCGCGACCGGAGTGCTCTTGGCGCTCAGTGCATCGAGAGCGCTGCGCAACTGGTCGAACAGCCCGCCTTGTGCTGCGAACGCCGGGTCCTTGGCGACATGATCGATCGCCTTGCGCACGGCATTCGCCAGATGCGCGAAGGGCGAAGCGCCCTTGGCTTCGTCGTCTCCCGACTTGAGCAGTTTCTGTACCAAGTCGCGCACGTCGTTCGCGGTGAGCGTCACCGGCGGTGCAGCCGCACAGGTCACCGTGGGCGTCGAGCCAGCGTCACCCTCGGGCGCCGGGGAGACTGGCACCGGCGTGGGCAGCGGCTTGGCACCAGCGGCATCCGTGCCCGCGGGAGCAGCCGGGAGCCGGCGTACGATCGAAACGGCGGTGGCGGTCTCGGAGTGCGAGAACTGCACCTGGAAGCCTGCGAGACTGGAGAGACCGTCGGCCTCATGACCGGTTGTGCCGCCCTGGCCGGAGAGGAACGACTTGAGATCCGAGCCGATGCGCTTCACGAGTTGGTCGATGTCGGCCTGCTCCTGCGGATTCAGGTCACCCTGGACGCTCACGGACAGGCTCTGCTGCGAGGAGAGGCTCAGGCTCTTGGCATCGATCTTCCCGTTGGGACCGCGTGAACGCAGGCTCGCGTAGGTGGCGTTCGTGTCAAGGCTCGCGTGGAGCGTCACGACGTCGCCTTGCTGCGTCACGATCTTGAGATCGGTGCTCGTCGACTCGCTGACAGACGCGGCCGTGAGCTTCTCGGTCGTGCCACCGGCCTTGGCGCCTGCCGCGCGCACGCCGTCCTTGTCACCGTCGCCATCGCGATCACGAGAAACGGGCGGCACTGGTGTCTGGAGCGCTGGGCTGTTGCCGATCGATGCGACCATGATTCCTCCGTCCATGAAGAATGCACTGCGGGGTCGCGAAGAAGTCTCGGTCGGCGCGCGTGGGACTTGAGCGTGTCCGGTCGCCCGCTCGGACCGGAACTAAGCGGCGGCTTCCTGCCCGCCTTCATGCGGAGTCCAGTGCTCCAGCGCTTCCGAGAGCCGGGCCTCGCTCACGGGCTTGGACACGAAATCGTCCATGCCGGCGGCCAGGCACTTTTCGCGGTCGCCGGCCATGGCGTTCGCCGTGAGCGCCACGATCGGCGTGCGCGCTCCGATCTTGGCCTGGCTCGCTCGGATCGCGGTGGTGGCTTCGAAGCCATCCATCTCAGGCATCTGGCAGTCCATGAACACGACGTCGTACGGCAGCCGGCGGAACATCTCCACCGCCTCGCGCCCGTTTGCGGCAACGTCCACGCGGCAGCCGAGTTTCTCGAGCATGCGCACGGCGACCTTCTGGTTGATCACGTTGTCCTCGGCCACGAGCACGCGCCAACGCGAGACATTCTTGACGGCGACGACCTCGGGCTTGCCCGCCGCCATGTCCTCGGCGAGCAGGTGCTTGGTCACGAGCGGCACGTTCCTGCCCTGGTCGCGAGCGCCAAGCACCGCGGCGAGCGCCTCATGCAATAGCGACGGGCGCAGCGGCTTGACCAGGTAACCGTCGAATCCCGCCTCGGTGAAGCGCCGCGCTTCGCCGCGGCGGCCGCTGCTCGTGAACAAAACAAGCGCCAGGTTCGCGTACGCGGGGTCGGCGCGCAGCGTGCGGCCCAGTTCCTCGCCGTCCATGTCCGGCATGAGGTGGTCGAGCAGCCCGACGCGGAACGGATCGCCCGAGCGCTCGGCCGCGCGCAACATGGTGATGGCCTCCGAGCCGCTGGGTGCGGCCTCGACACGCATGCCAAAGCTGTTCAACTGCTCGAGCAGCACGCGACGATTGACCTCGATGTCGTCCACGACCAGTGCGCGCACGCCATGCAACGGTGAACGCGGTAGCGGGCCGGTCACTTCACCGTGATCCAGCGGAAGGCGGAACGTGGCCGTGAAGCGCGAGCCGCGCCCGGGCTCGCTTTCGGCGATGATCGTGCCGCCCATGAGCTCGCTCAATTGCCGCGCGATCGCGAGGCCGAGTCCCGTGCCGCCGAAGCGCCGCGTCGTGCTCGTGTCGGCCTGCTGGAAGCGGTGGAAGAGCATGGGCAGCTTGTCGGCAGGGATCCCGATGCCGGTGTCCTCGACCATGATGCGAACCAAGGCCACGTCACCGACGACCTCGGGCGCATCGACCGCGATGAGCACGTGGCCGCGCTCGGTGAACTTGAGCGCGTTGCCGGCCAGATTCAGAAGCACCTGGCGGATGCGGCCCGGGTCGCCGACCAGACGCGAGGGCGCATCCGGCGCGTATCGCACGACCAGTTCCACACCCTTCTCCCACGCCCGCGCACCCAGCAGGTCGGCGGCTTCCTCGACCGCGACGCGCAGGTCGAACGGCAGCGGCTCGATGTTCAGCTTGCCCGCCTCGATCTTGGAGAAGTCGAGGATGTCATTGATGATCGAAAGCAGCGCCTCGGCAGACGACTTGGACGTCTCGGCGAAGTCCCGCTGTTCTGCGGAGAGCGGCGTATCGAGTAGCAGCCCCAGCATGCCGAGTACGCCGTTCATGGGCGTGCGGATCTCGTGGCTCATGGTCGCCAGGAAGTCGCTCTTGGCCTGGTTCGCGGCCTCGGCCGCATCTTTGGCGGCGCTCAGGCTCTGGTTCGTATCGAGCAGCTCCTGCGTGCGCGCCTGGACCTCGGCCTCGAGTTGCTCGCGATGTTGCTGCAACTGCTCGTCGCGCCGCTGGATCTTGCCGAGCATCTCGTTGAAGCCCGAGATGAGCGCGCCGATCTCGTCGTGGCCCGAACCCGATGCACGAAGTGCGTAGTTCCGCTGCTCGACCACCTCATGCATCGTACGCGCGAGCCCGAGGATCGGCCGAGAGATGAGGCCCTGAAGGTTCGCGATCAGGAAGAACGCGACCAATGACGCTGCGAAGAAGACGCCCAGCAGCAGCGTGGCGTAGCCGCGCAACCGGTCCCGGAGTTCGAGCAGGTCGCTACGGATGTACACGGTGCCGATCTTCTCGCCATCGAGCATGATCGCGCGTGTGACAGTCATGTTCGCACCATCGTGTGCGATGCCGGTCGCGGTGATGCGTGCGGGCCACTGCGCCGAGAAGCGCGGATGGGCGCCGCCGGCCTTGTCGTGACGCGACCACCCGACAAAGGCCTGGCCCTGCCTGTCGTAGACGCACGCCGAGATCACATGAGTCTGCGCTGCGAGAGCATTCAGTGCGTCGTGCGCCGCGTTCTCGTCGTGGAACGACAGCGCCGCAGTGGAGTTGGCCGCGAGAACGTCGGCGAGGATCGTGAGGTCCCGCGCGATCACTTTGCGCGTGGCGATCTCGTCGTACGTCAGGATCGCGCCGCAAGCGAGCACCAAGGCCACGAGCGTGATCGACATGGCCAGCAAGGTGAGCTTGCGGCCGATCGACAGATCATGAAAGCGGCGCAGGAAGTCGGCACTCATGGCGTGGCATCCACGACTTTGGCGATCGCGAGCAGTCGCGAGCTGATGCGCAGGCCGGCTTGTTCGGCCCGCGCGAGGCTGACCTCGAACCGGATCCGCGGCGGGGCGCCGGAGAAATCCATCATGCCGCCCTTGGCTGCGAAGCCCTCGACATCGGAGAGCGTGAGCACGGGCGCGCCCTTGAGCGCTGCGGTGATCTCGTCCGCGTGCGCCATCTCGGATGCGGCGATGTAGACGATCTGGCTGCCGTGGATGTCCTGCACGCGGCGCGCGAAGCGTACGTAGACGGGCTTGCCGTTCACATTGCGCTGGCTCAGCACGTTCGCGATCGTGCCGGCAAGGTCATCCTCGCCCAGTATGGTGACGATGAGCTGGCCTTTGTTCTGCACCATGACGGCATCCGGCCACTGCACGAACTTGGCCATGTTGCAGAGCATGTCGGCCTTGATGCTGTTCGTGTCACCCGCTTGGGCCAGCGGCGCGGACAGCCACACGGCGAATGCGGTCACGGTGGCGGCGAGCCACGCGCGGAAACGCAGGCCAGCATGCATTCGGACGTCTCGGACAGCACGGGAGCCTGCCAAGGCCATCTCCACATTCGGGGGATTCACGCACAGTTGCCGGATCGTGAGCCGGTCATTCCGTGCGAAGTCTCGACCGGATGCAGACTGACTTGAGCGGCAACGCTGCACGAGAGCCCGCCCCAGAGGCGCACTCCAGCGCCCAAATGCCGAAGGCGCCGGAACGTGTGAGGTTCCGGCGCCGTCGGGGGCGATGATGCTCTGTCTTCTGACTTGAACCAATCAGGCGACGTCGATCGTGACCTGCTCTATCACCAGCGTCTCGCTCGTGCCGCCCGAGGACGAACCGGCGGCTTCGAGCGCCTTGAGCACGTCCTGACCCTGCGAGACCTCACCGAAGATCGTGTGTTTGCCATCGAGCCATGGCGTGGGCACGAAGGTGAGGAAGAACTGGCTGCCATCGGTGCCCGGGCCGGCGTTGGCCATGGACAGCAGGCCGGGCCGGTCGTGGCGCACGTCGCGGCTGAACTCGCCGTCGAAGCGGTATCCGGGGCCGCCGGTACCGGTGCCCAGTGGGCAGCCGCCCTGCGCCATGAACTCGGTGATGACGCGGTGGAAGGCCAAGCCATCGAAGAAGCCCAGCCGCGCGAGGTAGGCGAAGCTCGTCACGTGCATCGGCGCGATATCCGGTAAGAGGCGGATCACGACCTCGCCTTTGTTCGTGAGCATATGCGCGTGCCAGGTCTGCTCGGGCGCGAACGTGATCACAGCGGGCTTGGGTAACCGGGTGCGCCAGTCGGGCTGGCTCTTGTCGACGCCGGCGGCGGCGACGAGTGAATCGATCTGTTCCAACATGATTGAGGGGTCTCCGTCGGGGGGTGTCGGCGAACCGCTCGGTCTCGGTCGAGGGAGTGCAGGCGCTGGCTGTCCGAGTGGGCCCGAGAATCGGAGTGCGATGTTGCCGCATGCGTGCGCATGCTGGCAATGGAAAAGAAGCGAGCGAAGCCGCGAAATCACCGTCGATGTAACGGTTACGAAAACGCGGAGTGAGAGCGCGCGCCGAAAGGCTCGCGACCTGTCAAGCAATCAGAGGGTGCAACCGATAGTGAGAGCAGCACCGCTGGATGGCAGGCCAGCGCAAGCAGTGCACGACACCATGAGGGATCCATGCAGCGGGACAACGCCAGCCTTCACTGGCTGGCCGACATCGCGCGGAAGGCTGGGCTACCCCACTCGGACTCGTTGGACGTCGATGCGGGCAGTCTGCTCGCCGATGCCTGGCGCCGGGTCGCGGAGCACTGTCATCTGGCGGAGTCCGCACTCGCACAAGAGGTCGCGGACAGCCTGCGCCTGCCGCTTGCGCGACTCGATCAGCGCGACGCGCATGTGAACAAGTTCGTGCCGGAGAAGATCGCGCGCCGCTTCCAGGTGGTGCCGCTGCGCGAGTCGGACCGCCAGATCGTTGTGGCCACCGCGGATCCTCTGAACGAGGAAGTGGAGCGTGGCGTGGCTTTCGCGTCGGGCCGCATGGCGCTCTTCGAGTTGTCGACGCCGGAGCAGATCACTGCAGCATTGGATCAGGTCTTCAGTGCTGCGTCCGCCGCGCCAAAGGTTGCGGCCGCACGGGCTCCGGTGCCCAGCGCCTCGGGTCACGCGGAGCCGGCCTCTGCCAAACCGGCTCCCAGCGCAGCACCCTCGAACGCGCTGGAAGAAGCTGTCCAGCTCGTGCAGACCTCTGCCGTGGAGACCCACGACGACGACAGCGCTGTCGCACCCGTCGTGCGCCTCACGAACCTGATCCTGCGCAATGCGGTGCAGGAGCGGGCGAGTGACATCCATTTCGAGCCCAGCCCCAATGGTGGCACCGTACGCTTCCGCGTGGACGGCCTGATGCGCGTACACATGCGCATGCCGCTGCTCGCACTCACGCGTGTGGTCTCGCGGATCAAGGTCACGGGCGGCCTCGACATCGCCGACCGCCTGCGGCCACAGGATGGCCGCGCGGGCATCGAAGTCGACCACCAGCACATCGACCTGCGTATCTCGACCGTGCCCACGCGCGATGCCGAGAAGTGCGTCATCCGTCTGCTCCGTGGCGCGGGCGATGAAAAGCTCAACGACCTGCACCTGAGCGACCGCGACCTGCGCACGTTGCGCGCACTGATCCAGCATCGCAACGGTGTCGTGATCGTGACCGGACCCACGGGCTCGGGCAAGACGACCACGCTCTATGCGGCGATCCGCGAACTCGACAACGGCGAGACCAACATCAGCACGGTCGAGGACCCGATCGAGTACGAGCTGCCGGGTATCACGCAGATGCAGGTCGAGACCAAACGCGACTTCACGTTCGCGGCTGCCCTGCGCGCGATCCTGCGCCAGGATCCCGACGTGATCCTGGTCGGCGAGATCCGTGACCTGGAGACTGCCGCGATCGCGGTGCAAGCGTCGATGACGGGCCACTTGGTCCTCACCACCCTGCACACGAACGATGCTGCCAGCGCGATCACGCGTCTGGTCGACATCGGCGTGGAGCGGCCCGCGCTGTCGGCCACCGTGCGCGGCGTGGTCGCCCAGCGGCTCATCCGGCACATCTGCCCGCACTGCGCGCAGACGATCGAAGGCGATCTGCTCGAAGAAGAACAGCGTCTGGCACGAGCTTATGGCGTCTCGCCACGTGTGCGCACGGTGGGCTGTGCGAAGTGCGGCAACACCGGCTATCTGGGACGCATCGCGGTGTTCGAGATCCTGCAGATGACGCCGGCGATCCAGGAACAGGTAGCCAAGGGCGCCAGCGTGCAGGAGATCCAGCGCACGGCGACCCAGGCCGGAATGAAGAACCTGCGTTCTTCGGCGCTGCAACGCGTGCTCGATGGCGAGACGACTCTGCAGGAAGTCGAACGCGTCATCGGCGAGATCGCGGACGAAGAACAGGCGCCTGTGGCGGCCGAGAGCAAGGCCTTCACCGGTCCGCGCGTGCTGCTGGTGGAGGACGACGCGGTCTGCCGCAAGGTCGCGAAGCATCTGCTGCAGCAGGGCGGCTATGACGTGGTCGAGGCCAAGTCCGGCGAGGAGGCGATGACCATGCTCGAAGTCGATGAGCACATCGCGCTCACCGTGCTGGATCTGGGCCTGCCCACGATCCAGGGCGATGAGGTGCTCCGCCGCATGCGCCAGTCGCCGGCCACGGCGAGCATGCCGGTCATCGTCCTGACGGGCTCCCCCGATCCGGATCTGGAGGTGCGCCTCATAGACGAAGGCGCCGACGACTACATCCGCAAGCCGATCGAGCCCAAGCGCTTCGTCACGCGCATCAAAGCGGCGCTGCGCCGCGCTGCGGCTTAGCCCTGCCAAGCGGTCCGGGCCGGGGCTAGCTGAGCCGCCCCCGCCGGCGCAGCCCAAGGCTCAAGACCCGCGCGATGAGTCGGCGGTATTTGAGTCCCGCTGCCGCCGCCGCCGACGCGAACTCTTCCTTCTCGGCGATCTCGGGATTGGGGTTCGCCTCGAGCAGGTAGATCTCGCCCTTGGCGGTGAGCCGGTAGTCCACGCGCGCATAGCCATCGAGCTCCAGCATTCGGAACACACGGCGCGTGGTGCGCTGCAGCGCGCGTTCGACGGCAGGGTCGAGTCCTTCGGCTTGGCGGATGTCGATCTTGTACTTCTTCTGGTAGTCCGGACTGTGTTTGACGCGAGCTGTGGCGATGGGCGAGCTGGACTCGGTGAGATTGCCGAAGTCAAGTTCCCACACGGGTAACGTCTTGAGCCGCTCGTTGCCGATCACGCCCACGTAAAGCTCGCGCCCCTCGATGTATTCCTCGACCAGCGCATCGGTCTCGAGGCTCTCGTGGATGAACCGCACGCGCTCGTTCAGCTTCTCGTCGTTCTCCACGATACTCGCCTGGGATATTCCTAACGAAGATTCCTCGCTGACGCTCTTCACGAACAGCGGGAAGCGCAGCGACGCGGGGCGCTTCGGCTTGCTGCCCACTGCGACCACCATGAACGCGGGAACGCGGACGCGATGGTAGGCGGCGATTTTTTTTGTGATGGCCTTGGCGCGTGCCAGCACGAGACCGCGTGGGTTGCAGCCCGTGTAGGGGAGCTTCAGGAGCTCCAGATACGCGACCACGTGCTGGTCGAAGTCGGAGAGCCCGTGAAACTCCTCGAGCAGATTAAAAACAATATCCGGCTTCCACTCTTCTGCCGCGACACGAATGGGATTGAGTTCTTCCTGCACGCCCAGCGGCCGGACTTCGTGGCCGAGCTTGCGCAGTGTGCTCACGACATCGTACTCGGTCTTGAAGACATTGATCTCGTCGGCCGTGTAGCCCTTGATCGATTCCGGTGGGACCATACTCGGGTGCATGAGCACCAGCACGCGCAGCGGCTTCATAAGGCCACCCAATTCTTGCGGCTGTAGTGAAAGTGCACCGTGCGCACGGCGAGCAGCAGCGCGAAGTCCACGCGCAGCCGCCGCTCGTTACCCACGGCGCTCAACTCGAGCGCCTCACAGCGCACCATCACGTCGTCCAAGACTGCCTCGAGCGTAAAAGGCGACTCACCGGTGAAGCGCGCCACGAGTCGGCGGATCTCGCCGCGATTGCGGCGCAGGAAACGCGTGACGGGCTCGCCCTTGCGGCCGGGTTCGGCGGCGAAGAGGCGCTGCAGGTCGCGATCGGCGACTGCGGGCCGCACCTGCGAATAGTGCGCCTGCTTCTCGGCATAATGCTCACGCAGCGTGCGTTTGACCTGCGAGAGCGGCTCGACCTGCTTACGTGTCTTGACCGCCTGCGCCACGCCGCGCAGTTCACGCAAGAGCGTGTCCACATACTCGAGCTTCTTGATCGCCGGCCAGTCGGCATACCGCCGCTTCCACGCCGAGCGCGGCGTAAGCCACACGGCAAAGGTCTCGGCGAAGTCTTCATCCGGATGCGCCTGCGCATAGTACTGCCGCAGATGCTGCACATAGCGCTGGCTCGCAGGGTTGGGGCGGTACACTTGCGGATACGGCCGGTGCGTGTCGCCGAAGAGCTTGCGCCACTGCTCGCGCCGGTGCAGCCGCCATGCGTGCTGCGCGCAGTGGCCGGACTCGTGGCGAAGGATCGCCATGCATTCTTCGCGCGAACCGCCTTCGACCTCGAGCATCATCTTGCGCTCGAGTCGCGCCAATCGCGGATGCGCCAGGTAGAAGGGCAACGCGATGCCAGGGATGCCGTCGGGCGAGAACCACTCGGTCGACACCCACACATGCGGCTTGAGCTTGAGGCCGCGCGCTGCGAGTTCGGCCCAGAGTTCGAGGACCCTGTCCTCGACCCAACTATGTTCCACAGTCAAACCAAGATCACAGAAGCGCACATCGAGCAGGCGCTCGTCATCGAACGCGGCCCAGCGATGCGAAGTGCCCTGTTGCGCGGCCATGCGCCTCCAGCACGGTCGGGGGCCGTGCGGTGTGCTGCAAGTTTGACGCTCCGCGCATGCTCCCCGAACATGCGCGCTCCGGCGATGTGTGCCGATGGGCGTCAAGCTATCGCATTCTACCCAAGGAAAGTGCCATGAAAAGCCCCGACCTGCAGCGCGATCGCCATGCATTGTATGAAGTCGCTGTGCAGGGCGTCGAATGGGACCTGGACTTTCTGGCGCGGTGCTTCCGGAACCGCAACGGCCGCGAGGCCCGCACCTTCCGTGAGGACTTCTGCAGCACCGCCGCGCTGGCGGTGGCTTGGGCGCAGCGCCACCCGGACAACCTCGCGTGGGCGGTGGACCTGGATCCTGAACCGCTGGCGTGGGCCCGCCGCCGCCGCCTGCCCTGGGCGCGAGATACGAAGGGCCGCGTCACGCTGGTACGTAGTGACGTGCGCAAGCCCCAGAAGCCGCTCGTGGACGTGGCATGTGCACTGAATTTTTCATGGTGGGTGTTTCATGAACGCGCGGACTTGTTGGCCTATTTGAAGGCCGCTCGTGCCAGCCTCAAGCCCGGCGGCGTGCTGGTGCTGAACATGTTCGGCGGCATCCGCGCTGAAAAGCGCGTCATCGAGCGCACGCGCAAGGGCGCGGGCAATGCGCCCGATGGCGAGCCGACGCCGGCTTTTACTTACATATGGGAGCACGCGAAGCTGAATGCTCTGGATCGCAGGCTGCTGGCCTACATTCACTTCGAGATGCGCGATGGCAGCACGATGAAGCGCGCTTTTGTGTATGACTGGCGCATGTGGACGATCCCGGAGCTGCGCGAACTCGTGGCCGAAGCCGGATTCTCGGACTTCGAGGTGTACTCAGAAGGCTACGACAAAGAACACCGCACGCACACGGGCACGCTGCACAAGCGCGCGCACCTGGATCACGAGGATAGTTGGATCGCCTATTGCGCGGCGTATAAGTAGGCGGTCCAACTGGCCCCGGGGCAAGTGCCGTATTCGCGTCGCGAACGCGCCTCTTGACAGCCTTTGGCGCGACGCGAATCGCCTCCCGAGACTGCCCGCGCCAGTCACGCTGAACGCGCCTCGCTCGCCCGTGCGCCCGCTGCGCGAGCCAAGTGCTCGCGCGTTCTCGTCCGCGCCCGCGTTCTGCGGCGCACGCGGCTCTGAGAGCGCCGGATTCGCGCGTGCGACAATGCTCACGCCACCGCGACCCGCCCCCGCGATGGGTGATGTGATGAGTATTCGTTCGCTCGCGCTTGTGCCGGATCATGTGCTGCTTCAGGAACTTTCTGCTCTGGTCTCAAAACACCGCGCGCTCACCGCGGCGCTGCTCGCGCATCTGGGGGAGTGCGACGCGCGAAAGCTCTATCGGCCGCAGGGCTATCCGTCGATGCACGCGTACGGCGTGGGCGCATTGCGCTTTTCGGATGACACGGCGTTCAAGCGCATTCGTGTCGCTCGCGCCGCGCGGCGGTTCCCGATGATCCACCCTATGATCGCCGATGGCCGGCTGAACGTGAGTGGCGTCGTGCTGATTGCGCCGTTGCTCACGGAGCTCAGCGCGCCAGCGCTTATCGCAGCCGCCGAGAACAAGACAAAGGCCCAGATCGAGATGCTTGTGGCCGCATACGCCCCGAAGCCGGATGTGCCCACCGTGCTCAGGCCAATGCCGCCGCAGGCGATCGAACTGGCCCCGGGGCCAGTGGTGCTGTCTGAAAGCGCGGAACGCGCTGTCCCGGCAGGGCCACTCATGATGGCGCCGCCGGATGAAGCGCCTGCAACACTCCGCCCCCTGGCACCCGAGCGGTTCGCGTTCCAGGTCACTCTCTCGCAGGAAACGCGGGATCTCATGAAGGAAGCGCAGGATCTGGTCGGCAGCGCGATCGCATTTCAAGACTACGACGCGCTCTTGAACGCGGCCTTCAAAGCCCTCATCGCCCAGAAGCGCCACGAGCGCTTCGCCGAGACGTCCAAACCGCGCGCCGGAAGGGGCTCGAGCAACCCGCGTTACGTGGAGGCCTCGATCAAGCGCGAAGTGTTCGAGCGCGATGGCGGTCAGTGCGCGTTCGTGAGCGACCACGGCAAGCGCTGCGAATGCAGGCGCGACCTTGAGTACGACCACGTGATCCCGGTCGCGAAGGGTGGTCTCACGAAAACCAAGAACCTGCGATTGCTCTGTAGGCCACACAACCAGTACGAGGCCGAGCGCGTGTTGGGGCACGGGTTCATGAAGGACAAGCGCGAACGTGAGGCAGCTCCTGCCAAGTCCCACGGCGCCGCCGCATCCCACAAAGCCCGCTTCGCTACTTCTGGCACTCCGGGCACGCGAACGTGATGCGCGGCGGGCGGCCGTGGCGATAGGTGATCACCCGTGCGCCGCACACGAAGCAGGGCTTGCCCGTGCGGGCGTAGACCCAGTGTCTTTCGCCCTGAAGCGCAAGATCGCGCGGCAGCGTCGTGAAGCCGCTGCTCGCGCTGGCGATGCTGCGCATCATGGGCAGAAGCGCATCCCACATGCGGCGCGTCTCGGATGTGCTCAAGAGTCCTACAGGTTTGCGCGGATCCAATCGCGCCACGAAGAGCGCCTCGATCTTGAACTTGTTGCCGACGCCGCAGATCAGTGTCTGATCCAACAAAGCATCGCCGACCTCCCGCGCACCCACGCGGCGCAGACGCGCGAAAGCCACGTCGCGGTCGAAGAGCGGGTCCAGAACATCGGGTCCCAGCGAGTTGAGGCGCGCATGTGCCGCGAGCTCCTGAGCCGTGAGCAATTCGATCACGGGGCCGTTCGTGAACAACGCTTCGCGCTGTGCGGTGATCAACCGCACGTCGGCTTCGGCGAGCATCTCGGGCGTGGGCCCCGCGGGGCCGGTCACATACCACTTGCCCGACATGAGCGCGTGCGTATGGAGCACGAGATTGTTTGAGAAGAAAACCAGCAAATGCTTGCCGCGCGGCTGCACGCGTGTGATCGACGCGCCAACAAGCGTCGAGGCTCGTGCCGGGTCAGCGCGCGTGATCTCGACACGCACGAGCGGCGTGCCAACAAGCCGCGAGATCATGCGCGCCCAGCGCGCCGAGGAGTGACCTTCTGCCATGCGGCTTGAGATGCGCGAAGCGCTGCAAGGTCGCAGGTTTGAGTGCCGACGCGCATTGACCGGTTCCTGATATTAAAGTTTCATGCCGTCACGGATGTCGACCCCCGGCGACCCGCAATTGCCATGTAAGCCGCTCCCATGATCGTCAGGAGGTCGCCTTGAAGATCCGTGATCTGTGCGCCTGTCTCCTCGCAATCGCTGTCATCGGTGGTTGTCCCATCAGCGTACAAGCCGGTGCACAGCAATACCTAAGTCCTCACTTCGAAGCACTGACGGCTTCGCACAAGAGCGTCGCGATTCTGCCATTCAAGGTGACCATCGACACCAAGCGCCTGAAGGACATCACGATGGAGCAGATCACGAAGCAGGAGAACGATGAGGGCACGGAATTCCAGCGACAGATCTACGCTCGATTCTTGCAGAAGAGCGGCGATCTGCACTACAGAGTCGACTTTCAGGATGTTGACCGAACGGACGCGCTCCTGATCAAGGCCGGGTACAAGCCGGACAGCCTCGCGGGACACACGATGGACGAGATCGCCAAGGTGCTCGGCGTCGACGCGCTCGTTTCCGGAACAGTCAGTCAATCGCAACCGACGTCGCAGGGCATGGCAATGGCTCAGACCCTTCTGCTCGGTTTCCATGGTTCCACGCAGCGCGTCGACATCCACATCGATCTTCACAATGGAGTCGACGGGGCGCTGCTCTGGAACTATGACCATACGGACAGCGGTGGCGGATTCACCGGCAGCATGACGAATGCCGTCGAGGCGATGACGAAGTCACTGTTCAAGAAGGTCGCGGGCAACTTCCCCTACCAGCAGAAGAAGTAAGCCGTCCGCAGGAAGTCGGGCCCGGGGCGTTCACCCCTCCGGGTCCGACTCGCTCATTTCAGCGTCGAGTGCCCCAGATGGCAGCCGCGGCACGTGACCGTGCTGCCGGGCGTGCCGCTGTTGAAGCCGCGCACCTGCGCGGGGCCGTGCGCGGTCATGAGCACGCGGCCGAGGGAGTCGGTGAGGGTCTCGAACATGGCGCGGGTATTCAGGCTATTAGAGACGGGCAGCTCCCTGTCCACGCTTCCGTCGGCTGCGACCGGAGTCTCGGCGATATGGAACGCAGTGGCGATACCATAGACCGCGGCTGGGGGCCACACGGCGTAGAAATGCACTCGTGCGCCGGCCACGCGTGCCGGTCCGCCGGGGCCCGCGAAGACGTCGCTGTCGTGAAATCGGAAGCTGGTTCGATCGTCGCTGGTCGTGAAGATCTCACCATCGCGATGCGGCCTCACGATTGCTGCATCGAGCTCGGACGTGCCCTCCAGGTCCAGGAGGCGCTGGGTGTCGCCATTCGGCGTGATCACGTAAAGCCCGAAATCTCCACGCGCGCCGCGGTCCAGGCTGACGATGATCCGTCCGTCTGGCAGCGCCGCCGGCGCGCAGGCCGACGGCGCCGAGAGATTCCCGGCTTCGGAATAGCTATCCGCGCTGTCATCCGAGATCGCGGCGCCCGCGATGCGCATGCCTGGCGAGGGCGGCGGCGCGAATCGGCGTACGTTGGTCGACACCGGCGTGGGAGCGCAGCCGGTATTGCTTGGGGCCGTACCGACGATGGTCCCGTCCGCGAGAACGCAAGGCTGGAGCGCCGTGCTTGCGCCGCGAGGCGTCACACCGCCGGCGGCAAGCTTGAGGTCGTCGAGATAATATTGGTCGCCGATGGAATGCGGTGTGGGCCTTGGTCTCGGAGCCCCCGAGAGCGAAACGGGCGGATATTCTTGAACTGCGTCCGGATACGCCGCCCGATTGAACCGGATGCGCGCACTCACCGGCTGCCACAGGTTCACGTCGTCGGGGGCGTGCTCACCGATGTGTGCGGTGAGAGAACCCGCGGCGCTCTGCTCGATGCGCCATGGGTTGTACCACCAGCGCGAGTAGATCAAGCGGCCGTTCCGGGGATCGATCGTAGGATCCAGCGAACCCACGGGGCTCTGTGCGCGAATCGGAAGCGCTACGCCGTCCGGCTGCAATATCCAGAGCTGCGACCGGGGACCGATGTCGTAGAGATTCCTACCGCTCACATAAGCATCCACGAACACGATCATGCCTGCGTACCAACAAGGATCCACCGCGTCGAGGCTGGAGTCGGCCCAGGTGTTCGCCAGCTTCTGTAACCCCTTCCCATCCACGCCCACGCTCCAGAGCCCCCAATGCTTCTCGCCCGGCGCCACTGCAGAGAACACCACGCGCTTCGCGTCCGGCGATACATCGGGATCCTGCACGTCAGTGAATTTCTCGTGCGGCACGAGCTCGCGCACGGCGCCAGAGCTTTCCCGAATCAACAGCCGCCCGCCCACGATGATCGTGGAGCCATGCGGCCCTAGGCCGGGGATCTGGCCGGCGTCGGCGCCGGTGGGGATGCCGCGCGAGACGAACACGATCGGCGGGAGCATGGGCAGTTTGGGAGCGGCCTGGTCAGCGCCCAGCAGGCACAGCGCGAGCAGGGGCACGGCGGCAGAGCGCACTATCTTGAGCCAGGCTGGAGTTCGCATGTGCGCATGTTAGCAAATGACCTCCAGCCACAGGCCCATGTTGGACAGCGCTACGCGTGGCCTCTACCGTTTAGGTCTTATGCGCACTCTCCAAGCCATGCGTTATGTGACCCCGCTTCGCGAAGGGGGCTCCATGCCCGCCATCGTCGAGGGCAGCGATGGCGTGTTGTATGTGCTCAAGTTCAAGGGCGCTGGCCAAGGGCCGAAGGCTTTGATCGCAGAATATCTCGTGGGCGAGATGGCGCGTGCCTGCGGCTTTCTTGTCCCCGAGATCGTCGGCCTCGAAATCGACGATGCGCTCGGGCGCAACGAGCCCGATCCCGAGATCCGCGACCTGCTGCGCGCGAGTCATGGCATGAACCTGGGCCTGCGCTACCTGCCGGGCGCGATCACGCATGACCCCGCGGCGCCGCCGCAGCCCGATAGCGCGCTGGCGTCGGCCTTGGTGTGGTTCGATGCCTATGCCATGAACGTGGATCGCACGGCCCGGAATACGAATCTCTTGTGGCATGAACAAGCGCTCTGGCTGATCGATCATGGCGCGGCGCTCTATCCGCATCATGCATGGGCCACCGCAGCATCGGCGCAGAAGAGCGCATTCGCGCCGGTGCGCGATCATGTGCTGTTGCCGCTGGCCTCGGATATCCCCGCGCAAGGCGCGCAGCTTCGTGCGAAGCTCGAAGCGCTGGACATCGCCGCGCTCACCGCGGCGCTGCCGGACGCGTGGCTGGCGACAGATCCCATGTTCGGTGACGCCGCTGCGCTGCGCAGCGCATACGAGAGCTTCCTGCGCGCAAGGCTTGCGCACTCGCACCTATTCACCGAGGAGGCGGAACGTGCCCGGTCCCTTCTCGTTTGAATATGCGGTGCTGCGCGTGATGCCGCGCGTGGAACGCGGCGAGTGCATCAACGCGGGCGTGATTGTTTATTGCAAAGCTTTGGAATTCCTGCAAGCGCATATCGCGCTCGACCCGGCCAAGCTTCACGCGCTGGATGCCACAGCAGACGCCGGCCTGATCCAATCCCATCTCGATGCGCTCGCGCGTATCTGTGAAGGCGGCCCTGACGCCGGTCCCATCGGCCTGCTCTCGCAGGCAGAGCGCTTCCGCTGGCTGGTGGCGCCGCGCAGCACGATGATCCAGCCTTCGGCGGTGCACGAAGGGCTCTGCGACGATCCGCACACCGCCATGGAGCGCGTGCTCGCGCAGTTGGGGCTGGCCGGAAGGGGCATGGCATGACGGAAGCCTTCATGGTGTACACGAGCTTTGCGAATGAAGCAGACGCCGAGCGCGTGACGCGCGTGCTGCTCGAAGAGCGGCTGATCGCGTGCGCCAATCTCATCCCCGGCGCGCGGTCTTTGTATGTCTGGAAGCAAGCCATCCAAGACGCTCACGAAGTGCTTTGCATCATGAAGACGCGCAAGCAGGATTGGACAGCCTTGCTCTCGCGGCTTCATGACTTGCATCCGTACGAGACGCCCGAGTGCGTCGCCGTGCGTATCGCGGCCGGCGCGCCCAAGTACATGGAGTGGCTGGACGCGGCGCTGGCTTACGAACCTGCACCTGAGCCTGAGCCCGACGCGGGAACGGCCGGCGCATGAAGCCCGAGCATCTCGTATTGGCTATCGAGACCTCCTGCGACGACACGTCCGTGGCCATTCTGGAGGACGGCCAGCAGCTGCGCTCGCATCTGATCGCTGCGCAAGATATCCACAAGCTCTATGGCGGCATCGTCCCCGAGCTGGCCTCGCGCGCGCATCTGGAACTCCTGCCGCCCATGGTCGCGCAGGCGCTCGCCGAAGCGCAGGTGCAACCGCACGACCTTACGGCGATCGCTGTGACGCACGCGCCCGGCCTGGTCGGCTCGCTCGTGGTGGGCGTGGCGTTCGCCAAGGCGTATGCGGCGGCGCTCAAGATTCCCGTGATCGGCGTGAACCATATCGAAGCGCATCTGCACTCGGCCACGCTTGAACATGGCGAGCGGCCGTATCCGGCCGTGGCGCTCATCGTGAGCGGCGGGCACACGGAGCTTGTCTTGATCCGCGCGTTCGGCGAATACGAGTGGCTTGGCGCGACGCTTGATGACGCCGCAGGCGAAGCGTACGACAAAGTCGCGAAGCGGCTGGGCCTTGGTTTTCCGGGAGGCCCCGTGATCGACCGGCTTGCGGCCTCGGGCCGCGCGGATGCTTTTGCGTTCCCGCGGCCCATGCTGGATAAGCCGGGGCTCGACTTCTCATTCAGTGGGCTCAAGACCGCAGTGGCGCACGCGCTCGCGCCGCACGGCGAAGCGCCGTATCCCGCGGGGCTGACCGCCGACATCGCGGCGTCGTTCCAAGCGGCAGTCGTGGACACCCTCGCGGGCAAGTGTGGCCGCGCGCTCGATAGGACCGGCGCCAAGGCGCTCGACCTGGGCGGCGGCGTGGCGTGCAATCGCGCATTGCGTGAGCGCCTTGTGAGCGTGTGTGCATCGCGCGGCGTTGCGTTGCGTATTCCGTCGCCGCGCCTGTGCGCAGACAACGCCGGCATGATCGCGCTGGTCGGCGCTCGCCGGCTGGCGATGGGTCAGGTGAGCGGCGCCGACCTGGACGCCGCGGCGTCTTTGGAGGCTTCGGGGCTGCTGACGCGTTAGAGCCAGGGTCCGGCCTGCGCCCGCTCCGCACGCCGAAGGCACCCGAATCCCCTGCCACTATGCCACCTAGGCCGCTGGGCATCGCGCGTCTCGTGTTGCGTCCTGCGTGACCACCGGGCGCCACTTGCTCCGTCTTCGGCCGGACCAACCGATTTCTGCGCAAGGCCGAAGTCAAAGTGGCCGAAGACTCTAGCGGTGGGACGCACGCGCTCCCGGCGGCATGTCCGGTGACTCGGGCGTTGCGCTGCAGTTCCGCCACGAAGCCGAAGACTTCCCCCAAGTCGAGGAGCAGGGGTGGCCAAGCCACGCATCCTGATCGCAGAAGACGACCCGACTCTCCGCGAAGTGCTGCGTATGCAGCTCGAGCTGGAGGGCTACGACGTGCTCGAAGCGTGTGACGGCCGCGAGGCCGTGGACGCGGCGCACGAGCATATGCCGGATCTGCTGCTGCTCGACGTGATGATGCCCAACATGGACGGGCACGAGGTCTGCCGCTCGCTGCGCAGTTCGTTCACGACGCGGCATATCCCGATCGTCATGCTCACGGCGCGCACCGAGGTGAAGGACAAGCTGAGCGGCCTCGAGGGTGGCGCGAACGACTATGTGACCAAGCCGTGGGACAAGCGCGAACTCATGCTGCGCGTGCGCAACGTACTCGAATGGAGCCACCAGCAGCGCTCGGCGAGTCCGCTCACCGGCTTGCCCGGCAATCACTCGATCAACGATGAGATCCGCCGCCGCCTCGCGGTGTCCGAGTCCTTCGCGTTGCTGCAGATCGACGTGGATCATTTCAAGGCCTTCAATGACTACTATGGCTACGCGCGCGGTGATCAAGCGATCCAGCTGCTTGCGCGTATTCTCACCGAATCCACCGGGCGCCTGGGTGGCGCCGACGGCTTCGTGGGTCATATCGGCGGCGATGATTTCGTGGTGCTCACCTCGCCGGACTGCGCGGAAGTGCTGGGCGAGGACATCCTGGAATGGTTCAACAACGCAGCCCGTGACCTGTATGACCAGGAAGACCGCGAGCGTGGCTATGTGGAGGTGCTCAACCGCCGCCACGTCGTGGAGCGTTTTCCGCTCATGAGCCTGACCATCGCGCTCGTGTCGACCGACCGTGTGCCCGTCACGCACTTGGCCGAACTCATCGATATCGCGCAGGAACTCAAGGCCCACGGCAAGGGTATCCCCGGCAGCGTGCTCGTCGGCGAACGTCGCCGCCGCGAAGGCGCCGAGAACGAACGGAACGTCGCATGAGCTTCGGACCCGGCATCAGCGGCTCGGGGCGCGAGGATGGTCTTCTCGAGCTTCCCGGAGAAGCGCTCGCGCTTATGGCCGAGGCCGTGCTCGCGCTGCGCACCACCGGCGACCTGGGCGTCTCGTGGGGCATCGCCGCCGCGAATGCGCGGCGCGCGCTCGGGGCTTGCGATGCGCGGCTGCTACGCGTGGATCCGCGCAGTGGCGCCTTGTTTCGCTTTGAAGAGTCTGGCGTCGAGACGCCCTATCTGGCCGAGCACGGCGGGCCCGTGGAATGGGTCATGCGCCACGACCGGCCCTTGTTCGACGAAGGCTCCGGCGGGTCCCGCGCGCCACGCGAGACCCTGCTGTGGCAGCAGCCGCCGGCGGCAGTCGCGAGCGTGCCCTTGGTCGCCGGCAGCACGCATCTGGGGATCCTGCTCGTGGCGTTCGACCGCGCACGCAACTACGCAGCGCCTGAGCGTGTGTTTCTTCAGGCCATCGCGGACGCGCTTGCCTTGGCGCTCGAGCGCGCCGACCTGCGCCGCACGCTCGAGGACGAACGACTGCGCACGGCCTTGGCCGAGCGCAAGCTGAGCCTTGCCCAAGAAGCCGCCTCGAACCTGATGAGCATCCTTGCGCACGAACTGCGCAGCCCGCTAAGCAGCGTCAAGGCGTATGTCGAGACACTGGCAGGCAACCTGGACAACAAGTCCGCGCCGCGCGAACGCTTCCTGTGCATCATCGATGAAGAGTGCGACCGCTTGGCGAGTCTTGTCACGGACGTACACGATCTCTCGCGCATCGAAGGCGGCGAGTGCACGCTGAGGTTGACCGGCGTGAGCCTGGCCGAGTTCGGCCGCGACGTGTGTGCCCGCATGGAAGGCGCTGCGGCGCGCCGCGGCATCGCGCTCACGTTCACGTGCGAACAGGACGCGCGCGTCGATGTGGACGCCGAGCTGCTGCGGCGCGCGTTCACGAACCTGGTACAGAACGCGCTGCAGTTCGCGCCCGACGACGGCCGCGTTGACATGCGGCTGAGCGTGCGCGGCGACGAATGGATCGCCAGCGTGAGCGATGACGGGCCGCCGCTTCCCGCCGAGGACCTGGCCACGGTCTTCGAGGGCTTCTATCGCGCCCGCCGACAATTGTCGGGTGGCCGGCCCTCGCATGAAGGAACGCGCGTGGGCTTGGCCATCGCGCGCAGCATCGTGCAACTTCATGGTGGCCGCATGTGGGCCGAGCAGCCCGCGCCCGGCGACGCACCGGCCGGCGCGCGCTTCTGCCTGGCGCTGCCGGTACGCCAGTGCGCTTCGGCGCGCGCGCGCCGCATCGCGCGCCAGACCGTGGGCCGCGACGACCTGCGCCAACTCTTCGACGCGATCGTCGAGATGGTCGCGGCCTCGCTCGAGACCAGCCTGGTGTCGCTCATTCTTGTGGATCCCGACCGTGGCGACCTCTTCATCGCCGCGTCCATGGGTCATGACCCGCTTGATGTGACCGGACGTCGTACGACGCTGCGCTCCGGCGTGGCCGGCGCCGTCGCCGCGTGGGGCCGCCCGGTGCTGGTCGAGAATATCGAGACCGACCGCCGTTTCCGGCGCTTGAACCATCCGCAATATCACACGAAGTCACTCTTGTGTGTGCCGCTGCGCGTGGAAGGCGAAGTGGTGGGCGTGGTGAACGCCAATAACAAGATGAACGGCGAGTCGTTCGATGAAGACGATCTCGCTCTACTCGTGATGCTCACCGAACGCGTGGGCAGCGCCATCGAGCGCGCGTGCGCCTATCCGGATTCGCGCCGCGTGGTGGAGGACTCGCTCGAGGCCGTGCGCTGCATGACGCGGCTCAAGCGCGACCTGGCGCTGGGCACGCGGCAATTGGTCAAGCGCGCGCGCGCGGTGGCGCGCGAGTTGGGCGTCTCGCCGGCGGATGTCGACGTGATCGGCTACGTGGCGAGCATCCACGACATCGGCATGGTGCGCTTCGAGGCCGAGACCGGGCACCCCGGACGGCTCGATGCCGCGCAACGCGACGCCGTGACCGCGCACCCCGAGGTGAGCGTCGAGATCCTGCGGCCGCTCGAATACCTGGGCGTGGTCCGCGACCTCATCTTGAGCCACCACGAGCATTGGGACGGCACAGGCTATCCGCGGGGTCTCCAAGCCGAACAGATCCCGCTCGGCAGCCGTGTGCTGGCGGTGGTTGACGCGTGGGACAGCATGACGACCGCGCGGCCTTTCCGGGCCCCGCGGCTGCACGAGGACGCCGAGGCCGAACTGCGCCGGGAAGCCGGGCGGCAGTTCGACGAGCGCGTGGTCGAGGCGTTCCTGCAGGTCCTGGCGCGCGAAAGCGAGCAACGCGCCGTGGCCTAGAAGGGCCTGGCCGCGATTTGCACAACCCCAAGCGAAAAGCACCACCCGGGCTCAAGCCCCGGGGCCACCCGGCCGATACCGCCAAAAGAGAAAGAGCGCATCCCATGGACGGACGCGCTCGTGCCAAGGAAGGTCTTGGGCCGTTCGCGGCCCGCGAGGAGGTGAAGGGAATGGCGAAAGGCAAGATCCTGGTGGTGGACGATGAGATCTACATCGTGCACATCCTGGATTTCAGCTTGGGGATGGAGGGCTATGAGGTCCTCACCGCGCTCGATGGCGAGCAGGCGCTCGAGAAAGCGCGCGCGGAGAAGCCGGACCTGATCGTCCTCGACATCATGATGCCCAAGCTCGACGGCTATGAGACGTGCAAGTTGCTCAAGGCCGGTGACGACACCAAGAACATTCCCGTCATCCTCTTGTCGGCCAAGGGCCGCAACGTCGACCAGAAGATCGGTTTCGAGGTCGGCGCCGACGACTACATCACCAAGCCGTTCAGCCCGCGCAAGCTCGTCGAACGCATCAACGCGATCCTGGGCCAGGGCACCTCGCAGCAGCGTATGCAGGCGTAAGCCGCCAGGCACACGAAGCACTTCCAGCCGCCCCGAGCGCACTCGCGCCGGGGCGGTCTGGCTTTGTGCTTGCGCCTTGTGCCACTCTGCGCCGGTCAGCGTCCCCGCTGCGACCCGCCCTCCGATCCGACGAGACCATGTCCTACGCGCTCATCGCGCTGCCGCTGCCCGTGCGGCAGTTGTTCACCTATCGCATCCCGGAGGCGCTCGAAGCCGCCGCCCGTCCCGGTGTGCCCGTGCTCGTGCCATTCCGTGGGCGCGAGATGCGCGGCGTGCTGATTGAACGCATCGCGCAGACACAGTTGGAAAAGGTCAGCGACATCAAACAAGTGCTCGGCGCCGCGCTTCTCACGCCGCACCTGCTCGCGCTCACGCGCTGGGTGAGCGAGTACTACCTCGCGCCGCCGGGTGAAGTGGTCGCGGCGGCGCTGCCCGGCGGCAACACGGGCTTCGCCGGCAGCCGCGCGCGCAAGGGCGCCAGTGAAGACCCGATCGTCGGCATGGCCATGCCCGAGCGCGTGACGCTCACGAGCGCGCAGGCGGCGGCCGTGAAGGCGGTCAACGCTGCAGTCAAGAGCGGCGGCTTCCAGCCCTTCCTGCTGCACGGCGTGACCGCGAGTGGCAAGACCGAGGTCTACCTGCGCGCTGCGCATGCCGCGCGCGAAGCCGGCGGCCAGGCGCTGGTGCTCGTGCCCGAGATCGCACTCTCGGCGCAAGTATCGGGCGTCTTCCAGAAACGCTTCGGCGGGCGTGTGGGCGTGCTGCATTCGGGGCTGGCTTTAGGAGAGAGACGGCGCAATTGGGAGCTCGCACGCCGCGGCGGGCTCGACGTGATCATCGGCGCGCGCAGCGCGGTGTTCGCGCCGCTGCCGCGCATCAAGCTCGTGATCGTCGATGAAGAACACGAGAGCTCCTATAAACAAAGTGACCAGACGCGCTACCACGGCCGCGACGTGGCGGTGCGGCGCGCGCAGATGCTGGGCGTGCCGATCGTGCTGGGCTCGGCGACGCCGTCGCTCGAGAGCCTGGCCAATGCCGCGCGCGGCAAGTACACGCGGTTGTTGCTGCCCGAGCGCGTGGATTCGCGCGCGCTGCCGAGCGTGCTCGTGGTGGACGCGCGCCGCGAAGTGGGCGGGGGCGAGTTGCTTTCCCGCCCGCTGCGCGCCGCCATGGCGGAGCGTTTTGCGAAGAAAGAGCAGGTGCTGCTCTGGCTCAACCGTCGCGGGCATTCCCACCACACGCAGTGCCGGCAGTGCGGCTGGGTGCCGGAATGCCCGCGTTGCGATATCTCGCTCACACTTCATATGGAGCCGCGCGAGTTCCGCTGCCACTATTGCGACCATCGCGAAAGCGCCACCGCCCAATGCCCCAACTGCCAGATGGCGCTGCTGCGCTACTCGGGTGCCGGCACGCAGCGCGTGGAACGAGAACTCGCGCAGGTGTTCCCCGAAGCCCGCGTGCTGCGCCTCGACACCGACACCGCGCGTGACCGCGCCGCGCCCGCCGACGTGCTGCGGCGCTTCGCCGCCGGCGAAGCCGAGATCCTCCTTGGCACGCAGATGGTGGCCAAGGGCCTGGATTTTCCCGGCGTCACGCTCGTGGGCGTGCTCGATGCCGACGTGGCGCTGCACCTGCCGGACTTTCGCGCTGGCGAGCGCACGTGGCAACTGCTCGTGCAGGTGGCCGGCCGCGCGGGGCGTGGCAAGCGCCCCGGCGAGGTGTTGGTGCAGACCGCGGCGCCCGAGCATCCGGCGATCGCAGCGATGGCGACGGGCGAGACGGTGCTGTTCGTGCGCCAGGAACTGGATCAGCGCCGCGAGGTGGGCTACCCGCCATTCACGCGGCTGATCGCGTTGCTGGTGAGCGGCCCCGAAGAAGCAGAAGTCGAAGAGGCCGCGCGCATGCTGGCCGAGCGCGCCGAGGCGGTGGCGGAACCGCTGGGCGTGCAGGTGCTCGGCCCCGCGCCGCAGGCGCTGGCCCGGCTGCGCGGCCAGCACCGCTGGCACCTGCTGCTCAAGGGCGAGAACGGCGCCAACCTGCGCGCGGCCGCCGTGGCGGCGCTGGCATGGGCGGAAGAGAAGGGCAATCTCAAAAGGGTGAAGGTGGTGGCCGACGTGGATCCGCTGGAAGTGCTCTAAGGCGCACTGTCGCGGCATCGCCCGTTCCGTGCGGGAGCGCTACGGGCGCAACGCGTTGCGAGGCCACGTCAGCGCGTCGTCAAGAGCCGCTTGTGGCTTGACGCATCTTGATTTGCGCCCCTAGAGTCGCCTCGCTCACCGATAGATCCGCACCGGCCGGGAACCGGCACGATTTCCGCTTCTGGGAGTTCCATCATGACGACCCAACCGGTTCGCCCCGTCTCTGACGCCCCTTCGGGCAGCGCCACGCCGATCACCCTCGAGTTCGTGCGCGATCACCCGCGCGTGAAGGCCTACATCCGCATGGCGGACGCGGCGCTCGAGCAGATCGGTTACACCGAGCATGGCGAGCGGCACGTGAGCCTGGTCAGCCGCATCGCGTTCAATGTACTCACGCGCATGGGCCGGCCCGCGCGCGAGTGTGAGCTCGCCGCGATCGCCGGGCTGCTCCACGATATCGGCAATGCCGTGAACCGCGATCACCACGCCCAGACCGGCGCCACCATGGCCATGCAGATCCTGAACGAGTTCGGCATGCAAGACATGGAGGTGTTGCAAGTCATCGCGGCGATCGGCAACCACCACGAGAACGACGGCGACCCGGTCAATCCGATCGCCGCGGCCGTGATCCTGGCCGACAAGTCGGACGTGCACCGTACGCGCGTGCGCAACCCCGACATGATCAAGTTCGACATCCACGATCGCGTGAACTACGCCGTGGAGAAGAGCTTCCTGAACGTGGATGAGAAGGCCAAGCAGATCACACTCGAGCTGACCCTCGATCCCAAGATCTCGAACGCCATGGAGTATTTCGAGATCTTCATGACGCGCATGCTGGCGTCGCGCAAGGCGGCCAAGTTCCTGGGAGCGAGTTTCGGGCTCTCGGTGAACGGCAACCGTCTCGTCTGAAACCATAAAGGAGGCTGCTATGAAGCTCCGACTCGCCGCCACCGGGCTCGCCGTCCTGCTTGTCGCAGGTCTGGCCGGTACCGCATCCGCGCGCAATCCGCACTGCGCCGGCGGTATCCAGTACGTCGTGCAGGGCTTGGGCGACAAGAACAAGGGCAACACCGAGGATTACACGCGCGAGATGAACAAGGCCGTCGACCAGCTCGTGCAAGGCACGGGCGAGGACCCCGAGGACTTCGAGGCCATGGGCTACCTGGGCTGGGCGTATGCCGAGCTCGACAGCGCCGGCCCCGCGGGCGCGGCGTTCTCCAAGGCCATCACGGGCCTCACGAGCAAGGGCGACAAGCGGCGCATCGAAGTGGTCTCGAATAACCGCGAGTCGTACTGGGCCAAGGCCTACAACGACGGCATCAAGAACATCACCGACGCCCAGGCGCTCGCCGACGGCGGCGCGAAGGACGACGCCAAGGCGAAGTTCGCCGCGGCTATCACCAAGCTCACGAACGCCAAGATGCTCAAGCCGGGTCACGCGCAGACGATCCGCAACCTGGCCACGGCGTACGCGCTCGCGAACCGGTTCGACGATGCGGAGACCGTGCTCAAGAACGGCCAGACCGAAGCGGCGGCCGACACGTCGGTGGGCCAACTGGCCGAAGCGCTCAAGACCGTGCGCGCGAACAAGGCGAGCCAATTGCTCGACGCCAAGAACTACGACGCCGCGATTCTCTACTACGGCGAGCTGAGCAAGCAGGAGACCACGAACTCGGACCACTTCATGGGTCTGGGCAACGCGTACTTCCAGCGCGCGGCGCAGAAGAAGGATGCCGAGCGCCGCGCCGACTTCAAGGCGGCCGGCGATGCCTACGCGAAGTCGTTCGAACTCAAGACGAGCGATGCGAACCTGGCGTTCAATGCGGCGCTGGCGTACCAGAACTGCGGCGAACTCGCGCTGGCCGAAGGCCAGTGGCGCGCGGCGCTCAAGCAGAACCCGACCGATCCCGAAGCGCTGTCTTCCTTGGGCTCGGTGCTCGCGGACGAGCAGAAGTTCGACGAGGCCGTGAAGGTGTTGCACCAGGCGATCGACGCGAAGCCGGAAGAGAAGATCTACTACCGCCAATTAGGCGCTGCGTACAGCAAGGCCAACAACAATCCCAAGTCGACCGAACTGCTCATGATGTACATGGCGATGCAGAACGGGAAGGCCGGCGATGCGGCGGGCAAGGTGCCGGTGGGCTCGGCGGCGGAGAACACGAAGAAGGCGATGGGCGCGCCCGAGAAGGTCTACGATTGGGAGTCGAGCGGCCAGAAGCTGCAGACGTGGATGTATCTCAAGAAAAAGCAGGGCTTCACGTTCGATGCCGGCAAAGGCTTCTCGCTGGTGCAGAAGAGCGACTGGTCGGCGCCTGCGCCGGCCGGCAAGAAGTGACGCTCGCCGCACACTCGCGCTGACGCACACGCGCGGCCTCCGGAGCTCGACGTCCCGGAGGCCGCGCTGCTTTTCAACGCCGCGGAGGCATGATGTCGCAGGTTCATAGCCCGAACGCCATGCAAGCCCCCGTCGCGATCCTGGGCTTTGGCAATCAGGGCGCTGCGCACGCGCTGAACCTGCGCGACGCCGGCGTTCCGGTGATCGTGGGCGCGCGGCCGGGCCGTGGTGCGCACGCGCGCGCGCAGGCGCTGGGCTTTGATGTCTTCACGCTCGCCGAGGCCGTAGCGCGCGCACGGGTCGTGGCGCTGCTGTTGCCCGATGAAGTGGCGCCGGCGGTGTGGCAGCAGGTCGGCGCGGGTCTGGCGGCAGATGCCGCCGTGATCTTCGCGCATGGCTTCAACCTGCTCTATGGAGCGCTGGTGTTCCCGAAGGGCGCTGACGTCGTGCTGGTCTCACCCACGGGCCCCGGCCGCGTGTTGCGCAGCGAGTACGAGGCCGGCCGCGGCCTGCCGGCGTACCTGGCCGTGCATCAAGACGGCACCGGCCGCGCTTGGGACCGCGCGAACGCCTATGCGGCCGCGCTCGGCTGCGCGCGTGCCCGGCTGTGGCCGACGACGGTGCGCGAGGAGACCGAGGTGGATCTCTTTGGCGAGCAGGCCGTGCTCTGCGGCGGCATGAACGCCCTGGTGACCGCAGCGTTCGAGACGCTCACGGAAGCCGGATTCTCGCCCGAGATCGCCTATCTGGAGTGCATCCACCAGCTGAAATATCTGGCCGACCTGCTGCACGAGAAGGGCGTCTCGGGCATGCGCTCGGGCATCAGCGGCACGGCGTGCTATGGCGACGTGACCCGCGGCCCGCGCGTGATCGGCGAAGACTCGCGGGCGCAGATGCGCGCGATGCTCGCCGAGATCCGCAGTGGCGATTTCGCGCGCGAATGGGGCGCCGAGGCGGCCTCGGGACGACCCCGGCTGGACGCCGCGCTCAAGGCATCCGCGGCCCATCCGCTGGAGCTGGCTCGCCGGAAAGCGTTGGGCATGGTGGAACCGCCCGTGGGAGCCTGACGCGCCAGTGGCTCAACCTGTTGCCCAAAAAGGGATTGACAGTCCCGAGAGGGCTGCTTTACGGTCCTGTTATTCCATACCCGGGTCTCGCCGCAGTTCCCCGGGTGGGGCGGCGCTGAGGAGGATGAGATGACCAAGGCGGATATCGTCGATCAGATCGCGGAACGCACCGGACTGACGAAGAAGGATGTCGCGGAGACCGTCGACAGCTTCCTGAACGCCGTGGCCAAGGCGCTCGCTCAGGGTCACCACATCGAGATCCGTGGCTTCGGCACGTTCCGTGTGAAGGACCGCAAGAGTCGTATCGCGCGCAATCCGCGCACGGGTGAAGCCGTGCCGGTCCCCCCGCGCAGGGTCCCGGTCTTCAAGGTGAGCAAGGAACTCAAGGACATGGTGTCGCAGCAGTAACACGCGCCGCCGCAGCATCATCCGCCCCGTTCACGACTCGTGAGCGGGGCGGATCTTATTTGCGGCCGGCCGGCCGCTCTACTGACCGCGCTGGCCCTGCTGCGCCAGATATTCCATCGCATCGCGCGTGGTGGGGCCATCGGGATCGAGCACTCGCAAGTGCTCGACCGCCTGGCGCATGTGCGGCAGGTCCCCGAGCGCACTCGACGATGCGGCGACTCCGCGCCAAGCGAGCACCATTCCGGGATTGAGCTGCGCGGCATGCAGATACGCCTGCTGCGCCGGCGCGTATTGCTCGAGCATGGTCTTGGCGATGCCCCACTGCACGAACACGCTCGGGTTGGGCGCGCTCGCGATCGACAAGCTGCAAGCGTCGGCGAAGCGTGTCCAGTCCGTGCCGTAGTAATGCATGCCGAGCGAGCTGAAACCGCGCGCGCGCGCTTCGTTGTCGGCGGCCGGCGGGCCTTGCAGTTGCTGCCACGCACGCGCGAGTCCGCGCGGCTCATCGTGCTGGATGCTCACCCATTGCAGCGCGGGCACCGCGCTCATGAACAGCAGCGGCACCGCGAGCCACGCGGCGGCGCGCTCGCGCTCGAACAGGTCACTGGCGTGAACGGCAAGCGTCACCGCCAGGAGCGCGCCCGTTCCCGCGAATACGTCCCAGTCGCGGAACAGGCCCTGCTGCGGGCGCATCATGAGTAGCACCGCGAGCGCAGGCGCAAGCGCCGCTGCCAGCAACAAGCCTTCGCGGGGGCTGCGCTCGCGCGCGCGCGCAGCAAGCACCAGTAGCGCTGGCGCAACCGGCACGAGCAGCACGCAGAGGTTGGCCACGTCGCGCAGGTGCGAAGGCGCGAACGCGTACGCGAGCACACCGCCGTGGCCCTGCGCCACGTGATGCACGGCGTCGAATCCCGAGACGACATGTAGCAGCGAAGGTCCGAGCCACACGAGCGTCGCTACCGGCGCTGCCAGAGCGGCCCAGAAGTCCCAGCGCGCCAGCACCGCGGTGCGCCGCCGTGCGAGTTCGCTCACCAGCGCCGCGATATACAACGGCACCAGCAGCAGCCCCGCACGATGCATGATGATCCCGGCGCTGGTGAGCAGCGCGAGTGGCAGCAGCCTTTCGCGCTCGCGCGCGATCGCCACCGCCGAGACGCCCGCGGCCATCGTGATCAGCACCAGCTCGACGCTGCCCTTGGCGTAGCCGCCATCGAGCGCGAGTGCTGCCGTGCACGCGGCCGTCGTCATGACCGCGAGCGCCGTGGCGCCGCGCAGGTTCAGTACGCGCACGAGCCGCCACGCGGCAAGCACGCTGAGCGCCGCGAGCAACGCGCCGATCGCGCGGTGGTAGAGCGCCGGCTTCACACCATGCGCGCGCAGCGCGAGCGGCGCGCGCACGTGCAGGAACAGGTCGCCCGGCATGGCCTGGGGGAGCAGGCTCTCGGGCCGCGCGGCATCGAGCAGGGCTGCGCCTCGGATGTCGGCGTCGCCGGTGAAGCGCACGCGATCGGGATGCGCCCACAGGAATGCCGCGGCGGCGAGCGCCAGCACCAGCGCGCGAATGAGCGTGCCGCCCGGCTTGCGGCGCAAGGCCGCCGCCGCCGCTCGCGCCAGTGCGGGGATGAGCGCTAGCGCACCGAGCACCCACAACGCCCACGCGAATGCCGGCGGCGTGTCGCGGCCCACATCGAAGCCCCACAGGTAGCGCCCGGGCACGAGCATGGCGACCGCGCGCAGCGCCCACAGCAGCGCGAGCGTGAGCCACAGCGCGCGCGCTGCCGCCGGCAGCGGCGTGGGCGATTCGAGTGCAGGCGCGGCTGCGGCCCGCGAGCGGCTGGGAGGAGTCACTCGCGTTGCCGCCGCCATCGCGATCAGCGCCGCGAGTCGCGGATCAGCAGCAGGCGGATCAGTTGCAGCGCGGCCATCGCGGCTGCAGCAACGTAGGTGAGCGCGGCGGCATCGAGCACCTTCTTGGCGCCGGCGACTTCCTGTGGCATGACCGCGCCGCTCGAGGTGAGCTGCGCGAGCGCGCGCCGCGACGCGTCGAACTCGACGGGCAGCGTGACCACGTGGAAGATTACTGCGGCCGCGAAGAACAGGATGCCGAGGTCCATGAGCACGCCACCGAATGCCAGCCGGTTGCCAAACAGCAGGCCGATGAAGAACAGCGGCATCGCCAGCGTGCTGCCAAAGCCCGCGACTGGCGCGAACGACGAGCGCATGCGCAACGGGAAGTAGCCTTCGTGGTCCTGGAGCACGTGGCCCACCTCGTGCGCCGCGACGGCGATCGCCGCGATCGACTGGCCGCCGAAGATGTCGGGCGAGAGCCGCACCTGCTTGGCGCCCGGATCGTAGTGGTCACTGAGCGCGCCACCGATCGGCTCGATGGTCACGTTCGAGATGCCGTTGCGCATCATGATCGAGCGCGCCATATCGCGGCCGGTCATCCCGTTCGAGGCGGGGACCTGGGCGAACTGCTCGTAGGTGCTGCGGACCTTGTGCTGCGCCCAGAACGCGAACGCCATGGCCGGGAGCAGCAGCAGGAACGTGGGGTCGAGACCAAAGCCGAAGAACGGCATGAGCGCATACTCCGTGATTTCAAAGGTCCGTTGCTGCGTGTGAGCGGGCTGCCCTCGCGGCGCCCGAAGTTCCACACGGGTAGTAAGATGCTCGCATGACTTCGCGCGTTCGTCACGTGGCTGCCAAGCTCGCAGCCCACGACAGACGCCGCTTGTGTCCACGCCTTGTCAGGCGCACGTGCAGGCGGCGGCCGAGTTCACTATGTTGCGCACGAAGGCGCAGCCCCCCGGCTGCGTGACCATCACCAGCCTCCCGAGACCCCTCATGAACCCGATCGACCTGCGCAGCGATACCGTCACCCGCCCCACGAGCGCCATGCGCAAGGCCATCGCCGAGGCCATCGTCGGCGACGATGTGTATGGCGATGACCCCACCGTGATCGAGCTCGAGCGCCGAGTCTCGGCCCTGACCGGCAAAGAGGCGGCGCTGTACGTGCCCAGCGGCACGATGGGCAACCAGCTCGCCGTGCACGTGCAGGTGCGGCCGTCCGAGGAAGTGCTGCTCGAGGCCAGCTCGCACATCTTCTTGTACGAGCAGGGCGGCATCGCCGCCGCGAGTGGCGCGCTCGCGCACATCGTGACCGCCGAGCGCGGGGTGATGTTGCCGGCAGCGCTGACCGCAGCGCTGCGCGGCGAAGACGACCACAACGCCCGGCTCTCGCTCGTGTGCGTGGAGAACACCCACAACCTGAGCGGCGGTAGCATCGTGCCGCTCGCGGCGCTGCAGGCCATGCGCGCCGCGGCCAGTGCGCGCGGCGTGCGTGTGCACCTGGACGGCGCGCGGCTGTGGAACGCGGCCGTGGCGAGCGGCGTGAGCATCGCGCAGTGGGCGGCGTGCGCCGACACCGTGATGATGTGCTTCTCCAAGGGCCTTGGCGCGCCCGTGGGTTCGATCCTGGTGGGCGATGCGCCCACGATCCGCGCCGCGCGCCGCGCCCGCAAGCGCTTTGGCGGCAGCATGCGCCAGGTCGGCATGCTGGCGGCGGCGTGCTTGTACGCGCTCGACCACCACGTGGATCGGCTCGCCGACGATCACGCGCGCGCCCGCGAGCTGGCGGCAGGCTTCGCCGCAGCGCCGGGCGTGCAGGTGGACGCGCCCGAGACCAATATCGTGTTCGCCAACCTGGCCGAGGATATCGACACGCCGGCGCTGATCGCCGCGCTACGCGAGCGCGGAGTCTGGATGTCGCAGTACGGCCCCAAGCGCGTGCGCGCGATCTGCCACTTGGACGTGGACGACGCGGGCATCGCCCGGGCGATCGCGGCGTTCCATGCGGCGGTGGCGGGATTCGCCAAGGCCTGAAGCTGCCGATCCGGTCAGGCGCCGCCCTGGCGACGACGGCGCTCATGCGCCGCGAGTGCCTCGGAGGCGAAGGCCTGCGCCTGTTCGAGCCACGCTAGTTTCTCCGCGAGCGCGAGGGCCGCGAAGCGCCGGTGCTGCGCCACTTCATGTTCCGCGCGGCTCTCGAAGCGGCGAGGGGTCGAGTCAGTCATCGCGGCGTTCCTCATGGGCAAGCGCCTCGATCGCTGCAACGTCCTCGAGGTCGCGCGGGCGGCCGGCGGCGCGCTTGAGCGCGAGCAGGTCGTCGCGCCCCACGATGTGAAAGGGCACGCCATCCAGTGTCTCGTGCAGCGCCCGGGTCCATGCTTCGTCGAACGGGAAGGGCGACTCGAGGAACAGGTCGATCTCGGTCGCGGGATGGCTTGGGCTGTTCAGCGAGAACACGAGCATCTGCTTCTCACGCGCCCAAGCCTGACGCTGCGCGGCGTCGGCGAATGCGCGCATGGGCACCGGGGCCCGCGGCGTGTACCCCAGGCCCGAAAGTGCCTCGATCGCCCGCAAGGTCGCCGAGGGATCGGGGTCGAGGACGATGTCCACGTCGGCGGTGAACCGTGGGTAGCCATGCGCCACGACGGCGACGCCGCCGACGATCAGATAGCGGCAGTCGGCATGCTGCAGCGCGGCGGCGATGAGGCTGAGGGATCGTGTTGTCACGGGGCTCCCATGGGAACGGATGGCATCGGACACTCGGTCTATCCTCGCCCTGCCGGAGAGTGCTTGGCAAGCCCGGCACGGACTCTGGCCAGGCCAAGCGTCGCAATGGACGCACCCCTCCCTCGGTGATACGGTCCGCGGCGCTTTAAAGGGTCTGGTATCCCGCAGAATGACGAAGGACTTGGAGTGACCGACGCACGCCCCTCCGGCCACGGAGGCACCTTGTTCCTGGTCGCGACTCCGATCGGCAACCTTGAAGACATCACGCACCGGGCGCTACGCACCCTGCGCGAAGTCCACTTGGTCGCCGCCGAGGACACGCGCCACACGCGCCGGTTGCTGGAGCATTTCGGCATCAGTGCGGAACTCGTCAGCCTGCATGATCACAACGAACGTTCCCGGGTCCCGGGCGTGCTTGCACGGCTGGGCGCGGGGGAATCGGTGGCCATCGTCACGGATGCGGGCTCGCCGGGGATCGCCGATCCTGGTTATCCGGTCGTGCGAGCGGCTGCCTCAGAAGGGTATCGCGTCGAGAGCGTGCCGGGGGCATGCTCGGTCATCTCGGCGCTGCAAGTGAGCGGGTTGCCCACGGACGCATTCACGTTCGTCGGTTTCCTGCCGCCCAAGCCGGGCGCGCGCAAGAATCTTCTTCTCGAACTCAGTGAGCGCCGCGAGACCATCATCGCCTTCGAGTCGCCGCACCGCATCGAGCGCACACTCACCGACCTCGAAGACGTCTGGCAGGACCGTCCGATCGCGCTCGTGCGCGAACTGACCAAGATGCATGAACAGGTGTTGCGGGGCAGTGCGCGCGAGGTGCGCGGCGCGCTGCGCGCGGACCAGAAGCGGGGGGAGATCGTGCTGGTGCTGGGTGGCATGACGCGGCGCATGCGCGCGGCGGAACGTTGAGCGCCGGGCCTTTGGCTTCGCAGCGCGCAGGCGGCGGCTACAAGGACCGGCTCAAGGTCTTTGCGCACACGGCGCTCGATCCGCTGGTGCGCGGCTTGGTGTCGATCGGCCTCACGCCCGACCACCTCACGTGGACCGGGCTCGTGCTGAGCATCATCGCTGCCGTGGCGTTCTACGACGGCCAGAGCCGCCTGGCGGCGCTGATCCTGATCGCCGGCGGCCTGTGCGACATCCTCGATGGCCAGATCGCGCGGGTCGGTAACCGCGTCACGCGCTTCGGGGCGTTCCTGGATTCGACGCTCGACCGTCTCGGCGAGTCGTTCGTGCTGCTGGGCTTGGCGGGTTTCTACGCGAGCAACCTGCTCGGGCTGTACCGCAAGGCGCTCGCGGTGGTCGCTCAGGTCGCGACCGGCGAACTCGAAGCACCGCTCGCGCTGCCGGTGCTGCAACACCAGCTGGTGGATCCCCGTGCGTGGCTGTTCCTGACGGTGCTCTCCGTGCTGGCGCTGATCGGTTCTTTCATGGTGTCTTATACGCGGGCGCGGGCCGAAGGGCTCGGGCTTGAATGCAAGGTCGGCTGGTTCGAGCGGCCGGAGCGTGTCGTGCTGTTGATCATCGCAGGCCTGATCCAGGTGTTCTACGCGATGAGCATCGCGCTCCTGCTCCTGACGATCTTCTCTTTCCATACCGCGTACCAGCGGATGGCACATGTGTGGCGACTCACCCGCGGTGCGGGTTCGGATTCCTAGGAGGAGATAGGGCCTATGGGCAAGAAAGTGCGTGTCGCGATCATCGGCGTGGGTAACTGCGCCAGTTCGTTCGTGCAGGGATTGCATTACTACCGCAACGCCAAGGAGACGGATCGCGTCCCCGGCCTCATGCACGTGAACCTGGGCGGCTACCACGTTCGTGACGTCGAGATCTCGGCTGCCATCGACATCGACAAGAACAAGGTCGGCAAGGATCTCTCCGAGGCCATCACGACGTGGCCGAACAACACGCTCAACTTCGCCAAGGTGCCCAAGACGGGCGTGATCGTGCAGCGCGGCATGACGCATGACGGCCTGGGCAAGTACCTCTCGCAGATCATCACGAAGGCGCCGGGTTCCACGGTCGACATCGTGAAGCTGCTGCGTGACACCGAGACCGACGTGGTCGTGAACTACCTGCCCGTGGGCTCGGAAGAAGCGACCAAGTGGTATGTGGAGCAGGTGCTCGAGGCCGGCTGTGCGTTCGTGAACTGCATCCCGGTCTTCATCGCGCGCGAGAAGTACTGGCAGGAGCGCTTCGAGAAGAAGGGCCTGCCGGTGATCGGCGATGACATCAAGTCGCAGGTCGGCGCGACCATCACGCACCGCGTGCTCGCGAACCTGTTCGTGGACCGCGGCGTGCGTATCGACCGCACCTACCAGCTGAACTTCGGCGGCAACACCGACTTCATGAACATGCTCGAACGCGAGCGCCTGGAGTCCAAGAAGATCAGCAAGACATCGGCGGTCACGAGCAACATCCCCTACGACCTCGATGAAGAGAATGTGCACGTGGGCCCGTCGGACTATGTGCCGTGGCTCAAGGACCGCAAGTGGTGCCACATCCGCATGGAAGGCACGACGTTCGGTGACGTGCCGCTCAACCTTGAGATGAAGCTCGAGGTGTGGGATTCGCCGAACTCCGCCGGCGTCGTGATCGACGCGGTGCGCTGCTGCAAGCTGGGCTTGGACCACAAGCTCAAGGGCGCGCTGATCGCGCCGAGCTCGTACTTCAAGAAGTCGCCGCCGGTGCAGATCCCCGACGACATCTCGCGCGAGCTCACCGAGGCGTATATCAAAGACCCCAAGGGCGTCGAGAAGCATGTGCGTCTGCACCCGCCGGGGTTGGTCCGCGAGAAGCGTCCGGTCGGTAAGCCGGCGCCGGGCTCGAACGTGAAGGCTTCGCCCAAGGTGATCGTGAACTACAAGGGCGGCACGAACGGCAATGGAAAGCCCGAAGTCATCGCGCCGTTGAATATGGCGAAGAAGTCGAAGAAGGCGAAGAAGACCATCAAGGCTGCCAAGCCGGCCAAGGCGTCGGCGGCCGTGTCAGCGAAGAAGGGCAAGGCGCTGGCGCGGTCGCGCTAGTCCCCTCGTCATGCCGGGTCTATTCGTCACCTTCGAAGGCGGCGAGGGCTCGGGCAAGTCCACGCAGGTCGCACGTCTGGCGGCGCGATTGCGCAACCTGGGCATCGACCCGCTGGTGACTCGGGAGCCCGGAGGCACTCCGCTCGCGGAAGGCATCCGGGCTCTGCTGCTCGACCCCGACCGCAAGCCCGAACCGCTCGCCGAGGCGTTCCTCATGCAAGCCTCGCGCGCGCAGTTGGTCGCCACCGTGATCGCGCCGGCGCTCGCGCAGGGGCGCGTCGTGCTCTGTGATCGCTACGCCGATTCGACACTCGCGTATCAGGGCGCCGGCCGCGGCCTGGACGCCAAGATGCTCGCCAGCTGGAACCACGCCGCCACGGGCGGGATCACTCCCGCGCTGACGTTGCTCTTCGACGTCGTGCCGGATCTGGGGCTCGCCCGCCGCCAGGGCGCCCCGGGCGTGCCGAATCGCCTGGACCGCGAGCCCGCGGATTTCCACGACCGCGTTCGCCAGCGGTTCATCGAACTGGCGCAGGCCGAGCCGCAGCGCTGGGTCGTACTTGACGCGAGCCTCGCAGCCGACGAACTCGAGGCGCGCGTATGGGAGGCCGTCTCGGCCAAGCTCCCTGCCGCGGCTCGGCTCGGGGTGCGGCGCGCCTGAGGCTTTGACGCTGCGTGCTATGATGACGAGCGCCGCCGCCGCAGGCGCAGTGCCAGTCGTATTCCCATCAATCGTGTGTTCGTGTCGATCGTGTCGATCGTCCACAACGGAGGTGTCGTGATCCGTCGCCGCATCCTGCTGGGTGCGTTGCTCGGCGTGCTCTTCGCCGTGGGTTGGTGGGCCGGCCGTGGCCGCGCCGCGGGCGATCTGTACGCCAACACGGACCTGTTCCTCGAGGTCCTGCACGCGGTGCAGACGAGCTACGTCGACCAGGTGCAGGTGAAACCGCTCATCCAGGGTGGCCTGCATGGCATGGTCAAGGATCTCGATCCGTACTCGCAATACCTCGACGAGCACGAAGCGGCGCAGATGAACGCTTCGCTCTCCGGCGAATTCGACGGCGTCGGGCTCATGAGCGACATCAAGGACGGATATCCGGTCGTGCTGGCGCCCATCGAGGGCTCGCCGGCGTGGGACGCTGGCGTGCTTCCCGGCGACATCATCACCAAGATCGACGGTCACAGCACGTTCCAGCTGAGCTTCCCCGAAGTCGCGAACAAGCTGCGCGGCGACGTGGGCACCAAGGTCGCGCTCACGCTCTTCACCAAAGGCGCGCACGAGGAACACGACGTCACGCTCACGCGCCGCCGCATCACCGTGCGGCCGGTGCCCTATGCGTTCGTCACCGAGCAGAGGGTCGGCTACCTGCGCTTGGCGCATTTCACCGCGACCGCGGGTCACGAGCTGCGCGCGGGGCTCGACTCGCTGCGCCGCGAGGGCGCGAAGAGTATCGTGCTGGACCTGCGCGGCGATCCGGGCGGTCTCGTGGATCAGGCGATCGACGTCGCGGGCGCGTTCCTGCCCGAAGGCGCGCTCATCGTGAGCACGAAGGGCCGCCTGACCAGCGCCGCCAAACGCTACGTCGCCGCCAAGGGCCGGGTCGATAGCGACCTGCCGATGGCCGTGCTCATCGATGGCGGCAGCGCCTCGGCGTCCGAGATCGTGACCGGTGCGCTGCAGGACCTGGACCGCGCGGTGGTGATCGGCGAGACCAGCTTCGGCAAGGGCGTCGTGCAGGACATCTACCCGATCCGCCGCGGCGGCGGTGCGCTCAAGCTCACCACGGCGTACTACTACACGCCCAGCGGACGTTCGATCCACAAGCTGCTGCCCAAGCCCGTCGACACCGAAGACGACAGTGCCGGTGCCGACAGCACGGGCGCGGATTCCAGCGCGGCGCGGCCGGCGTTCCATACCAAGGCGGGCCGGCTGGTCTATGGCGGAGGTGGCATCACACCCGACATCGCGGTGGCCGCGGATTCCTCTTCGGCGCGCGTGCGCGTGGGCGGCGGACTCGCGCTGGTGCGCGAGGCGCTGGCGAAGGACCCCGTGTTCCTGCGTGCCGCAGCGCTGCTGGCCAAGGCGCATTCGCCGCGCGATGTGTTCGCGGCCATGCTGCCAGCCAGTACGCCTGCCAAGGCGCCGGAGGCGCCGCGTCTCACGTCCAGACCCGCCTCGCCCAAACACTGATCGATGCCGTTCGCATACCTGTGTGATTTCGACGGCACGATCTCGCCGCAGGACATCGGCGCCGCGTTCGTGGAGCGGTTCTCGCCGGATGGTGCCGCGACCGGCCGCGACGTGCTCGCCGACTGGCTCGCCGGCCGCATGGGGCACCGCGAACTCTCGTCGCGGCAAGCTGCGCTCGTTCGCATCAGCGGCGAGGAAGAGGCTCTGGCCTTCACGCGCGCGTTCAAGCTCGATCCGCACTTTGCGCCCTTCGTGCGCGAGGCGCTCGGCCGCGGCGATGCCGTGATGGTCGTGAGCGAAGGCTTCGACTTCTACGTGCGCGATCATCTGGCCCGTGCCGGCTTCGCCGATCTGCCGTGGGCCGCGAATCGTGCGCGTTTCGAAAGTGGCTCGATCGTCGCGGAATTCCCGTTCGCCGACCCCGCGTGCGCGCACTGCGGCAATTGCAAGGCGCAGCATGTGCGGCGCTATCGCGGGCGTGGCTTCCACACGGTATTGGTGGGCGACGGCGTGAGCGACCGGCACGGCGCGCAGGCCGCCGACAGCGTGATCGCCCGCGGCAGCCTGCGCACGTGGTGTGCCGAGCAGGGCATGGCGCACACGAGCTTCGAGAGCTTCGCCGATGTCGCCGAGTTCGCGCGCCGTCAGGACCTGGCGGCGCCGCTGCCGCGCCCGAGCCGCGACTTGGGTGCGCGGCGCGCAGTGGCGCGCCCGGCGGCGGCGCGCCCCAAGCCCCCCGCGGCTGGAGGCCGCGACCGATGAAGTCGACGCCGTCATCTGCGCTGAAGCCGATGCGCATCAAGGACGTGGCGATCGACTCGCCGTTCGTGCTCGCGCCGCTCGCGGGCGTGAGCGATTCGCCATTCCGCCAGCTGGCTCGCGAGCAGGGCGCGGCCGCGGTCTACACCGAGATGGTCTCGTCCGAAGGCCTCATACGCGGCAACCAGGCGACCATGGACTACATCGCGTTCGAGCCGCATGAACGCCCGATCGGCATCCAGCTCTTCGGCTCCGATCCCGCGGTGATGGCCGACGCGACCCGCGTGCTGAGCGATCTGCCCGCCGACAAGCGCCCCGACATCATCGACATCAACATGGGCTGCCCGGTGCGCAAGGTCGTCACGCGCAACGCCGGCGCGGCGCTGCTTCAGAACGTCTCGCTCATCGAGCAGATCGTGAGCCGGATGTCGGCCGTGACCGACATCCCGGTCACTGCAAAAATCCGCCTGGGCTGGGACGGCGAGTCGCGCAATGTGGTGGAGGTGAGTAAGGCTCTCGAAGGTGCCGGCGCGGCCGCGGTGGCGATCCATGCGCGCACCCGCGCCGAGAAGTTCGAGGGCCACGCGCACTGGGACATGATCGGCGAAGCCAAGCGGGCCGTGGGCATCCCGGTGATCGGCAATGGTGACGTGCGTACGCCCGAAGACGCCATCCGCATGCTGGAGACGACCGGCTGCGACGGCGTGATGCTGGGACGCGCCGCCTTTGGCGATCCCTGGGTGTTCAAGCGCATGCGCGCGCTGCTGGAGCGCGGCGAAGTGCTGGCGCTGCCCACCGCCAGCGAGCGGCTCGAAGCCGGCGTGCGCCATCTGGGCATGCTCGTCCGCAGCGCAGGCGAGCACGTTGCAGCAAAAGAAATGCGCAAGCACGTGGCGTGGTACATCAAGGGCCTGCCCAACAGCCATCGCGTGCGTAACCAGGTGAACACCACGCGCTCGGCAGCCGAGATGGTCGACCTACTCCAAGCCTATCTGGGCGAACTCGAAGCGAACGGGCTCGAGGCGTTCACGCCTGAGCCGTCCGAAGCTCCCTTGGGCGGGATGCGTGCGTCCGGCTGAGCTGGATGCGCTGCTGCGCGCGGTCCGAAGCGGCAAGGTCGCGCCCGCGTCTGCGGCCAAGGCGATCAGCGCGGAACCGGTCGAACGGGTAGGCGCGTTCGCCGCTCTCGACCATCATCGCGCGCTGCGCGCCGGCTTCCCCGAAGTCATCTTCGGCCAAGGCAAGACACCCGCAGAGATCGTGGCCATCGCCGCGCGGCTTTTTGCGCGCCACGGCACCGTGCTCGCCACGCGCGTGGACGACGCGGGCCGCGCGGCGATGGCGGCGGCCTTTCCGCGCGCGCAGGTGCATGAGCGCGCGCGCTGCGTGGTGCTGCGCAAGCGTGCGCCGCGACCCGTGGGGCGCGTGCTCGTGCTGTGCGCCGGCACCGCGGACCTGCCGGTGGCAGAGGAAGCGCTCGTCACGCTGCAGACCATGGGCAGCCGCGCTGAGCTGATCGCCGACGTGGGCGTGGCCGGCATCCACCGCGTGCTCGCGCACCGCGCGCGCCTGCGCAACGCCCGGGCGCTGGTCGTGGTCGCGGGGCTCGAGGGCGCGCTGCCCAGCGTGGTGGGCGGCCTCACCGACCGGCCGCTCATCGCGGTGCCCACGACCGTGGGCTACGGCGCGCACTTCCACGGCTTGGCGCCGCTCTTGTCCATGCTCAACTCCTGCGCGGCGGGTGTGACCGTGGTCAATATCGACAATGGCTTCGGTGCGGGCTACGCGGCGCATCTGATCAACAAAGGCAGCAAAGGCGGGAGGGCTTGAGCGTGCGGCTGGCGTACTTCGATTGTTTCTCGGGCGTGAGCGGTGACATGACGCTGGCGGCGCTCGTGGGTGCCGGCTGGCCGGCGGCCGAACTGCAGGCGCTGCCCGCGCGGCTGGGGCTGGAGGGCGTGACCATCGAGGTGACCGACGTGCGCCGCGGGCCGTTCGCGGCCAAGCACGTGAACGTGCTCTTCCCGCCGCAGAAGGCGCACCGCCACCTGCACCACATCGCCGCGATACTCGAGCAGGCCGAACTGCCCGCGCATGTGCGCGCCCGCGCGCTCCAGGTGTTCACCAAGCTCGCCGAGGCGGAGGCCGAGGTACATGGCAGCACCGTGCAGAAGGTGCACTTCCATGAGGTGGGCGCGGTCGACGCGATCATCGACATCGCTGGCGCGATCGCCGGGCTCGATGCGCTGGGGGTGACGAGCGTGCATGCCGGCACCCTGCCGCTGGGTGGCGGCACGGTCATGAGCGAGCACGGCATCATTCCGGTGCCTGCCCCGGCCACGGCATTCCTGCTTCGCGGCATCCCGGTGCGGCCAGGGCCGATCGACGCCGAGCTGGTCACGCCCACGGGGGCGGCGTTGCTCGCGACGCTCGTCGAGGACTGGGGGCCGCCGCCGCCTTACGTCCTGCGGGCGGTCGGCACGGGGGCAGGCACGAAAGACTTCAAGGAGCACCCGAACGTGCTGCGGGTGGTGGTGGGCGATAAGCTCGCGGCCACAGCGTTGACGCTTCCCGGCGCCAGTGAGGTAGCGGTGCTGGAGACCGCCATCGACGACGACAATCCCCAATTCGTCGCCGCGCTGTGTGCGCGACTGATCGCCGCGGGGGCGCACGACGCCATGCTTGCCCCGGTGACCATGAAGAAGGGGCGCGCGGGGCTCTGGCTGGTGGTCGTCGCGGCGCCCGCCGATGCGCAACGCCTATCGTCACTGATACTTGCCGAGACGACCACGCTGGGCGTGCGTGCCCGGATCGAGCAGCGAATGGAGCTGCCGCGCGAGCTTGTGGATGTGCAGACGCCCTGGGGAGCGGTCACGGTGAAGGTCGCGGCGCTCCCGGATGGGACTCGCAGGGGGCAGCCGGAGTTCGAATCGGTGAGATCCGTGTCCGAGCGCTCGGGCCGGCCCCTTCGCGAGGTCTCCGAGGCTGCGCTCGTGGCTTGGCGTGCCGCGCTGGGTCCCGGCCCCGGTGGGCGCCATCAGCCTTGATTTCTCTCGACGGAGAACTAGGTTGGAGCGTCCAGATGATTGCAATACCGTGCCTTGCCCCCATCGGGGAACCACAAGTGCCAGCGAAAAAACGGATTGACAGTTACCTGTCCTCCGCCTAGCCTTTGTTCCGTGGCGGTTCAGGCGTTCGCGTCTGGCTGCCCCGTGCACCTCAAAGTTTCCGCTGTGGCTCTTCATGGAGCTGCTCTTCAGAGATCAAGACACCTTGTGTCTTCGTTAGACCTGAACTGCCTAAAGGTCGATCGAGGACAGCGGAAAGGGGGGATGGGCCCAGTAGCAGTGCAGCCAGTGTTCTCGGAAAGCCAATAACCAGCGCTTCCGAGGCCACGCTGTTTGCGACACCTCGCTCGCAATCCTTACTTGGAAGACCTCGCATTGCCCATGCATTGCGACGCTTGGAGGAAGTCATATGAAGAAGCCGTTCGTCGCGCTGCTTCTCCTCGTTGGAGCAGCCGCGATGGTGGCGAACATCGCGTTCGCGAGCCCCGAAGAAAACGAAGTCGGGAACAAGCTCGTCAACGCAAGGATCGTGAAGGAGATGCTCAGCTCCCGTGCTGCGCACACGCGCACCTCGGCAGGTGTGGATCCCGACACCGTCTGGTTCGGCCACTCGTATACCGATCACACCGGCTATGACGGTGTGAATGCTTCGTCGATCGTCAACTACTGGAACGTGTACGCGGGTGTGAACTTCCCGGGTACTGCCAATGCTCAGAACGCGGTGTGGGACTTCGACAACACGACGGGCTTCGTCCGTTATGTTGGCGATTCGCTCGCTGGCTGGTGGCCGGCTCAGCGTGCCTATGGCTCGGCCGGTGGTCTGACCCTGACGGACGATGTGCGTCCGTGGTGGGCTCTCGATCACGGCAATCAGGTCAACTACGTGATCCCCGCCGGCCCTGGTGGCAAGCGCTCCAAGGGCGTCGTCGGCGTCTGGCACCGTGATCCGGGTAACGGCGGTGGCTCCGCGGTGACGTGGTCGCCTCTGGCCGGCTCGAACTCGGCGTGGTGCGGTCTGCGTCAGCACGGTGACAACACCGTCAAGGACGCGGTCACGGGCCAGTCGTTCAACGCGGTCGCTCTCGAGTTCAACGGCGAGGCCGGCGGCGGCACGGGCACGAACAAGAACCTGCCGGGCTACTCCGACCAGTGGGACCAGCTCCTCTATCGCGACCTGCAGCCTGCTGCGGCCACGAACCTGAGCATCTCGTTCCTCTATCGCACGTACCTCAGCACGAAGATCAACACCGCGTCTGCGACCCGTACGGGTTGGTTCCACGGTGATCCGCTTGCTGTGACGACGGGCAACTTCATCTCCAGCTCTGCGGCTGGTGTGAATGCTCCCTGCGACTCGTTCCAGGTCTACGTCGGCGCGCCGGTCAACGACGCCGCCTGCGTCTACTCGGACGGTGTCACGCGTGCGGTGTACGACAAGCAGCGTCGCTGGTTCTCGGAAGTCATCCGTATCTTCGAGTCCGGTGTGCCGTATTACGAGATCTTCTCGACCTCGGGCATCACCGACACGACGGCTGCGGCCCCGACGGTCAGCGTCACGATCCCGGGCACCAACGTCGATGCGATCCGCAACGCGACGGGCAATACGAACAAGATCGTCCGTCTCGTGTTCCGTGTGAAGACGAACCGCGGCTTCTCGGATCTCGATTCGCGCGGCAATCTCTTCACGTCGCACAGCTACGGCGCTGCGATCATCGACAACGTCACGGTCAACGCCGTGAACATCGGTGACTTCGAGACGCCGGAGAACGGTGGCCTCAACGCCATCGACAACCGTACCGGTTCGAACGCGCTGAACGTCTGGAAGTCGACCGGCAAGCCGCCCTCGGTGTATTTCCACACCCGTGCGCTCGCTGACCTGACCTACAACGACCTCTGCGGTCCGGCGGATTCGCCCGCTCGCCAGTGCAACATCGGCGGCGTGGTCATCTCCTCGGGCAACTTCGACATCGGCGAGAAGCTCGGTGACAACCGCTTCGTCTCGATGCGTGAGACGTCGACGGGTATGTACTCGCCGACCATCAACCTGCTGACCCCGGCGGTTGGCCTCAACAACCAGGGTCTGTCGACGACGATCGTCGATGCCACCGATGACTACTACGTCTGGTACGACTTCTACGCTGGCCAGTTCAACCTGCAGTTCTCGGGTGACAGCTGGTCGTTCGGCGCGCAGTCGTATCCCGCGGTGCAGGGCGGTGGTTCGATCGCTTCCCAGCTCAATGGCAGCAAGTGCTGGGGCGAGCTCCGTATGTTCCCGTTCCTGATCTTCAATCCCGAGCCGCAGTGCTTCTCGGACATCGAAGGTTTCTTCCAGAACAGCCTCATCGTCACGTCGAACTCGACGGGCGTGCCGGATTCGCTCCGCTTCTTCCTGAACACGCAGCAGCAGTGCTTCCGCTTTGCGGTTTCGCTGGGCTGCAACAGTGCAGACGGTGCGTACTGGGACAACATCTCGCTGGGCTTCGTCGACATCCCCGTCGCCACGCAGACGAGCAGCAGCAACTCGATCGTGCTTGGCCCGGTGTCGGCTGACATCTGGCAGTTCTTCAACGACACGTTCCCGAACAACGAGACCGCGGGTCTCCCGGGCACGGCGGCGTTCGACACCACCACGGCATCGCTCAAGGGTGGTATCAACATCGCTCAGGCCACGGGCAACTCGCTGCGTTTCGATATCCCGGCTGACTCCATCTCCATCAAGGCGTCGAACGCTCTCACGGGCACCGGTGATGATCCGAACTACAAGAACGTCCGCGTCGACATGGTGTTCCGTATCCTTCCGGGTCCGGGCAACTACCAGATCGCCGCTGGCCGTACGTTCCCGCCCACGGGCTCGATGAACCTGCTGCAGAACCCGACCAACCAGGGTGCCGTTGTCACCTCTGGCGACGCGTCGTTCTGGGGTCAGTACATCGCGGCTCCTGGTCCCTTCTCGAAGGGCACGCACGCGGGTGGCAAGTGGAACTACCTGACCTGGAACTCGGCGCGCTGTGACACGTCCGAGGCCAACATCTTCCCGGTCACCGGCGGCGGCATCACGGGTACGGGCCTCACGTCTGGTGCCTACATGTCGACGTATCACGAGTCGGATCCGAAGTTCACGTCGCTTGGCATCAACAAGTTCGTGTGCTTCGTCCTCGACACCACCAAGGCTGCTTCCAGCACGTCAGCCCTGAACAACGTGAAGTGCGACGGGACGATCCCGGCGTACCTGACGACGGTTCCGGCGACGCGTACCGGCTGGAACGGCGCTGCGACGACCAAGGAATTCACCAAGATCATCCCCGATGGTCTGCTGACCCCTGGCTCGCACGTGCAGTACTTCTTCCGTAAGTCGCACGCGATCGACTCGCTGCTCGCGTTCAGCCTCTGCCCGGATACCAACGCGGTGTTCCCGCAGGGCTCTGAAGGCAGCAACGATGCGCACCGCTGGCAGCAGGTCAGCGTCCTTCCGGATCGTTGGAAGGATGTGCCGTTCGGCGGCACCGGCATGGCGTGCATGCTGTACGTCGACAACAACGATCGTCGCGGTGACGAGCGTGTGTGGGTCTCCGTCATGGATTCGATCGGTGGAACGCGCGCCGCGGATCGTGGCAACCACAACGGTTGGAGCGCTCCGGGCGTGTTGGGTGTGACCCAGACCCTTGGTTCGGGCGCTGGCGAAGATCCGACGATCGCTGTGTACGGCAAGAACAAGCAGCCTGGCACGACGTGGGACATGTACGGTGTGAAGGCGTCGGAGTCGCTCACCACGAGCTCCGGCTCCCTCGGCAACCGTCTGTCGAACCGCGCCGGTATGGGCTTTGCCGCGAACAAGTACGCGACCAACGGTCCTACGCCCGAGATGCTTCGTACGTACTACCGCGTCGTGGCCCTGCTCTCGGGTGACCTGACCTCGGGCGTCCTTGGTCCGTTCACGAACCGTAGCCAGAACGACATCGCGCTGCTGAACGACTACCTCATTACGCCGGGCGGCACCGCTCAGCCGCGTGGTCTGTTGGTCGGTGGCGACGGCTTCGCTCAGGCTGAGAACGCTGCCGGTGGTATCGATCCGTCGCACACGACGTTCCTGCTGACCAAGCTGGGCATGTCGCTGCGCAACGCCTCGTACCAGTCGGTCTCGGGCAACACGAACAGCTGTGCTGACCTCATCACGACGGCGGGCATCACGCCTAACGCCGACGTCTACGGTGTGGCCAACACGTGCACGTTCTCGAACGACCTGCTGCAGCGCAACCCGTCCGTGCCGGAAGCAGTCGAGGCCACGTTCTATGAGAACGTCGGCGTCAACGGCCCGTACGTCGCGTCTGTCCGCAAGCCGGCGAACGCCACCCGTAACTGGGTTGCCATGTCGGAAGGCTGGGACATCCGTCACATCCTCAGCCGCTACTGCGACACGGACAATGGTCGTCTCGCGTACTACTACAACGCGCTCAACAACGTGTTCGGTTCGCTCTGCACGTTGACGGGCACGCCGGCTGTCACGCTGGACGTCCCTGGCAACCAGCATGGTTCGCAGTTCGCCAACTTCATGAAGGTTGGCAACAGCGTGATGCATGCCGGTAACGCCAAGGTCCACTTCGGTCTCGCCAACGGCGATCGCGTCAAGATCCGTATGTACGACGTGACCGGCCGCCTGGTGCGCACGCTGGCTGACCGTTCGTTCGCGGCGGGTGAGTACGACCTGTCGTGGGACGGCTCGGACGACAGCGGCAGCCAGGTTGCTCGTGGCGTCTACTTCGCTCGCGTCGAGTACGCGGCGAAGGGCGTCGTCGGCACCGGCCGTGTGGTGGTCCTGCGGTAAGCAGTCGTAATCGAAAACAGAGAACGAGGGCGGGGAGCGATCCCCGCCCTCGTTTCTTTGTGCCCGAAGGCGCCTGCGGCCCCCACAGAGAGCGCCAAGTCGCATGTTCAAAGCAAGTTACGTGTTCGCGAGTGCTGTGGGTCCCACCCTCACGGCAGGTCCGCCACCGTCCCTCGCCAGTGAATGTGTCAATCGGCCAAGTGCCTACAAGATTTCGCCTTGACGCTGTTGGGAGTGGTTGTTAGCTTGCTTCCACTTCCCTTCGATTCGACTGGGCGTGCTGGAGGGCGCGAATGCGCTTACGTGTCGGGCTTGTGCTTTGTCTTTTTCTGGCTTTTCTTGGTGCTGGCTGCCGCAAGGCCCTCGGACCAAACGTTGACGATAACCAGGCGCCAGAGACCTGGATCACCGCCGCACCACAGGACACCATCACCACCAAGAGCCCCTTGGGCGTCCCGATCGACCCTTCGATCGGGAGAATCCCTGTGCGCTTCCATGTGTACTGGGCGGGCGCTGACCGGGACGGTGAGGTGGTCGGTTATTACTGGGCGGTGACCGAGACCTTGGCCACCTCGCCAGGCGACGGGCTGCCGATTCCGACTCTGCCGGGACCCAAGGCGCGCGACTATCACTTCACCACGAAGAGCGACAGCATCTTCATCTTCACGGCATCCGAAGACGTCTCGGAGCGCCAGCATGCATTCTTCGTGTACGCCGTCGACAACAAGGGCAAGCCGGATCCCACGCCTGCGCGTTTCATCTTCCGCGCCTACGACCGGTTCCCGCCGCTCGCGATCATCGACGAGGCCAAGGCCGTCGGCCGCACGTACACACTGCTGAGCGGTGGCGGGGTCACACCCACGATCCGCACGTCGTTCATCACGGACTCGTTCGATGTCGCCCGCCCCTTCCCGCGCGACACCGTGCCTTCGAACGCGCTGCTCACGTTCAAGTGGCATGGCGAGCCCACGATCCCGAGCACGCTCGTGCTGGGTTACCGCTGGAAGCTCGATGAGCCGAACTTCAACGTCGGTGACTCCACGGTCCATATGGCCACCTACAACTCCGGGGTCGGCAGTGACCGCGTGTCGCCAGGTGTGAAGCGTTTCACGCTCCGGGCGATCGGGCAGTCGGGCTGGCGCGGCCAGTCGACGCGCTACTTCCAGATGAACTTCGCACCCGATAGTTGGTTCGCCGGGCCGGACATCAACGATCCCTCGCAGGGCTGGCAGAGCTACACCGACAATGTCGGCAAGCGCCACTACTACCAGTCCGTTGCGAACTGGACGACCTTCGCCGGTGTCGCGAATACGCAGTTCGGCCCGGATTCGGTGAATGTCCTGCCGGCCGGCCGCAAGGAACTCCACACGTTCTTCGAGATCTACGGTGACACCATCTTCGCGCACTCCGAAGGTGACACCGTGAACCTGAACTCGTGGGTGATCCTGCCTTCGGGCGGCCTCGACGTGGACTCGCCCTATCGTGTGAACGTCGGAGTCGATCCGAACCGGCCCGTGGGCGTGGTCACGACCCGCATCGACAGCGCGAACGGCTCACCGGTCGGCTTCCGGTCGTTGCTCATCACCAAGCGCTCGACCGACGGCAGTGCGGTCACGCCGACCGAGTCGTCGATCTATCCGGTGTTCGACGTGGGCTCGGTGTTCTATGCGCCGCACATCGCCTCGTATAACTCCATGACCACGAGCGGCAAGTGCTACGCGTACACGATCTCCGAGGACGGCGATGGCGCAGTCGACCGCCGGATCCAGCGCGAAGGTGGCAGCTTGGGGATCGCCGACGCGGTCGATGCCAACACGGCGACGCCCGAGCAGCAGTCCCTGCGGTCGAAGATCCTCACGTTCTACGTGAATCGCTCGCCCTACTTCCTCACCAGCGACCCCACCTTCAAGCCCAGGCCCAACACCACGACCCCGCGCGCGGTGAGTTGGCAGATCCTGGCGAACGATCCCGATCCGATCGATTGGACCAAGCAGGTCTCGTCGACCGGCGGCCCCCAGGACAACACGGCGCCCGTCCTCGTTCGCACGGTGACGATTCTCGGCAAGAACTCCGCGGGCCGCGACACGTCGTTCGTGGGCGCCCAGAACCTGGAGTTCGCGAACATCACGTTCTCGATCCCCACGTACATCGTCCCAGGCGCGATCCGCGCCGAGCTCAAGCTCGACGACTATCGTCCAAGTGACGCCGACAGCCATCCGGGACGTACGACCATCATCACCGTTCCTCTCACTCTCCTAGGACCGGAGCCCGCTGACGCGCCTACTGGCGCAGGCGCGTCTTCGGCGACCCAACGACCGGGGTCACCGCAAGCCGACGGCAGGAGGCAGTAAGCCATGTCCCGAATCTCGATCCTCCGCGCGATCACCTCGATCGCAGCGGCGGCGGTTCTTTTGTCCGGTGCAGGATGCGGCCATGTGAAGGGCAACTTCCTCCCGAACTCAAGGCCGACCGTCGAACTCACGTCTGCTCCGACGAACTCCACGGACAAGTACTTCTATGCCTACCGCCTGAATTGGTCGGGTAACGATCCGGACGGCAAGGTCGACTACTTCCTCTATGCCATCGACCCGCCGAACTCGGCGCAAGTGGCTGCGGGCGCCGAGACGGCGTGGGTCAAGACCACGAAGAACGAGCAGATCGTGTTCTTCCGCGCAACCGTGCCCGATTCCGGTGCACCGATCAGCCGGCCCACCGCGTCCGACTATCACGTGTTCGTGATCCGTTCGGTCGACAACGGCGGCCTGTTCTCGGAACCCAAGATCCGTGCCTTCAATGCGTACACCGTGGCGCCGTCGGTGCTCATCATCAGCCCGCAGCCGAGCGAACTGCTCGAAGCCCAGGTCACGCCCGCCGTCCGCATCAGTTGGACAGGCTCGGATCCCGACGGTCAGTTCACGCAGAAGCCGGTCAAGTACAAGTTCAAGCTGATCAAGGAGGACGACCCGGAATACAGCCAGCAGAAGGCGCTGCAGTTCCCGGATTCCTTGCGCTTGTTCTATGCGGCGCGTAACTGGGCCGGGTGGGATTCGACAAGCGCCGAGACGACGACCGTCCAATACACCAACCTCACGCCCAAGTCGAAGTTCCTGTTCGTGCTCATCGGCTTCGACGAGGCCGGCGCCTATTCGCCGGTATTCTCGCGGTCGTCGAACATGCTGCTCTTCAACGTCGGCTTCGCCGGCAC
>JANYBS010000024.1 GCA_025360715.1 Candidatus Eiseniibacteriota bacterium | reverse complement strand
AGCAGGTGCAGTAAATATTCCATTGAGCGATTTAACCGACCCCGGCAGTATGGCAAATATTGATGATAACGACAATCTTTATGTTCATTGCGGTGGTGGTTACAGGAGTGTTATTGCCTGTTCTATGATGAAGCGGCAGGGCATACATAACCTGCGGAATATTATTGGTGGCTGGGAAAAGATCCTGGAGGAAGAAAGGATCGAAAGGGAAAAAAGCGGGGAAGTGCTGAATTGATAATTTAAAATTGTGGAGCCAGGCATTTTGAATAAGTATTAAGCTTTACTTGCGTCGCACTCTTGTACTGCAGTAATATTATTGAGCACATTTAATAAAAAATCCTGCTGAGAAGCAGGGTTTTTTATTGGGTAATATCACAAAAATTATATCACCAGTTTTTTATATTTCTCCGCATCGAATTCCCATTTCCACCGCCGGTGGCTCCAAAGATAATTGGAAGGATATTTACGAATAGTATCTTCTAGAAAAGCTATCATTTTTTTAGTGATTTCGCCTTCGGGTAAACTGCGTGGTTCTGTGGTAAGCAACACCATATCGGTTCTGTAATACCCACGTTTTACTTTATAATAATTACACATTAATATGGCAGTACCGGCAACTTTTGCACCACGCTCAGGCCCTTTTACAATGGGCGCCATCTTACCGAAAAATGGCGTCCAGTAGGCATTTTCGGGGGTTCCTGGATTTTGGTCAGCCACCAGCGCAAGGCAGTATTGCTGTTTGCTGTAACCTGCAAATTTTTTGGCAAATTCAGTTGCAGCAATTAAATGGCCGCCAAATCTTTTGCGCATGTTTAAAAATATCCTGTCTAAAATTTTATTGCTGATGGGCATGTAAACCGTGAGCAACGGGTATTTAATATTGTTCGCGTAACCAAGAAGCGCAAACTCCCAGTTAAAAAAATGAGCAGTATGTAATTGTAATTTTTTGCCGGTAGCATAGAGGTCATTTACTATTTCAAAATTACCGGTAAAACGTTTGTTCAGTTCTTCGCCGGTAATAGAAAACAGCTTAATGGTTTCAATGAAATTATCAATAAAATTTTTATAAAACCCTTTCATAATGGATGTTCTTTCTGCCTCAGTTTTTTCAGGAAAAGCAATCTTTAGATTTTCCATTACAACATCTCTTCTATACCTGATAACATAGTAAACCAGTAAATAAATTCCATCGCTCAAAATATATAGCAGCCGCCATGGCAACAGGGAAAGTGCATATAACAAACCGTAAATAATATAATACATTAAGTTGAAATTATAAGTTCAGGAAATAAAAACAGAGGTTGTATTTACATGTATTTTTTTATTGCGACAGGTTTACAAAGCATAAGTATTTGTTACCATAGTTTAGTATTTCAATTAAACATTCTTGCGTCGCACTCTTGTACGTTCAAAACTTTATTCAGCTTTAAACAGCCTCCAATTGCAGTCACTATTATAAAATAATATTCTGCAGCAATTCACTCTTCTCAAGGTGATCTGTATTAAAATGAAGGCCCCGGCTTTCTTTTCTAAACTCAGCTCCTTTTACTATTAAATAACCAACGCTTATTAAATTCCTCAGCTCGCATAACTGCGGCGATACGCGTGTTGATTTGTACAACGTTTCGGTTTCTTCGTACAAAAGATCCAAACGTTTCATGGCACGCTGCAAACGCACATCCGTGCGTACAATGCCTACATAATCGCTCATAATCTGCTGCAGCTCTTTTAAACTCTGCGTTATTAAAATCACCCGACGACTTCGCCGCGAACGGGCCAGTCGAGCTGGCCTTGGCCCTTGGCGAAGTCACCGGCGTAGGGCTGGGGATTGCGGCCTTCACCCTTGGCCTTGTCGTTCTCGTCGCGGCGGCGGCGCTCGAGCTGCGCGAGCAGCGACTGGATGCGCCGCGCGGTGCGCTCGAGCTCGGCGGCTGCGGCCTCGTAAGCCTGGCGCTGGGACTGGATCGACGCCACGGTGGTCGCCTTCTGCTGGCGCAGGTTCGCGAGCTTGGCGTTCTCCTTGGTCGTCTTCTTCTCGTTCTGCTGTACTTCGCTCAGGTGCGACTGCAGTTGCTCTTGCGCGGTCTCGACCTGTTCCTTCTGCTGCCGCACGCCTTCGAACAGCACGCGGTCCTGTTCCGCGACCATGTTGAGGAAGTCCCAGCGCGTCATGAGCTGCGCGAAGCTCGCGGTGGAGAGCACGTATTCCAGATCGCGCGCGGGGCCGTACTTGTACATGCTGCGCAGGCGCCTGCGCAGCCGGACGCGCTGCGTATCGAGCGCCTGGATGCTGCGGTCCAGGTTCGCGCGCGTCACCTCGAGCTGCGCGCCCAGCGTCTGCTGGCGTGACTGCAATAGCTTGAGCCGCCGCCGCGTCTGCGCCAGTTCTTTATCGGTGCGGCGCAGCTCGCCCAGCGCGCGTGTTTCTTTAGGCTTGAGCGCCGCCGCCGCGCGGCGTTTCTCGTCGGCCTGGCGCTTGACCTCTTCCAGACGCTTGCGCTGCTCGGTCTCGACGCTGTCCTGCGCGCGCACGGGAGTTCCCACGAGCGGCTCGGCAAGCGGCGCCGCCAGCACGAACAGCACGAGCACCCAGGCCCAGCGCTTCACGTTCAAGCTCCGAAGCTTCGTAGGATGCGGCCCAGCGCGAACGCGCTCGCCACCCATGCCAGCAGCAGTGCGGCGCCAACAAAGGCCAGCGCCCACTCCCAAGGCAGGAACAGCACGCCCGTCAGGCGCGTGACCACCGCCTGTTGCAGGGCATAAACGAGCCCCAGCGCGAGTATGGCGGAGAGCAGCGTCTCGAGGACGGCTTCGATCATGAACGGCGTGGCGATGAACCGATCGCTCGCGCCCAGTTTGGTCATGGTCTCCACCTGCGGACGACGCGCGAGCACGGTGAGCCGCAGGGTGTTGTAGAGCACGAACACCAGGGCGAGTGCCACCAGGATGCCGGCCGCCACCGCAGCGCGCTGCGCACCGGCGTTGAGCGCGTCCAAGCGCTGCACGTAGGCGGCGCCATAGCGCACGTCTTCCACCTCGGGGAACTGTACGACCTGCTTGGCCGTGGATTCCATGGCAGCGAAGTTGAGCAGCTCGGGCTTGAGCTTCACGTGCAGCGATGCCGGCAGCGGATTCGTGTCGACCGACTTGAGCAGGTCGGGGTCGCCCACCTGCTGCGAGAACTCCTCCCACGCGGCGGCGCGGCTCACGAACGTGGGGGTGCCGTAGAGCTGCCGGATCTTCTCGGTGAGTGTCTGGACGTCCGCGTCGCTCACCTCGTCCTTCAGGTAGAGCACCATCTCGCGGCGGTCCCCGATGTCGCGCAGCGCCTGCCGCGCGTTGAAGCTGAGCAGCAGGAAGACGCCGGCCAGCGCGAGCGCGGCGGTCATGGAGAAGATCGCGGTGCTGGCCAGGCCGCGGTGTGCGCGGAATGAGCGCCAGGCTTCGCGGAAGAAGTAAAGCTGCATCACGCACCTCCCGGCGGCGCGGCCGGTGGCGCCCACGCCGGCGGCAGCGCGACCGGCGGCGCATACGGCGACGGCGATGGCGACGGCGGCGCGGAGTCGGTGAGCCGGCCCTCTTCGAGCGTGATGCGGCGGCCGCCAAGCGCTTCGGCCACGTCGGGCCGCGTGGTGCCCAACAGCAGCGCGGCGCCCTCACGGTGGATGCGCTTGAGCAGCTCGAGTACCTCGTGCGCGCTACGCGGCTCGAGCGCGCCGGTGGGCTCGTCGGCTAGGATCACTGCCGGGCGGTTCACGATCGCGCGCGCGATCGCGCAGCGCTGTTTCTCGCCGAACGACAACTCGCTTGGCAGGGCGGTCTGCTTGCCGTGCAGGCCCACTTCCTCGAGCGCGCGAAGCACGTTGGGGATCACCTCGGCATCGCTGAAGCGCCCGGCGATGCGCACCGCGAGCGCCACGTTCTCGAAGACGCTGCGGTCGCCCAACAGGCGGAAGTCCTCGTAGATCACGCCGAGCGTGCGCCGTAGCAGGGCGCGATGGCCGCGCGAAAGACGGCCGCTCTTGAACGTGCCTACGGTGACCGTGCCCGACGTGGGCTGTGCCTCGTGGGTGATCAGCCGCAGCAGCGTGGTCTTGCCGGCGGCGCTGTGGCCGAGCGCGACGACGCACTCGCCCTCATCCATGCGCCACGAGACGTCATCGAGGGCGAGCCGCTCGCCGTAGCGCTTGGTGACGTGATCGAAGGAGATCATCCGTGTCCCCCGCCGTCGCGGTGGAACGCGAAGCGGCGGCGCTTCGGGCGCCCGTCCGGTTCTCGTTCCCGCTACGGCTTGTGAGTCCTGCCGGCGCCCGTCCGTGGGTGCCAGTCATGGGCTGCAATCTACTACTTCTTCTAAAGGTCGCGGTACTCGATGTTGGCCTTCGCGCGCAGGGACTTGACCCACGCGTCGTAGCGCTCACGGAACTGCACCTGGCTCACGGCGTCGGGAAGTTCCTTCTTGATCTCCTCGAGCGTGTACTCGCGCTCGGGGTGACGATCCGTGACCTTGAAGATGTTGAAGCCCTGCGCGTTCGTGAGTACGTCACTCACCTGGCCCATCTCGAGCGTATCGAGGCCGGCGCGGATGTTCGGCTGCAGGTTGGCGAGTGAGACGAAGCCCACGTCGCCATTGGCGTCCGCGGGGCCTTCGTACTTGCTGTAGCGGTGCACGAGCGTCACGAAATCCGTGCCCTTGCGCGCTTCATCGCGCACGTGCTCGGCCTGCTTCTGGCAGCGGTCGATGTCGGCTTCGGTCGGCTGCACGCGCACCAGGATGTGACGCGCATGCGCCTCAAGGATGGGCGCGCCCTTGGCGTCGAGCGAGTCCTTGCCCGAAACGGCCTTGAGCGTGTCGCGCTCGAGCGTCTGCACGATGTGCCAGCCATACGGCGTACGCACGGGCTGCGAGACTTCGTTGAGCTTGAGCGCGAACGCCGCCGCTTCGAGGGCCGGTTCCATGGCGCCGCGCGCGAAGAAGCCCAGGTCGCCGCCACTCTTGGCGGAGCCCGGATCATCACTCACCTCGGCCGCGACCTTGGCGAACTTCTCGCCGCCTGCAATGCGGTTGCGGATCGCCACGGCCTTGGCCTTGGCGATCGCGAGCGCCACCGAGTCTGGCGCGACGGGCACCTGGATCACCGACAGCTTGAGCTCGCCCGGTACCTTGGGGAACTTCTCGTGGTGCTCGGTGAAATACTTTTCCGCCTCGGCCTGCGCGACCGGCTTCTGCGGCACCATCTTGCTCACCAGTTTCTGGCCGAGCATCTTCTTCTCGAGCTCGGCGCGGTACTTTTCGCGCAGCTGCGCCTCGGACGTGCCCTCTTTCTTGAGCTGCGCCGCGAACGCCACCTCGCCGCCCAGGCGCTCCTTCACGTCGGAGACGGACTTGTCGATCTGCCGCGAGATCTCCGCTTCGCTCACGGTGATCGCCTGACGCTTGGCTTCGTCGATGATGAGCTTGTTGTCGATCAGCTGGTCCAGGATCTGATGGCGCAGCGTGTCGACCTGGGCCGAGTCCGGCTTCTGGTTGGACTGCTGCAGGAACACGTAGAGTTCCTCTTCGACGTCGCTCTCGAGCACGGCCTCGTCGTTGACCATGGCCGCGATCGCGTCCAGGCGGGAATCTTTGGCCGCAGCGCGGCTGGCAGCCGGCTTGGCTGCAGGCCGGGCCGCGGGCTTGGTGGCGGCCGGGGTCGTGGCGGCGGGCTTGGCCGCTGGCTTCACGGGCGCGGCAATGGCGATGACACTGCTGGTGAGTGCAAACAGCAGGCCTAAGGCGATCGCACGACGGACGAGATCCAAAATCAGAACCTCCGAAAGAGGAGACGCGGCGCGCGGCCGGAGCGGCCGTCGCCTCGAGAACGCATGTGGGTGGCCCACCCGGCAAGCACGGCTGACCACGACATGCAGGGCCCGGGGAGCGGAGCGGCGCGCAGTATAGCCCTGCTCCCTGCGGCTCGCACGAGGACTATGCGGCTCTGGGGGGCGCTATTCCGTCCGGGACACCGGGATTTGCCCTTCCCGGACATGCCGGCATGGCGACAAGCCGCCGCGCTCGTCCCAGCCCCCGCCGCGAGGGTGGCACAGAGGGTGACAAGTACCCCCTGGGTACCGGAGCATAGGGCGTGGACCCGCACCACCGACAGCTTTCTCATTCACTCACCCCGGATGGTCACCCCCGTGGATCGCGCCTTGCCCTCGCGGCGATTGCTCGCCGTGCTCGCGCTGCTGATCGCCATCGGCATCGCGCTGCCGCGCTTCCTCACGCATACGCCGTACCCGCGCCTGGGCTGCCGCATCTCGCGCGACCACGGCGTGGTCGAGCGCGTGGTGGGCCCGCCCGCGCTGGGCCTGCTGCGCCCGGGGGACCGTGTGGTCGCGACCGGCGGCATCGACCTGACGAGGCAGACCGAGCGCGACTCCATGCGCACGCACGGTTATCCGCGCGGGCCATTCCCACTCACCATCGAGCGGGCCGGCCAGCGCATGACGCTCATCATCCCGCCGGTGCAGCTTACCGGCTGGCAGCGCCTGCGGCTTTATGCTTACCCGCTCGCTGCAGTGATCGCGGCGCCGCTCGTGGCGTTCCTGCTGGTCTGGCGCCGGCCGGATCTCTCCAGCGCATGGGCGTTCCTGTGGTTCGCGGCGTTGCAGGGGCTAACGATCATCTACGGGCTCTATCAATTCCCGCAGCAGGAATTCCCCTCCGGCTTTCATCTGTACCTGAAGCTGTACGAATGGCTCTCGTGGCTCTACCCCGCCAGCTTCGTGCACTTCATGAGTGTCTTTCCGCGCTCACGCTGGCAGAAGGGCAACCGCCTGCGCAGCCCATGGTTCTGGGCGACAATCGCTGCGTATCTGGCGCCGCAGGTGATCTGGATCGCATATCAAGGCTGGCGCGCCACGCCGCCCGACACCGCCTACAATTGGTATCAGGCCGTGGCGATCCTGATCGGCATCAGCTCGCTGTTCGAGCGCTATAGCCGCACGGGCCCGGAGTGGCGCCCCACCACCAGCCAGCGCGCGCTCGCCTTGATCGCCGCGTTCGCGCTGCTCGCCGGCGGCTGGGTCAACCTGATCGCCAACGATCCGCGCATCCAGGCGATGACGCCCGAGATGGGCCTGCGCTTCCTGTTCTCGAGCATCTCGTTCGCGTGGCTGTCGGCGCCGTTCATCATCGCGTTCCTCATCGCGGACGATCCGCTGTTCGATCCGCGCCGCTTGATCGTGGGCGGCATGCCGTATGCGCTGCTCTCGGGCATCCTGGCCGCGATCTACCTGGCCATCGTGCTGGGCGGCCAGCGCATGTTCGCGTCGGCCACCGGTGAGCGCACGCTGGTGTTCAATGTGATCGCGGCACTCATCGTGGCATTCGCGTTCGCGCCGCTGCGATCGCGCATGCAGCGCACACTTGCCGGCATGTTCGGCCGCGACCCCGAAGCGCTGCGCCGCGAACTCGACACCGCGGGCCGCGCCCTGCTGTCCGCGCTCGACCGCGACGAGGTGCGCGCATCGGTCGAAGGCGGCATCACGCGCGGCCTGCGCCGGCCGGTCACGGTGAAGTGGGCGCCGCAGGGGCCACCCACGCTCGCGGACCCCGAGAGTCTTCCCGAGGACGCGCGCGGCCCGATCGAGACGCTGCTGGCGCAGGCAGGTGTGCGGCTCGACAACCTGCATCTGGCCGCACAGCGCGCCGCCGCCGAACGCAACGCGGTGGAGTTGCGCGAAGCCGCGACGCGCGCCGAGCTGCGCGCGCTGCAGGCGCAGGTGCAACCACACTTCCTGTTCAACGCCCTCAATGCGCTCGCGTACCTGATCGAGGCTGATCCCATGGCCGCCAGCCGCTTCACCGGCCGGCTCGCCGACATGCTTCGCTATACCGTCGAGGCCGGCAAGCGTCCGGCGGCACTGCTCTCCGACGAGATCGCGTTCGTCGACGATTATCTGGGTGTCGCCCGCGAGCGCTATGAGAATCCCTTGCACTTCAAGTACAAGGGCGATCCGATGCTGCTTTCCTTGGCGGTGCCGCCGCTCATGTTGCAGCCACTGGTGGAGAACAGCCTCAAGCACGGCATCGCCGCCGGCAGCGCGTCGTTGCGCATGACGTTCGATGCGCGCTTGCGCGACGGCTGGGTGGAGCTGGAATTCGCAGACGATGGCAATCCGCACGGCAATGGTGGACCGGGGCTGGGAGTCGGTTTGGAGAATCTGGAACAGCGCGTGCGCCGCTTCGCAGGCCCGGAGGCGCGCATGACGGCGGGTCCGCGCGAAAACGCGAACGGCGACGCAGCAACAGGCTTCGTGGTGCGATTGAGTTGGTTGGCGGACACAGAGGGGAGCGCTCGATGACGGCGACGAAGACGCTGCGGGTGGTGATCGCGGACGACGAACCACGCGCGCGGCAATTCCTGGAAAAGCTGCTGAGCGAGCACGAACACGTGGAGATCGTCGGCTCCGCGCGCGGCGGCGGCGAGGCGTTGGCGATGATCGCCAAGCACAAGCCCGACGCTGCGTTCCTCGATATCCAGATGCCCGACCTGTCGGGGCTCGAGGTCGCGCGCCACATCAAGGGCGACGACGCGCCGATCATCGTGTTCGTCACCGCATACGACCAACATGCGGTCGAGGCGTTCGAGTTGGCCGCGCTCGACTACGTGCTCAAGCCCATCCGTCGCGAACGCTTGGCCGATACCTTGCGGCGCGTGGAAGCCGACGCCGAAGCCGGCGCTCGGCGCTCGGGCAACGCTGGCGCGGTGCGTGAAGCGCTCGGGTCCGAGCCGTTGCGCGAGAACGCGCAGCCGCTGCACCGCCTGCCCGTGCGGCACCGCCGCGAGGTGCGACTGCTGGACTTGAAAGACGTGCCGCTGGTGTTCTCGCGCGACCGCTTGGTACTGGCGCGCAGTGAGGGCAAGGAATACCTGGTGGACTACACGCTGCAGGAACTCGAAGGCCGGCTACCCGAAGGGCATTTCGTGCGCGTGCATCGCGGCGCACTGGTGAACCTGGAAGCGATCGAGAGCTACGGCGCCGAAGATGGCGTGCTTGTGCTGCGGCTCAAGGACGGCACGCGCGTGGAAGCCAGCGAACGCCGCGCGGCCGAGGTGCGCAGAAGGCTGCGGTAGGACAATCTGGATTTGAGGCGAATGCCATCCGCCCCGAACGCGCCGCCCGACCCGGTCGTCTCGGGCGGGCGGCGCCTCGCTCTACTGCACGACGATCCACTTCCTCACGTCGCTGAACCGGTCGGCCTTCATCCGGCACAAGTACACGCCGGGCGCGACATGCGCGCCCTGCGCGGTGATACCGCCCCAGCTCACCGCATGCCAACCTGCTTCGAAGCTACCGTGCGCGATCATCGCCACACGCCGTCCGAGAAGATCGTAGAGCTGGACGTCCACTCGTGCGGCCCTCGGCAGCCCGAAGCGCAGTGCTGTGCCGCCCGAGAACGGATTCGGGTGGTTCTGCTCGAGCACGAACCGCGTCGGCGTCGCGCTCACGGGCACGGCGCGCGTCGATCCCAGCGGATCACCGGCCTCCACGCTGCGACCGGTCAGTTCGAGCGCCCAGTTGCGGCGATAGCCCGCGACGGCATCCGCAGCCGGACGTTCGAAGTCGACCAGGAGGGTGTCGTGACTGCCGAGCGCGAGACCGCTGGCGGGGCTCAGCGCGCCAGCACCGAAGTCTCCCAGTGTCGAGTGATGCAGCGCACGCAGCGCCGGCATGATCCACGCGGCTGGCTGCGCCGCAGGCGCCACGCGCCGCACCGAGGCGATGTCCAGAGACGTGAGTAGCACGATGCGTACGAGCGAGTCTGCGACCGAGTCGGCAGCGAAGTCGGTGAACCGGTCGTGCGGCACGCCGCGCGTGAGTGTCTGCCATGCGCCATCCGCCCCTCGGGCCTGAACCAGGAATCCACTCAACCGTGTGCGGCCTTCCGGCGGCGTACCGCTGGCGCGGACCACCACCGGTAGCGCGCCCGCGGCGCTGCCGCCGGGGGCCGTGCCTAGGTGCACGAGCAGCGTATCGCCTGCGAACCCATGCCATGGCGATGCGTCGCCCAGCATGTCGGCGGCGGCATCGTGACCATGCGCGTCACCGATAGCGGCCACGCTCATGTCCTCGCCCGCGTACGGCCTGCCGGGCAGGAACACCGCCTGCGCCGAGTCGGGAACATCCATAGCGATGAGCCGTGCGCCGGTGAGCGTCATGGCGCCATGCGTACCGCGGCGGATGCGCACTCTCAGCGCGCTGTCCACGTCTGCAGGACCCAGCGGCAGCACGATGCGCTCGGTACGGATCTCGCCGGGCACGAGGCCGTCGAGGATGGAAGTCTCCGGCGCCGGCGAATATGCGCCCGAGCCCGCCAAGTGAGAGGAGCTAGCGGCCGACGAAGCGCCGGCGCGGCGCGCAGCGAAGTACCCGCCTCCGCCATCGCCGCCACCGAGGAATGCCTCCTCGCACGAGTTGACGTGGAACGTCATCACCGAACTCAGCGGCGACGTCCACGGATGGGCGGCCGAGCGATGGTCGTCCCACGAGAGCATCTGCACTCGGTAGGTGTAGCCGGCCGGCATGTCGTCGAGCGTGACGCCATCGATGGTCGTACCGGGATCGCCGACGGCAGCCCCGCTTCCCGGGTACGAGACCGTCGCCGCGCGGTAGGCGGTCCAACACGTGTCGCACAGCGTCGCGCTCATGCTGTAGCGCACCTCGTACCCTGCCACCTTGCCGCTGACAGCGAACAGGCTGTCGTCGGCGGGCCAGGTCCAGCCCAACGCGGCGGGATAGCACGAACCATCGCCGTGCTGCGAGAAGCGCTTGGGCCGGATCACATCGCCGATATCGTAGTCAGGCTTGGTCTGCGCGATGTGCACCCAGCGCGCGATCGAAGGTGCATAGCCGCTCTTGACCGCGAAGAGCATGTAGTCGCCCGGCGGCACCGAGTCGCGCTCGGCTGGGATGCGCAGGAAGTACACATGCTGGGTCGAGCCGCCTTCGCTGGTGGTGCTGTCGGCTTTCCACCTTGCCAGTGGCACGAACCGCTGCTCGGAGTTGTAGCCGTGCGTCGCCGAGCCGCCGCGGATGAGCACCAGGCTGTCGACCACGAGGTCGGTCTGGACCCGCATCACGTCGCCCAGCGACAGGTTGCCACCGCTGGTCGCCAGCACCCGCACGCGGGTGGCCGGCGTGCCCGCGGCGTCGCTGAACAGGAACGGCGGGCTATAGACCTGCACCTTGTGCCAGCTGGTGTCGGGGTCACCGTCGATGACATTGGTGGACGTGACATTCCCCGAGCCAACCAAGAGCCGGGAGTCTGGCAGGACCAGGCAATTGGAGTGATATCCGCGCTTCATGTGGTACGGGTCCTCCTCCATCACGTCCCAGTGCGCGGGCGAAGTGGAACTACTCGCCGGGTGCCAGAGCTCGGGGTTGTAGATGAACGCACCGCCGTCCTGCACCTCCTGCTCCTCGTAGGTGTTGCCCACGATCGTCGTGCCCCCGGTGGCCATCACGTCGCCCGTGGGCAGCAGCGTCAGGTTCAGGTTCACGCGCGGGTAGGTCATGGGCGACTCCTGCTGCCAATACAAACTGCTGGCGTTCGCCGAGGGCGCGGGCCCCAGATCGATCGTGGCCGTCTTGTTGGTCGCGTAGCTGCCCGGTAGCTCGGTGTCGCGTGTGCCAGCCTTCATGACCTTGCTCACGCGGTACATGACGGCGCTGCCGCCCACGATATGCGAGTCGTTATGGGCGGCAGGCGGATCGATCGCCTGCCAGTTGTTGGACGTGGCGTCCACATCGAAGAGCCACGAGTCACGCCGCGGGCTGGCCTCGAACAGGTGCTCGTGCGTGGGCGCCGAGGCATCTGGCACGCAGAACATGGTCGGGTACCAGTCGGCCAGGTGCGGCGCGCTCGTGAAGGCGTGCCAGCGGCTGCCCGTACTCTGGCTGGGGTCGTAGATGTCGCCCACGCGCGTGAAGACGACATTGCCCCAGACCTCTGCGCTCATCCCGGCGATGTGACCCAGGGGTTTCTGGCTGCCGCCGGGGTAGGACGACCACGTGATGGGCGTGGTGACGCCGTAGTAGTACTCATCCGGCAGCAGTAGCGACCACGCTTCGTCGCTTCGAGTGGGAGTGGACAAGAGGTCGGTCTCGCCGCCGAACATCATCACGCGGTCGAAGTGGGTCTCGAGCGCCATCGCCTGGCGGCGGCGAGCGCTGGGGCCACCGGAGGAGGTGATGATCTTCTGCCACTCGCCGTAATGCGTACCGGCCGAGTCCACGTCCCAGAGCGCCCAGAGGTCGTTCGTCAGGTGCCCGGTGCTGTCGATGCCGCCGAACATGAGCGCGCGGTACTGGTCGTGGTTGACGTCGTTTCCATTCGGATCGGGCGCGTGTCCCCGCTTGGCGGTGTCCATGTTCATGCTGAACTGCGTGCGCGGCCCCGGGCCCGCTGGCGAGGTCATGGAGAGCGGCGTCCACTTGGCGACGTAGTGGTTGGTCGCCCACGTGACCGAGAGCCGATAGACCGTGCGGTCGGTCGGAGTCTCGTTCGGACCTCTCGCACCGCCGTACATCAGCAGCTCGTGCGGTTTATCGGAGGGCTCCTCGCGCATGAGCGTGGCGCCGCAGCGAGGGCCGATGCTGAGGCCGGCGCTCTGCACATCGGAGGTGTCCTGCGTGGCTCGGTACCAGGTGTATACGTTCTGACCGCCCGAGTTGATCGTTGTTCGAACGACCCAGAGATCGCTGTACACGACCGCCGTGCCAGAACCGCCAGGTTCCTGAGCGCCACCGAAGACCACCAGCTCGTTCGCGTCGGTGCGGGTGGCAGCCGTGAGATAGCGGGCGTCGGGCAGCCCAGGGCTCTGGTTTACGTTCGGCGCTACGGTCTCCTTAGCCCAAGTGTATGTATATTCGGGATCGTTCGGATCCGAGTTGCGGTATGCGAACCACACATCGTTGAGTGCCTCTCCGCTTGCCTGCCGGCCACCGAAATACATCGTCGCGCCAAGATCGGGAGCCTGTGCGAAGGAGTGCATCTCCCGCAGCGGCGGCAGCGAGCCCGTCGTCACGACGATCGGCAAGGATCCATCCCACGCGCCCACATCCGAAACCGCGAGCCGTGCGATCGAATCGGGACGCATGCCGTTCTCGTTGCGGCCACCGAACACGTGCACGTGGAAGTACTGGCTGCCGCTCAGGTTCGTGATGCGCCCCGACCCCAGAGTGGTCACGGTGGGATACCACCTGCGCTGGCTGCCGAGCAGGCTGTCACCGGCCGAGAACGTTCGGGTGCGCGGGTCCAGCACCATGTTCGAGCGGATGCCTACCTCGAAGGAGCTGCCTGCGGTACCGCCGCCAATGAACACACGGCCGTCGGGTAGCCTGCTCGCGTTGGAGCAGAAAGGGTCGGTCAAGGGCGCGGTCAATCCCGCAGCCTCGAAGGTGCCTGTGGGCTTGCTCGGGAAGAGGAACGATGTGGTGTCGGTCCGGCTCGTGGGGATTCCCCACTTGAGCACTCCGCCAAAGTTCGGGTCGCCGATCTCGCGCCACCAGAAGACCTGGCTGTGCAGCTCCTCCTCATCGCTGGGCGTGAGGATGAAGTGCACGGCGGCGTTGCCGGTGGTGAAGGGCCTGCTCCAGATGCCTTTGGTGCTCGCGTGCGCGTTCGCCTGCGAGCGGGCTGGCGATGGGGTGAACGCACCCAGCAGGGCCGCAAGGGACGCCACAAAACAGAGAAATCCCTTGGGTGAATTCTTAAGGGGGGGGTACGATTGTTCTCCGGCGCAACGCATTGACCGCACGGCGACCTCCTCGGGTTACGGCAGGACTTCAGGAGGTCAAGCGAGGTGTGGCCCGCCATGATGGATAGGATGATTTAGCATCATCCGTGCAAGCTGGCGCAAGCACTAATTCAACCGAGTCAGTAGTTACGCATCGCCAACCGACGAGGCCTTGATGAGACTGCGGACGACGCTAGCGGTCACCGGTTGTCTGATTGCGCTGCTGCTGCCATCCGAATCGCGAGCACAGTGGACCGCCAAAGGCGTACCCGTCTGCGCATCACCCAACATCGGCGAACTCCCCCTCGTCGCTTCGGATGGCTCGGGCGGCTGCTACGTGGCGTGGGTCGACGACACGGACGGGGGCAGGGAAAATCCTCGCGCATTCATCCAACATCTCGCTGCAACAGGTCGAATCGATTCACGCTGGGCAAGTCGGGGATTGACCTGTTGCACGGTGGTCTCGCCTCAAGTTGTCCGGGAGCTCGAGCCCGATGGCAGCGGTGGTGTTTTCGTCCTCTGGACCGATGCTCGGAATCCGGACACGGTCGGCGTCTACGTCACCAGAATCACGGCTGGTGGTGCTGTATCTCTGGGCTGGCCTACAGATGGCCTTCGCCTGACGACGCACTTCCAGAACTATGCCCCGAAAGCGTTTCTCGATGGCCATGGCGGTCTGTACGTGTCTGTCGAGGACGAGAGGAACATCTTCAGCCCCTCTGGCCTCGATCTGTATCTCCAGCACGTCGATTCCACTGGCAAGTTGGCGGCTGGTTGGCCAGCGGACGGCAAACCTATTGCCATCGCGCCATCTGATCAAGACTCCTACAGCGCGTGCAGGGACCCTCGAGGCGGCTTCTACTTTGTCTGGGGAAATACCCACACCGGCGTCTTTACGGGTTACGCCCAGCACCTGAACTCGAACGGCGATCCAGCGCCTGGCTGGCCGTCAGGCGGCAAGGCGATTCTGAGCAACTTCGGTCTCGGAACAATTTCACTGCGACCGGACGGCGCCGTGTTCGCCACGGCGGGTCGGCCCGGAAGCCACTCGTTCTTCGACGGGGACTTCTACTCCGTCGCTTTCGATTCGACTGGTGCGCTGATTCCAGCGTTCGCGGCGGGCCCGAAGCCCCTCGCCATCGCGGCAGGAGACCAGCGCGAACTTGTCGCGGCGCCTGACGGTTCTGGCGGACTTTACGCGGCGTGGGTGGACAATCGCGACTATTTCACAAGGGGCGACGCGTTCTACCTGCAGCACCTGGACGCGAACGGTGTTCCTCTACCCGGCTGGGTCCCGAACGGCATCCCTGTCATCCTCGGCGCGGGCGGTATCGGCAACGGCCTCCTGGTGACCGATTCCCAGGGCGGTGTCTACACGATCGCGCAGGGCGCTCTTGCGGTCGACGTCGTCTGGGCCGCACGCCGTCTGCCCTCCGGCGCAGTCGCGCCGAGTTGGGCGCCGTTCGGTGAACCGATCACGACTTCGGCCGATGCGCAGGACTACCCGTCCCTCGCGGCAGATGACCGTGGTGGTGCTTTCGTGGCCTATGAGTCGACTGGTTTTGGAAAGCCGGGCCCCGAGATATTCGTGCAGCACCTGAGCACCGATGCGCCAGTGGCGGTCGACGTGTCGCTGGTCTCAACGCAGGTTCGCGCGGACGATGTCGAACTGGACTGGTTCGCTCCGGGCTCGAGCCCGGGTGCGGAGTTCACGCTCGAGCGCGCCACCGGTCCCCTGGGTGCGTGGAGCACCATCGCAGCGCCCCAGAGCGACGGCACTGGTCACCTGCGCTTCGATGATCAGGGCCTTACGCCGTCCACGCGCTACGGCTACCGTCTGGGACGGGCCAGCAGCTCGGGTATCGCCTACACGAGCGAGACATGGCTCAGCACGCCACCGGCTGCGCGCTTCGCACTGACCGGCGCCAGGCCGAACCCCGCGCCGCGCGGCCATCTACAAGTGGCCTTCGTGCTGCCGAGCGCCGAGCCCGCATCGCTCGAACTCTACGACCTGGGCGGACGGCGCGTCGCCACACAAACCGTCGGTGTGCTAGGGGCCGGCGAGCACGTGTTGGAGCTTCACCCCGCGGGAGCGCTCGACGCCGGCATCTACTGGCTCAGGCTCTCGCAGGGCACCCAACGCGCCACGACGCGTGTGGTCGTCGCGGGCTGAGGTCGAGGGCCCTCTTCTGCCGCTACGGCCCCGCCACTTTGAGCTTCGCGCCGCCCAGAAGCGTCACGCGGTAATGGCGGCCCGCGGGTGGCGCCCACGTGCCTTCGTGCGTGGCCCGAAGACTCGCAGTGTCGCCCTCGCGCGTGGCGGTGAAGTGCGTGCGCGAGAACTCGCCTTTCTGGTAACCGTAGCCATCGCCCGCGTCCTCGTAGAGAACGCCCTCGGCGTGGCCGTGCGCATCGAGCGCCACGAGTAGCTCGATTTCATCCAGCGGACGCTCGTCGGAGTACGCCATGACTGGGCCCAGAGGCACGATCGCGCCGGCGCGCACGTGCAGCGCGGGGATCGCGCGCTCCTTGGGGCCGTCGACAATGCTGGCCTCCGGCCAGCTACGCGCGTCGTCGCTCAGGTTGCGCTGCGCGGGATCGGGCACGTCTTCTAGGTCCACGCGCGCGAGCAGGTCGCCGCCGAGCAGGAACTCGTGCTCGTTCGAGCGCACCCATTCGGTCTTGGGGTCCGCGAAGAACGCCGGGCGCGCCACAGGCAGGCCGGTCCGCGAGGCTTCTTCAAAGACCGTGTAGAGATAGGGCAGCAAGCGGTAGCGCGTCTGCAGCGCACGGCGGCAGAGGGCCTCGATGCGCGGGCCAAAGCTCCACGGCTCCTTGCGGATGTTGCCCTTCTCGGCGTGCGCGCGTGAAAAAGGAAACAGCGCGCCCATGCCGAACCACTTCGCGAACTGATCGCCCGTGCAGGCTTCGGCGTAGCCGCCGATGTCGGGCCCGGCGAAGGGCTGCGCGCTGAGCCCCAAGTTGAGCACCATGGGCAGCGCCATCAGCAGGTGCTCGTCGTTCGAGCGATTGTCACCGGTCCATGCGGCGGCAAAGCGCTGGCCGCCCAGGTGATTCGCGCGCGAGAGCACGAACGGCCTGCGATTGGGGCGCGCGCCGTGCAGCCCGTCGAACGTGGCCCGCGCCATCTGCATGCCATAGATGTTGTGATAGCGCGTATGGAATCCAGGCCCGCCCAGATCGGCGTCGGCCTCGTGGCGTGCGGTGAGCTCCATGGTCTTGCTCGTCACGTCGAAGACCGCGGGCTCGTTCATGTCGTTCCAGATGCCGTCGGCGCCCGAGCGCTGCACGAACTCGGCGGTCATGCTGCCCCACCACGCGCGCACGTCGCGCCGCGTGAAATCCGGGAACACGCACATTCCCGGCCACACCTTGCCCACGTACGGCGAGCCGTCGGGCATCTTCACCCAGTAGTCGTACTTGGTGCCTTGGTCATACGGTTCGTAGCCAGGCTCCTGGCGAATATGCGGATCCAGGATCCACACCGAGCGAAAGCCGCGCGAGTGCAGCGTATCGGCCAGGCCCTTAGGGTTCGCGAAGCCCACCGGGTCGAACGTGAAGCTGCGGTGCTGGTCCATGTAATCGATGTCCATCCACAGCACATCGCACGGCAGGTCGCGCGAGCGGAACTCGCGCGCGATGCGCTCGACCTCGGTGGAGGGCGCATACGAATAGCGGCATTGTTGAAAACCAATCGCCCAACGCGGCGGCAGCGGCATGTGGCCGGTGAGATCGGCAAGCGCCTGCACCACCGCCTGCGGTGTGGAACGCTCGATCACGATCACGGCGAAGGGCGGCCCCTGCGCGCGGAACTCGATGCCATGCGACAGGTTCATCACCAGGCGATTCGGCGTGTCGGCGAGCACACCGAAGCTGCTGCCATCGGCGCGTACCGCCAACACCCACGGGTGCGATTGATAGAGCGACGGCGACTGGCCGTTGTACGCATACGCGTCGGTGTTCCAGCACACGATCGTGCGGCCGCTGTGCTCCAGGCGGCCGCCGATCTCGCCGGCGCCATACAGAGAAGTGCCGCGGCTCGTGGTGATGCGCACCACATGGCCGCCGCCCTCGTTCGTGAAAACGGGTGTCACGGGGAAGCCTTCGGGCGCGGGGCCCAACGCGGGCATCGGCGCCTGCAACGCCACGGACGGCAGTGCGCTGGCCTGTGCGGCGGCGTCGGGCCAGAAACGCACGACACGATCGCCGATGCGTTCGGCGATGGGGTCGGCGTGCGCGGCGGCCCCGAACAGGGCCAAGGGAGCGAGCGCGGCCTGCAGGCCGCGCCAGAACCGGCGCATCACCATCGGGGTTCTCCGCGGTTACTGCGGGAGGCTGAGACCCGGAGGCAACGCCGTGGTCGCGCCGGCGCTTGGCCAGCGGACGCGGGCGAGGTTCTCCGGCACGGGGATCGGCTTCATCACGGCCTTGAGCGAGTCGGCATAGGCATTGAACGCCTTCTCACGCGCCATCTCATAGAGCCGGCTCGTGAGGCTCTGCTTCACCTGTTCCGGCAGCTTCTCGAACGGCATCGACTCCTGCTTCTTGTCGATCAGCTGCACGATGCGCCAGCCATCCGCGGACGGTTCGGGGCCCGTGAACTCGTTCGGCTGCATGCGCGAGAAGCGCGTCTGCATCGACGCCCAGCGCGGGTCCGTGGACGGGAACGTGATGCTCTCCTCGTGCGCGGTCATGCTGGGGTCGGCCATCGCGACCGCCTCCTTGAGCGTGCCGCCGCCATGGCCCGCATGACGCGCGACCGCGAATGCCTTGGCCGAATCGGCGTCGGCGATCCAGACCACGTTCGCCTGCTGCAGCACGGTGAACTGGCTCTTCACCTGCTCGTACGCAGCGGCGACTTCGGCCGGTGAGGGATTGCCCACATGGATGGTGGCAGCGGCGTATTCGCCCTCGAGCAGGTACTGCTCCCACTCGTTGCGCAGTCGCCGCGCCACGTCGACGTCCTCGCCCAGGTGGCGGCGCTTGGCCTCGGCGAGCGCGATGCGCAACGTGCCCTGGCCTTCGATCCACGTGGCCAGTGCAGACACGTTGCTGGCCTGTGGCTTGGGCCGGTCGCTGCGCTGCAGGTCGGCGATCGCTTGGTCGAGCGTGTACTTGCCGCCATCCCATGTGGCGAGCACGTTCGCCTTCAGCTCCGACGCCGGCGGCGGCGAGCCGCCCTGCACGAGGCCGCCGATCACGCGAAAGAGCTGCTGCGGTGCGCCGGTCGACACGGCCAGATGATACGCCTGCTTGAGCCCGCTCACGCCGTTCGCGAGTGCCTGCCGGTTCTTGCGCTGGCGGATGATCTCGGAAAGACTCGAGCTCTGCTCCTCGAAGCCAGCCTGCCTGCGCGGGCGGCGGTTGTTCACGCGCATGAGGAACCAGCCCTGCGGCGTCTCGTAGGGTCCGCCCACCTGACCGAGCGGCTGCGAGAGCAGCGCGGCATCGAGCGGCGGCAGCAGTGAGCCCGGCGTGACCGGTCCCAGGCGGCCGCCCGGCGGCACCACACCCGGGGAGTTGATCTGGTCCGCCACGGTCTCGAACGGCATGCCCGCGGAGAGCATGCCGAGCGCGCCGCGCGCGGTGTTGCCGTCGATCGCGTAGATGATCGACGCGTCGGCTTCGGTGTTGCGCATGGCCCAGAACGCGCGCGCTTCGCCCTCGCTGACGGCGACATCGCGCGGCCCCAATTGATCGTAGAGCGCCTGCAGCAGCGTGCGCTCTTCCAGGTCGGCGCGGTGCGCGCGCGCATATGTCGACGAGTCGGAGCCGTGATCACGCGAGGCGCGCAGCATCATCTCGCGACGGACCAGATCTTCGAGCAGCATCGCCTTGGCGGTGTTCGGCTCGGCCGGGTACTGCAGGGCGTTGCCCTGCGCGGCGCGCTCGAACTCCTCGGCCGTGATGGTCTTATCGCCGACCTTGGCCAGTGGTGCGCTGCCCGGGCTGCAGCCCGCGAGCACGGCGACTACGGCGAGAAAGGCAAGACACGGCGCCAGCGCAGCGGCGCGAGCAGACTTGTGCGTCACGGGTGCTTCCTTTCCAACGATGGTGAAGATGCGAACGGGACTCGCGACAAAGGTAGAGCTTGCCGCAAGGACCGACAAGCGGACGCGGCGAGGGCGGGCTATCGCGCCAGCGCCACTTCGATCGCATCGGCCGCCGCTTCGGCGCCGCGCTCGGCGCGCACGCGCTCGCCCACGGCGGCTGCGGCGACGGCCGCGCGCTCATCGGCCAGCAGCGTGCGCAGCGTGCGACTGGCGGTGTCGATATTCCAACGGTTCCGCGACACGATGCCGGCAATGCCCAGGCGCTTGCAACGCAGTGCGTTGTCGGGCTGGTCATGGCTATAGGGCATGACCAGCATGGGCCGCCCCGCGCGCAGCGCTTGGCCGGTCGTGCCCACGCCGCCTTGATGCACGTTCACGAGTGCGCGCGGGAACACTTCGGAATGCGGCGCGTAGTCCACCGCGATCACATCATCGAGCACATCGCGGCCTTGCAGTGCGCGCGGGCGATTGCGGCCTTCGGGGCCGCATAGCAGCACGGCGCGCCGGCCGAGCGCACGCGAGGCCGCCAGTGCCACTTCATAGAACTCGCCCGCGTCGAACACGGCCGACGACCCCAGTGTGAACACGATCGGCGCGGGGCCGGCGTCCAGGAACCTCGCCAGCGCTTCGGGCGCGCCCTTGCCGGTTTCGTCACGGTCGTGAAAGGGGAAGCCGGTGATCACCGTGTTCGGCGCGAAGTCGGGTTGCGGCTGCATGAGTTCGCGGGAGAACAGCGCAAGGTTGAGCGTGCTCGACCACATGTCGAACATCGGGTGACGCCTCGTGGGCGGCAGGCCCAACTCGGCGCGCAGCGCCTGCACGGGTTTGAGCCAGTCGCGGCTGACGAAGCGCATGAGCTTGTACAGCACGCGTAGCACCCCAGGTCCTTGGCGGTGCAAGAAGTCCATGCCGGGTTGCGGCCCGAAATGGGGCGGATCGTGTGCGGAGAACATGGCCAAGGGCTGCAGCACCGCGTGCACGTGCGGTATGCCCAACTTCTCGGCGGCCAATACCGCGCTCATGCCCAAGGGATTGCCGATGATGAGCTCTGCACCCTTGCCGGCATCGAGCAGCGCGGCGGTGGTTTCGCGCAAGCACGGCAGCACGAATGCCTCGAGCACATAGCGGCTACCATCGCGCGCATCCATCGCGCGGCGCATGACGTCCTCGAGGTCCGTGAACTGGTCGTAGTCCGGCGGCATGTCGTGCATGCGCAGGCCCGCGGACTCGACGCGCGAGCGGTATGGGGCGTGAGTGGCGATCGTCACGTCGTGGCCGCGCGCGCGCATGGCAGCGCCCACGGCGATGTGCGGATGCAGGTCGCCGAGCGATCCAAAGGCCTGATGGACGATGCGTGCCATAGGCGGCGCATACTACGGGAGCGGTGCTGCGCTTGCTCGCGCGCGACGGCGGGCGGATGCTGCGCACGAGCCCACCCCACGTCGAGCGTTCCCAGAATCCAAGGAGCACCTATGCGCCGGTATCTCGCGATCGCTGTCTCCACCGCCTTGATCCTTGCTGCAAGCGCTTGCCTGGCCGCGCCCGGCGCGCCCAGTGGCCCCGGACACACGATTCTTCGCAAGGGCCAGAAGCTCTGGTACGAGGTGCGCGGTGGCGGCAGCGGCGTGCCGCTGGTGCTCTGCAACGGCGGCCCGGGCTTCGATCACACGTATGAGTTGTGCTCCGACGCGTGGGACCGCTTGGGACACAACCGCCCGGTGGTGCTGTGGGATCAGCGCGGCAATGGCCGTTCGGGCCCGCTTGCGGCCGGGGCCACGTGTACGCTGGTGGACCAGATCGACGATCTGGATGCCATCCGCGCGGCGATGGGCGCCGACAAGATCGAAGTCGTGGGGCATTCGTGGGGCGGCTATCTGGCCATGGTGTACGCGGCGCGGCATCCCGAGCATGTGGCGCATCTGATCATCGTGGACTCGGCGAGCCCCAAGTGGACCGACACCGACTTTCTCTTCAAGTATATCTTCCCGCAGGAGACCGAGCAGCAGGCCGCGCTCGACGGGCGCGATGCGCTCGGCGATCCCGACGCGGCGGCGAGGAGCCTGCAGATGTACCTGGGCTGGCTGTTCTATTCGCAGGAGAACCGAGACGCGTTCATGGCGGGCGCCAAGAACTATCAATACAGCCGCGCCGTGAACGAGACACTCAACGCCGAGCTCGAGAAGAAGGACAACTGGCCGGTGCTGCCAGGCATCACCGCGCCCACGCTGGTGATCTCGGGGCGCTTCGATATCAATGTGGCGCCCAGCACGGCGTTCAAGATCCACCGGAACATCCCCGGCAGCCGCTTCGTGATCTTCGAGAAGAGCGGCCACATGCC
>JANYBS010000234.1 GCA_025360715.1 Candidatus Eiseniibacteriota bacterium | reverse complement strand
GCATCGACGAGTACGCCTCGGGCCGGTAGAGCTTGCGTTCGTCGAACTCGCCCAGGTAGGCGAGCATCATCGCGCAGTCGCGATTGGTGCGCTTGCTGAACACAAGGAGGCCGCGGCGGATCTGCTGCGTGGCGTGGTGCGAGACACGATAGCTGCGCATACATCACCCATCGCGGGGGCGAGTTCGCGGTGGCAAGCACATCATCGCATGCGTGTTTTCGGCGCTCGTACAGCCGCGTGCGCGGCATGTCGCGCCCAGTCACGACAACGCGCGAGCATTCATCGCGCGCACAGCGCCTACGCACGCGCTAGGCACGATACGCACGCGCGGCGATCGCAGTCTCGCGGTTGCGTTCGATGTCCGCAGAATGCTGTCAAGGGCTGCATTCGGTCCAGACCGGGCACACGGGTTACACGGTAGACCGAGGACATGGGTTACAGCGCACGAGGCAACGTCGGCGATCTGGCGTCACTACCGCACGACGCGATTGCCATGCTTGGCAGATCGAGCACGACCACGGGCGCCCGCGCGCACCCACGCGCATCATCGCGCGAACGTTCGCCGTCGCTACGCGCGTCGCGCGAGCCATGCGCAGGCCAGCGCCATCACGCCGCACAGCCACGCCGCAGCCGCCTGCGGCCACATCCACAGGTCCGGGCGTTCGATGGCCGTCACGCGGGCGCCGCCGATCACGCACGCGAGCACGGCCCGCAGCGCCGGCAGCACGACCGGGATCTTGTGCCAGTTCAATAGCGTCGCATGCTCGTACGTGTAGCGCGCATCGTAGCCCGCCACCGAGTCCACCTGCGCGTGGAAGTGCGCCGGGTCGGCGAGCAGCTCGGCTCGGGTCGCGAGCGCACCGTCGCGGCGGCGGAACACGATGCCGTAGAGCGGGTCGAGTACCACCCAGCGGCCCTGCACCCGTGACTCGAGCACGGTGTGCAGCGAATGCTCGCGCGCATCCGTGAGCAGCAGCACCCGCGTGGGGATGTGCTGCGACTCGAGCATCGCGTGCACGACGCGCGCGGTGGACCCGCACGCGCCGCGGTAGTCCGCGCCCCAACGCAGCACGTCGCCGGGGCCGGGGTGCATCGGGTTCAGCTGGTAGTACACGCGCACCGGCCACGGATGGAGATCCGCCAGCGCCGGCCGGCGGATGTGCATTCGCGCATAGGCCACGTCACGCACCACGCGCGCTTCCGGCGACGCGGGTCGCCCGCGGCCGGCGTCCGCGGCGAACAGCGCCAGCCGGTGCACGTCGGCCTCGAACCCGGCGAAGGCGAGCAAGCCCGCCAGCGCGAACGCGAATCCGCAACCGGCCGCGACCCGCCGCCACGCGCTGCGCATGATCGCTACCGCTCGACCCCGGAGAACACCAATGCGATGCACTCGCCTTCGCCGATCACGTCGTCGTGCGCGAGCGTCATGAGCCCCGCCAGGCCGGCGGCGCCGGTGGCGTCGGCTTGGATGCCGGTCGCGTGCGCCAGTGTGCGCGCGCTCGTGAGCGTGTGCTCGCTCGCGGTCACGGGCCAGCCGTCGCTTTCGACCGTTCCCTCCACCACATTGGCCCAGTCGTACGTTTCATCGTCAAGGATGCCGTGCGCCACGCTGTGCGGGGCATTCTCCCAGGGCCACATGTAGCGGCTGCGATGCCCGCGCGCTTCCTGCATGGCATCGGCGAGCGTGCCAGTGTGGGCCGTGACGCGCTCCCATGCGCGGCGCAGGGGCGTGGCGCCTTGCGTCTGCACCACGTGCAGTCGCGGCAGCCGCGGCAGCACGCCGCGCGAAACGGCCAGCCGCATGCCGGTCACCAGCGCACTGGCGAGCGCGCCGCCGCCGGTCTGTACGAACATCCGGTCGGGCGCCACGCCTGCTGCGGCGAAGGTCTCGGCCATCTCCCACGCGAGCGTCTGGCCGCCTTCGATCGTGAGGCCGTTCTCGTTGCCCTGCACGCAGAAGGGGATCGCGCCGCGCTTGCGCGCGCGCGCGAACGCATGCACGCACGGATCGCCGGAGTCACCGGCGCGGCGTTCGCAGGTCTCGACGTGCGCGCCCAGCGCGCGCAGCCGCTCGACCACGCGCGGATTCGCATCGCCGGGGATGAACACGCGCAGGGGCCGCTTGGCCGCGCGCGCGATGACCGCGGCGGCGAGCGCGGCATTGCCGCAAGATGCGATCGCGAGTTCCTGTGTGGCGCGGCTCGCGCGGTCCGCGAACCCCAAGCGTTCCTGCGCCTCGAGCACCAGCGCGATACCGAACAGGTGCCTCGCCTTGTGGGAACCACTCACGTTGCAGGTCTCGTCCTTGATCCAGAGTTCGTCCGACGCCAGGCCGATCGCCTTGGCGAGCGTGCGCTGAGGGGCGCATGGCGTGGCCACGAATCCGCGACCGTCGATGTCCGCCACGGCATGATCGAGTTCCATGGCCATGGTCACGAAATCCTGGTCGCTCATGCCGTGCGAGCGGGACCAGCGGTAGCTCCAGAGCAGCTCGCGGTATCGCACGAACGGCTGCTGGGCCTGGGCGTGCGCGAACACGGCGGAGTCGGGCGGCGGTTGCGGTACCAGCACGTGGTCGCGGTCGTCACCCGAGGTCGCACACGGGCAGCGGAACGGGCCGGCGCAGTCGCCTGTCACGACTGCCCCGCAGCCCGCGCAACACAGTCCTGGTGCGTGCTTCACAGCCGGTCCAGCACACCTGTGCGCGCGTTCATCTCGGCGATCATCGCGTCCCACTTCGGCACCTCTGCGCGCAGGCTGCGCCACCAGCTCTGGTCGCGCCGCGCCGTGAACGCTTCCAGCGACACGCCGCGCTGCTCGACCCAGGTGAAGTAGCCCAGGTTGAAGATGCGGCGCCGGCCATGGTCGTCGAGCACCTCGGTGGCACTCGTGTCGGCGCCCAGCATCCAGCTCTGGAACGCCTCGGCCGCCTGCGCTCGCGCGAAGCCCGCGCCGGGGTATCTGGCGCGCGCGAGCGTGTGCTCGCTGCCATACATGGCGTCGCCGTCGGTGGCCACGGTCATCACCACGTCGTCGGCGCCAAGGCCCAGTTTCTTGGCCGTCTTCACCGCGGCAACGATGTTGCACAGGCTCGAGAGCCCGAACGACGCCAGCGCGTCGATCACGTCGACCGGCACGCCCTGCACCTCGCGCAGCCACGCGCGGCCCTCGTCGGTGGAGCAGACCAATCCCAGCTGATCGGTCGCGTGATCACTCACACCCACCACGATGTCGGTGTTCATCACGTTGTGGATGAGCGGGATATGCTTGTCGCCGATGCCCTGGATGTTGTGCTCGCCAAAGCCGTTCTCGAGCATCGTCGGACATTCGAGCGCCTCCACGGCGACGATACGCGTACCCCAGCGGTCCTTCAGGGCATCGCCCGCAGCGATCGTGCCCGCCGAGCCCGTGGCCGAGACGAACGCCGCCAGCTTGAGCGTGGGTTGCGCGTCTTGCAGATGCTGGAAGACGGCCGCAAGCGCACTGCCGGTCACCGCCACATGGCCCAAGTGATTCCCGAACTCCGAGAACTGGTTCAGGATCACGTTCGCAGGGTCGCGCTCGAGTTCCGCGCACTTGTCATAGATCTCTTTCACATTACTTTCGGATCCCGGCGTGCGGATGATGTCCGTGGGCTCGCTCACCCAACGGTCGAGCCACGCGAAACGTTCCGCGCTCATGCCCTCGGGCAGCACCGCAGCGCCGCGGCAACCGAGCAGCCGCGAGATCGCGATGCCGCCGCGGCAGTAGTTGCCCGTCGACGGCCATATCGCGCGCTGAGTGCCCGGGTCGAACTCGCCGCGCACTAGACGCGGCACCAGGCACGCATACGCCGCGAGCACCTTGTGCGCATGGATCATGGGAAAACGGTTGCCCAGGGCTATGGCAATCTTCGCATCGACGCCCGTGAACGACTTCGGCAGTACCACATGCTCGGGCACATTCGCGCGGCCGCGGCGCGACGCATCGTTCCACCAGTGCACGCGGAACAGGTTCAGCGGATGCGCGGCGTCGGGGTCGACCGATTCCAGCGCATGCGTGATCCGCGCCGGGATGAGCGAGGGATCGGCCAGTTCGGCGAAGGTCGGAAGCACGACTTGCGCATCGCTCAATCGGCGAATGGCGTTCGCGCAGGCGACGGGGCGGGCGGTGTCAGGGGTGATAGTGGTCATGGCGGGGAAATTCCTTCTGAGCGTTGGCGGCTGGCATGGTTCCGGCTCGAGTGATCATTCGTGAGTTCGAGCGAGTGTTGTGCCGACGTGGGCACCGAGAGGCCATCGTCATGCAGGTAGCGCACTTGGCAGCCTCGAGCGCGACGGACGCCGCGTCCGGAAGCGACATCCGCCTGACAATCCGGCAATCGGCCTGCCATTCGGGCCGGAAGGTCCACCCCGCCATGAGCGACCCCGTTCACTTCCGCGTCACCGTCCGCCGCGCACCCGTCGTGGCCACGGCCGCCCGCATCACCCGCCCCGCAACGCCTCGCCTGCATCCGCCGACCTTGATCGCCATGGGCGGCAACTCGCTCATCGATCCGGCCCAGGCGCCCACGGTGGCCAGCCAGTTCGCCGTCACTGCGCGTGCCGTGATGCCGATCGCCGAGCTTGTCGCGCGCGGCGAGCATCTCGTGCTCACCCACGGCAATGGCCCGCAGGTGGGCTTCATGCAACTGCGCGTGGAGCTCTCCAAGACCGCCATCCATGAAGTGCCGCTCGATTCGCTTGTGGCGGATTCGCAGGGCGCGATCGGCTACATGATCCAGCGCGACCTGCGCGAGGCGCTCGAATGCCGCGGCCTGCGCGCCGAGATCGCCACGCTGGTCACCGAGGTCGAGGTGCTGGCCGACGACGAAGCGTTCGCGCATCCCACGAAGCCCATCGGCAAGTTCTACAGCGCCATCGAAGCGGCGACTCTTCCGAGCGAGCGCGGCTGGCAGATGGTCGAGGACGCAGGCCGCGGCTGGCGGCGCGTGGTGGCATCGCCCACGCCGCACGCGATCGTGCAGATCGACACCATCCGCCGGCTCGTGGATGCCGGCGTGATCGTGGTGGCCTGTGGCGGCGGCGGCATCCCCGTGGCGCGCGGCTGCGATGACCATCTCATCGGCGTCGAAGCGGTGGTCGACAAGGACCACGCGAGCGCACTGCTCGCGAGCGAGCTGGGGGTGACGCGCATGATCATCACCACCGGCATCGACGCGCTCTATCGTGACTACAGCACGCCGCAGCGCGCGCGCATCACGTCCATCGGCACCCGCGAGTTGCGGCGCATGGCCGCCACCGGGCAGTTCCCGCCCGGCAGCATGGGCCCCAAGATCGAAGCGGCCGTGAGATTCCTCGAGTGCGGGGGCGAGGAAGTCGTGATCTGCCACCCCGACGCCCTGATTGACGCCTGGGAAGGGCGCGCGGGCACCACCATCCGAAAGGACTGACATGAACACGACCCTTGCCCTGCCGCACCTGGATAGCGCCACGCTCAGCAGCCTGTATGGCCGCAGCCTGCTTCTGACGCGCGACTGGAACAGCTGCGAGATCGACGCACTGCTCGCGGTCGCCTCGCGTTTCGAGGCCGCCGTTCGCGCGGGGCATTCGACCGCGCTGCTGCCCGATGAACTCGCGTACGCGATGTTCTTCGACAACTCCACACGCACCAAGAGTGCGTGGGCTGGCGCGGCGTCGCGATTGGGCATGCGGCCGGTGATCGTGGACGGCAACTCCACGCAGGTCGAGCATGGCGAGACCGCCGAGGAGACCGGCGCGATGCTTGGCATGAACTCGCACGCGCTGGGCGTACGTCACGACCTGATCCTGGGCGAGGGCAATCGCTTCATGCGCGCCGTCGAGAAAGGCATCCGCGAGTATCTGGAGGCCATGACCGACACGCGCAAGGTGCCCGTCGTGAATCTGCAGTGCGATATCGATCATCCCACGCAGACGCTTGCCGACCTCTTGTGGCTGCGCGAGTACTTTCCCGATGGCCTCAAGGGCAAGCGCATCGCCGTGTCGTGGGCTTACTCGCCGAGCTACGCGAAGCCGCTGTCGGTGCCGCAGGGCCTGGCGATGCTGCTCACGCGCTCGGGCGCCGACGTGGTGCTGGCGCATCCGCCGGGCTACCAGCTCATGGACGACACGCTTGCCACGGCGAGGCAGCATGCGAACGCCTCGGGTGGATCGTTCTCGATGACCGAGTCCATGGACGAGGCGTTCGCGGGCGCCGATGCCGTGTACCCTAAGAGCTGGGGGCCCTACGACCTCATGCTCGAGCGCGTCGCCGCGAACGCCGCGCGCGACAAGCAGCGTATGGGTGACATCGAACGCGCGGCGCTGGCACGCAATGCCGCTCACACGGATTGGATCTGCGACGAGCGCCGCATGGGGCTCACCAAGAACGGCAAGGCGCTTTACCTGCACTGCCTGCCCGCGGACATCGGCGCCGAGGTGAGTGCCGGCGTCATGGAGCAGCACCGTGTGAACGTGGCGCGCGAGGCGAACAAGAAGCTCTATGTGATCATGGCGCTGCTCGCGGTCGCCAAGGTGCCCGATCTTGGCGCGCGACTCGCCGAGGTCACGCGATGAGCGCGCCCGTGAGCCTGAACGCGCTCGATGAACGCATCGCCGCGCTGGCCGCGCGCGACCTGCCGCTCGCGATCGAGATCCTGCGCGAGGCAATCCGGATCCCCGCGGACTTCGTGGACCTGCCCAGCGATCAAGGCGGCGATGCGCAGTGCGGGCTCAGCAACCACGAGGGCCCGCGTCTTGAGTACCTGCGCCGGCGCATGATCGAGATCCGCGCCGTGGAGTCGGAAGACGACCTGTACTACGACGCGTTCGGAAATCTCGAATGGACATTGGAAGACCGCAGCGATGGCATTCCGCGCGCCGAGAAGCGCGTGATCTTCTGGGACGGCCACTGCGACACCGTCAAGGCGCTGCGCGCGCAGTGGCTGCAGAAGACCGGCGGGATCGATCCCTATCTGGGCGTCATCGACGCCGCGAAAGTCGACCGCGCATTCCTGCGCCGTGAACTCGGCTATCTGCCGCCCGACGAGGAATGGCACCATCTCGTGTTCGGCCGCGGCGCTGCCGATCAGTTGGGTGGCGTGGTCTCGCAGATCATGGCGTCACGCATCCTGGTGGAGCTGGCGGCAGATGGCGCGCTGCGCGGCGTGATCATTCGCGGCCTCATCACCGTGGCCGAAGAGGACAACGACGGCGGCGGGCCGCTGTACGTGACGCGCAAGCTGCTGCCGGGGGCTCCGCCCGAGCAGTTGCCCGATGTGGTCATTCTCACCGACTCCACCGGAGATGCACACAAGGGTGCGCTCGGGCTCTATCGTGGCCAGCGCGGCCGCATGCAGATCGAAGTCACCGTCACCGGCCGCTCGTGCCATGGATCGATGCCATGGGAAGGCCTGAACCCGTTGGAATGGGGTGCACGCATCCTGGTCGAGGCACAAGAGCGCTACGAGCGCGGCGAAGGCTTTGCCAAGCACGAGTTCCTGGGGCCCGGTACACGCACCGCAACGTGGGCCACGCTCGAGAGCCCCAGCGACTGCGCCGTACCCGATCGCTTCACGTTCCGCTTCGACCGCCGCCTCACCGTGGGCGAGACGCCCGCGGGCGCGGTGGCCGATCTGGAGTGCATGGCGAGCATCGCCGCCGCGCGCGCCTCGGGACTGACCGTGAGCGTACAGATCCCGCGCTACGAGCAGCCCACCTGGCGCGGCTACGTGCCGGGCAACGAGCAGGTGTACATGGGCTGGGAGACGCCGGCCGATCACCCCGCGATCACGGCCGCGGTCGATGCGTGGCGCGCGGTGGTCACACCGTTCGTGCAGGCCGGCGCGGAGCAAGATGGCTTGTTGCGGCGCGAGCCGCGCGTGGACCGCTGGATCTTCTCCACCGATGGCGTGGGTTGGCCGCTGCCCAAGGCCACGCCGCACCTCAAGGTGCCCGCCAGCAAGCGCTGGGTCGATGCCGGCGCCTACTCGCACGCCGCCATGTTCGGCATCGGCACCGGCATCGAGCAGAACACGCACAAGATCGGCGAGGCGCTCGATACGCGTGAGCTCACGCAGGCGATCGCGTTCCTCGCGCGTTACCCGGGCGTGTACGCACGCAGCGTGCGATGAGCATCCAGGTCATCCAAGGCACGCTGCAGCTCACCGTCAACGGGCAGGCCCGCGAAGTCGGATATCGGGCAGGCGAGAGCCTGCTCGATGTGCTACGCGGGCCTTGCGGCATCACGAGCCCCAAGCGCGGCTGCGCGCCGCAAGGGCAGTGCGGCGCGTGCGTCGCGCTGGTCAACGGTGAGGCGCGAGTGACGTGCACGATCCCTGCTTCAGCGGCTCAAGGGGTGAGTGTGGTCACGGTCGAGGGCTTGAGCGCGATCGAGCGCGACCGCTTCTCCGAGGCCTTCGCCGCCACGCACGGTCTGCAATGCGGCTTCTGCATCCCCGGGATCGTGCTGCGCGCGCATGCGTTCCTGAACGTGAATCCCACCCCCACGCGCGCCGAGATCGCCGCCGCGCTGGGCGAGCATCTGTGCCGCTGCACGGGCTGGATCAAACTCATCGATGCCATCGCATGCGTGGGCCGCGCGCGGTTGGGTGAGCCCATCGTGGCCCTGCCGGCCAGTGGCGGCATGGGCGCGCGTATCGCGCGCTATCGCTCCCGCGAACTTGCGCTGGGCGAGCGGCCGTTCGTGGACGACCTGCGCGTGCCCGGCATGCTGCACGGCGCGGTCACGTTGTCGCCGCATGCGCGCGCGCGAGTGGTGCGCGTGGATACCACGCGCGCGCGCGCCGTGCCCGGCGTGGTGGCCGTGGTGACGGCGCGCGATGTGCCGGGGGACCGCTGGAACGGGCTCATCCATCAAGACTGGCCCGCGTACGTTGCCGAGGGCGAAGAGGTGCGCTGTGTCGGCGACGTGCTCGCGGCCGTGGCGGCCGATTCCGAGGTCGCCGCGCGCGAGGCCGCAGCGCTGGTGGACGTGACATACGAGCGGCTGCCGACGGTGCTCAGTGTGGAGGAGTCGCTCGCCCCCGGTGCACCTCAAGTCAATCCCCGCCATGCGAACCTGCTGTCGCATTCGGTGATCCGCCGCGGCGATGCCGATGCCGCGATCGCCTCCAGTGCCCATGTGGCCACCGGCGTGTGGCAGACGCAGCGCATCGAGCACCTGTTCCTGGAACCCGAGTGCGCGCTGGCCGTGCCGCAGGGCGATGCGCGGCTGCATCTGTACACGCAAGGCCAGGGCGTGTTCGACGACCGCAAGCAGGTCGCACGGGTGCTGGGCATTCCCGAGGACGACATCTTTGTGGAACTGGTCCCCAATGGCGGCGCGTTCGGTGGCAAGGAGGACCTGAGCGTGCAGGCGCACGCGTCGCTACTGGCGTGGTGCACGCAGCAGCCGGTGAAGGTCACGCTCTCGCGCGCGGAGTCAGTGCGCATGCATCCCAAGCGCCATCCGGTCCGCATCGAGCTCACGGCAGCGTGCGACGCGCAAGGGGTGCTCACCGCCGTGCGCGCGCGACTCCAAGGAGATTCGGGCGCGTATGCATCGGTGGGTATGAAGGTGCTCGAGCGCGCCGCCGGCCATGCGTGCGGGCCGTACCGGGTGCCGCATGTCGACGTGGAAGCTGTCGCCGCGTACACGAACAACCCGCCGTGCGGCGCCATGCGGGGCTTCGGCGTGCCGCAGGCGGCATTCGCGCTCGAGGGCGCGCTCGATGCACTGGCCGCCCAGTGCGGTATGGACCGCTGGGCGATCCGCGCGAAGAACGCCATCGTGGAAGGCGACATGACCACCACGGGGCAGCGGCTCATGAAGTCGGTGGGGATCGGCCAGACGCTCGAGGCCGTGCGCGAGACGTGGGCCCAGCTCATGCGCGAAGGCCGGCATGCCGGCATCGCGTGCGGGCTCAAGAACTCCGGGCTCGGCAACGGCGTGGTGGAGTGGGGCAAGGCGCGGCTCGTGGTGGAGCACGACGGCACCATCAGCGTCTACAACGGATACACCGAGATGGGTCAAGGATTGCTGAGCGTGCTCGTGCAGTTCTGTGTGGAAATGACCGGCCTGCATGCGAGCTTGTTCCGGCCCAAAGTCGACGCCACGTTCGCGCTCGGCTGCGGCCAGACCACTGGCTCGCGCGGCACGCTGTTCGCCGGGCGTGCCGTCACCAGCGCAGCGCGCAAACTGCGTGATGAACTCGACGCCGGCTATTCGCTGACTGAGCTGGCCGGCCACGTGTTCGCCGCCGACGAGGTGGTGGACGACACCACGCCGCTGAGCACGACCGTCGCCGCGCCCAAGACTCACACCACATACGGTTTCGCCACGCAGATCGCGGTGCTGGACGAAAGCGGTCGCGTGGAGCGCGTGATCGCCGCCCATGATGTGGGTCGCGCGGTCAACCCGGGGCTGTGCGAGGCGCAGATCGAAGGCGCGGTGCATATGGGCCTGGGCTATGCGCTCACGGAAGAACTGCCGTGCGTGGACGGCATGCCTCTCACGCACTCGATGTACCAGATGGGGGCGTTGCGCGCGAAGGACATGCCCAAGGTGGACGTGATCCTGGTCGAGGCTCCCGAGCCCGAAGGGCCGTTCGGCGCCAAGGGTCTTGGCGAGATCGGCCTTGTGCCCACGGCAGCCGCGGTCGCCTCGGCGCTCGAATCCTTCGATGGCGTGCGACGCGTGCGATTGCCCATGAAGGACTCGCCGGCTGCGCGCGCGTTGTCGGTGGGCAAGATCCGCACGAAGGCCCCCAAGGAGCAGTGGCGATGACCCTCATGCCCGGCGAGGGCCGCACGTTCGGCGGCTATGTGAACGCGCACACGCATCTGTACAGCGGCCTGGCGCCGTTCGGCATGCCGGCGCCGCGCACGCCGCCGGCGGACTTCATGGCGATCCTCGAGCAGGTGTGGTGGCGGCTCGACCGTGCGATCGATGCGGCGTCGCTGCGAGCATCGGTGCGCTGGTACGTGGCGCAGGCACTGCTTGCGGGCACGACCACGCTGATCGATCACCATGAGTCGCCAGCCTTCATCGAGCACTCACTCGATGTGATCGCCGACGCATGCGACGAACTGGGTATGCGTGCGCTGCTCTGCTACGGCGCTACCGAACGCAATGGCGGCTCCGAAGAAGCGCAGCGCGGGCTCACCGAATGCGCTCGGTTCGTCGCGTCGAACCGCCGCCCGCGCGTGCGCGGGCTCGTGGGCCTGCATGCCTCGTTCACGCTCTCGCGCGAGTCGCTGCGCGAAGCCGGGCGCATCGCTCGCGCCCTGGGTGTGGGCGTGCACGTGCACGTGGCAGAGGATCGTACCGATGGCGAACATGCGCGGCGCGATGGAGCCGCCGGTCCGCTGGAGCGACTGCTGGAAGAGCGCGCGCTGCCCAGCGGTTCGATCCTCGCGCACGGCGTGCATCTGGACGAGGCCGCGGTGCAGACCGCCGAGGGCCGCGGCCTGTGGCTGGTGCAGAATCCGCGCTCGAACGAGGGCAATCGCGTGGGTTATGCGGCCGCGCTGGCGGCCAGCGCGCACGTGGCGCTGGGCACCGACGGCTGGCCCAGCGACATGCGCGAGGAGTTCGTGAGCTTGCAGCGCCTGGCGGCCGTGCATGAACGCGCGACGCCGCTCGCGGTGCTCGAAGCGCGGCTCGGTGCCGGCTCGCTTGTGGTGGAGCAGCATTTCGGCGAGCACGAGGTGGATCACGACCAAGTGGAGTTCGAAGCGCCGCAGGCCGGGACGCGTCCGCGCGCGAAGCGTGTGGTGGTCGGCGGCCGCACGGTGGTGGAGGACGGACACCTCGTGGGCGCTGACCTCGCCCAGATCGAGTGCGAAGCGCGTGAGCAGGCCGCGCGCCTGTGGACCGGCATGGTGACGCCATGAGTGCGCACGAGAGCGCACTGCGTCCGGCGGCATTCGAGCACTTGTGGGCGTGGGCGCACGAGGGACTGGCGCACGAGCGCAGTGTGTTCGGCTTGCCGCGGCGCGCGTTCTGGACTGGCAGCGCAGAGCACGACCTGAGCATCGCCGTGCCCGGCGGCCGGGTGATGACGCCCGTGGGCGTGGCCGCAGGACCGCACACACAGATGGCGCAGAACCTGGTGGTGTCCTGGCTCGCGGGTGCGCGCGTGCTCGAGCTCAAGACCGTGCAGGTGCTCGACACACTCGAGATCCCGCGGCCATGCATCGACGCGGTGGCCGCAGGCGCAAGCGTGGCGAACAGCGCGGCCTACAACGTGGAGTGGTCGCAGGAACTGCGCTTGGGCGAGTCGCTCGATCAGTACGTGAGCGCGTGGTGCCTGCTGCACGCGCTGGCGCCGCAGGTGCTGGGTGACGGCGCAGTGGCGGCGCTGGCCGGCACGCGCTTCGACGCGTCGGTCGGCTATGACCTGGCGGGCATCCGCTCGGCCGCGGTGGCTGCGTTCTTGGATGGCCTGGCCGACGCGAGCGCGTACATGGCGCGTATGCGCGACGCGCTGCCGGCGGCCGCGCGTGAACAGTGGCCCCAGTGCATGCCTTCGCGCGTGAGCGACACCGTGACGCTCTCGAGTTTTCACGGCTGCCCGCCCGAGGAGATCGAGCGGATCGTGGAGCATCTGTTCGAACGCCACGCGCTGAACGTGGTCGTGAAGCTGAACCCCACATTACTCGGCTTTGGCGCCGTGGACGCGCTGCTGCATGGCGCGCTCGGCTGGGACCAAGTGAGCTTGGACCGCGCCGCATTCGAGCGCGACCTGCAGTTCAAGGACGCGGTCGCGATGCTCACGCGATTGCAGGGCGCCGCAGTGCGGCATGGCTGCGCGCTGGGCGTGAAACTCACGAACACGCTCGTGGTGCACAACACGCGCGGCCGTTTGGCCGGCGCGGCCGTCTACATGAGTGGCGCGCCATTGCACCCGATCGCGATCGGGTTGGCGCACCAGTTGGCCGGCGCGCTGAGCGTGCCGCTCCCGATGTCGCTCAGTGCCGGCGTGAACGCGGAGAACTTCGCCGACGCGATCGCGTGCGGATTCGCGCCCGCCACCACGTGCACCGACCTGCTGCGGCCCACCGGCTACCGGCGGCTGCCGCGATACCTCAAGGCGCTGCAGGGCGACATGGCGCGGCTCGGCGCACGTGATGTGGACGCGTTCGTGCTCGCACGCGCCGCCGAGCGCGGTGAAGCGCACGCGAGCGTGGCTGGCGCCGCGCGCGCGAACCTGACCGCCTACGCGGCGCAGGTGGGAACCGACCGGCGCTACGCGGCTGCGGTGCTGCCGGCCGTGGCGCCCGTGCGGCCCGCGCTCGAATTGGTGGACTGCGAGTCGTGCAACCAATGCGCGCTCGCGTGCCCGAATGGCGCGATCAGTGACGCGCCATCGCCTGCCGGTGCGACCAAGCGCGAGCGCCAGTGGTGGGTGTTCGCGGACTTCTGCAACGAGTGCGGCAACTGCGACACGTGGTGCCCGCAACAAGGCGGGCCGTTTCGCGCAAAGACGCGCGTGCACGTCTCTGCGCAGGCCTACGCGCAGGATACGAACGCGCATCGCGCGCTGATCGGCGATGGCGGTGTGGGCGCCGCGACGGGCGACTTCGAACGCCAGGTGGCCGAGCATGCGCTGGCCGATGGCACCCTGCTGCGCAACCTCGCGCGCGAGGGCGCGAAGCGCTGAAGGCGCGGGGCTGGCGCCGGATCGAGATATTCGTTGTGGCAATGCCGAAATGAGGTAGCATTATCGGCCTGTCTCGAGACTCCTGCCCGGCTGCCGCACGCCCCACTTGGAAAGGTCCATCCCCACATGACATCGCTATCACGCCGGGTTCTTGCCCTTTTTCTGGCCTCCATCGCGGTTGTATCCGTCGCGGCGTCTGCAAGCGCCTTTCCGGTGATGACGTTCGACACCTTTGCGAACAACACCGCGATCACGAATCAGTATCTGGCTCAGGGCGTCGTGTATTCCAGCTTTGGCGGGCCTTGCACGATCTTCCTGGATGCCGCCGAAGCGACATCGGGCTCGAACATCCTGGTTGGCGCGAGCAACCTGCGCGATATCGACATGAAGATGGTCGATCCCGCGACCGCGACTCCGTCCGCCGCGTGGCGCGCATGTCACGCAAGCATGAACGTGATCAGCGTCGGCTGGTCGGTCGTCACGCTCACATCGAGGGATGGCGTGGGCAATGCGCTGCAGAGCTTCACCCTGACGCATCCCTCCGGCCCAAGGAACGGTCTCGGCGCCGTGGATCATCTGGAGTTCAACGTGGGCGCGATCGCGAGCATCTCGATGAACTTCACGACAGTGGATTTCGGTGACGGCATCGGTCTCGATGACGTGGTGGTGGACTTCAATTGCACGACACCCGCTCGCCAGTCGACGTGGGGCGCGGTGAAGACCATCTACCGGTAGTTGCGGTATCGTGCGCGGCGGCCATGACCGATCCGCCCGATATGCCCGAAGACGCGCCGAACCCCGCGCACAAGCGCCGCCCGCGCTACAAGGGCACGCATCCGCGGCACTTTGAAGAGCGCTATAAGGAACTCGAGGCCGAGAAGTATCCCGATATCGTGCCGCATGTGCTGGCCAAGGGCCGCACGCCCGCGGGGCAGCATGTGCCGATCATGGTCGACGAAGTGCTCGAAGCGCTGCGGCCCATGCCTGGGTTGCGGGGCGTGGACGCCACGCTCGGCTACGGCGGACACGCGCAGCGGTTGCTCGATCGGCTGCGGCCCGACGGACATCTACTGGGGCTCGATCAGGACCCGCTCGAGCTGCCGCGCACCGAAGCGCGCTTGCGCGCTGTGGGCTATGACGAAGCCGTGCTCACCGTGAAGCGCACGAACTTCGCCGGCCTGCATGCCGCCATCGCCGCGCAGGGTTGGAGCGAAGGCGCGGACCTGATATTGGCCGACCTGGGCGTGTCGTCGATGCAGATCGACGATCCCAAGCGCGGATTCACATTCGGAGACGAAGGCCCGCTGGATATGCGCATGAATCCCAACCGCGGCCTGTCGGCGGCGGCATGGCTGGAGCGCGCAAGCGTCAAGGACATCGCCCGCGCGTTGTTCGACAATGCCGACGAGCCGCATGCCCAAGTGATCGCCGCTGCGCTCGACGTGCGCCGCGGGCATCTGGCCACCACCCAGGAGCTGGCCGCCGAGATCCGCCGCGTGCTGCTGCCGCTGGGGCCCGGCGACGAAGCCGAGCGCAGCGTGCGCCGCGTATTCCAAGCGCTGCGCATCGAAGTGAACGACGAGTTCGGCGCCCTCGATGCGCTGCTGCGCGATCTGCCGTGGTGTCTGGCGCCGGGTGGTCGCGTGGCGATCATCACGTTCCATTCGGGCGAGGACCGGCGCGTGAAGAAGGCGTTCCAGGAAGCGCAGCGCGCCGGTACCTACAGCGACATCGCGCGCGACGTGATCCGCGCGTCGAGCGCCGAGCGCTTCGACAACCCGCGCTCGCGGCCCGCGAAGATGCGCTGGGCGCGGCGGGCGGGTTGAGCGCCCGCCGCCGCGCCTTCGCGCCGCGCGTTCGCTAGCGGATCACCGCCACCTTGCGTGTCTGCGTCACGCCGTCGGCCTCGAAGCGCGCAAAGAGCACGCCGCTGCCGGCAGCGCCGAGTGTGGACGCGTCCCACGGCACCTCGTAGCTGCCGGCGACGCGCGATTCATCGACCAGTGTGCGCACCAAACGCCCGCTCAGGTCGTAGAGCGCCAGCTTCACGTGCGAGCCATGCGCGAGCGCGAAGCGGAATGCCGCCGCGCCGTGCACCGGGCTCGGCGCGGCGCCAGCGAAGCGCGTGGCGCCGCGCAGTGCACCATCCACCGCAAGCGGTGTGAGTACGGTGAGCGACTCCGGCAGGGTGGTGGCGCTGCTGATCGCATTGGTCAGGGTGAGCGTGTAGAGCCCCGCGTCGAGCACCGCCGCGTGCGCGATGTGCAGCGCGGCCGTGTGCGCTCCCGTGATGCGGCCATCGTCGGTGAGTGGCACGCCATCGTGACGCCACTGGTAGCTCACGGTGCCATTCGCGCGCGTGATCGCCGTGAATGATGTATCGCGGCCGATCAGCACGCGTGTGGCCACGGGCTGCTTGACGATCTCGGCGTACGGAGCCGTGTTCCAGATCAGCCCCACCGTCACGCTGTCGGCCGCGCGCACGCCGCCGCCGACCACGGTGATATCGCCAAGGCTGTCGACTTCCATGTCTTTCGCCCATGTAGACATGTAGCGTGAGCCCGCCACACCCGCCAGGTCCACGCGGCGGCCCGCGCTGCCGCCCCAGATCGTGGCGCGTGCGAAGCCGCCCACGAATGCGTCGCCGGCCTGATACGCGCCACGCGCGACGCTGGCCCAGCTGCTGTCGCTGCCCGCCGGCGAGAGGTCCGTCACGCCGATCGGCAGGCCATGCCAGAGCGCGGCGTGCTTGGCGTCGGTGAGGTAGTCGCCGCACTGGTCCAGTCCGGCGGTGCCCACGAGTTCGCTCTTCGTGCTGCCGAAGGGATTCAGGTCGCTCTGCGTGTGGTCGGCGTTGTAGATGGTCGCGTGGCTATTGCTCGCGCCGAACGCGCGGCCGTTCAGCACGGCGTTCGCCTGGCCCACGCCCAGAATGCTCGATGTCCACGGGCCGGCGGCGCCGGGCGCTGTCCATTGGTACGCGTACACGCCGTTGCCGCCCACGATCGTCGTGCCGTCGGTGGCGAGCGGCGTCGCCGCGGTGAGCGCCGTGCGCGCCGTGACGCCATTGACCGTTCCCCACACGCAGCCTGCGCTCTGGATCTGCAGGCCCGTGCGCGGGCCGCCGATCAGGTACTGGTAGTAGCCCACGGCCAGCGGGCCCGATGCCGCGAATATGTCGCACGCGATGGCTTGGGGATTCGGCGGAGCGCTCGTGGCGTCGCCCGCGATGCCATCCCACGCGAAGCCGTGTTCGAAATAGCGGCCCTTGGCCGGCGTCGAGGTGCGGATCGCATCGGCGCCGCCTGAGACCACGCCGCGGGTGATGGCGTTGAACGTGGTCGAGTGTGTGCTGAACGCCGCCTCGGTGAACGTCCAGTCGGCCGCGCCCGGCAGCGACGGCGGCGCCGTGACGCGCAGCGCCGCCGCGTTGCTCGCGACCTGGCCGCACGTGTTGCTCGCCACGGCGTCGTACGTGGCAGCGTCGGCGTTCGAGATATTCGTGATCGTGACGATGTTCGTGTTCGCGCCGCTCACCACGCTGCCCGTGCCCGTGGCGCCATCACTGAGCGCCGCGCCATTGCGGCGCCACTTGTACGTGATGGGCGCATCGCCCTGCGCATCGGCCTGGAACGCGGCCGTGCGGCCTGCGCACAGGGTCTCGGACAGTGCCGAAGTAGAGAAAGTGGGGCACGTCACGACCGTGAGCATCTCACTGGTGAAGCTGCCGCCCGCGCCGTCGTCGCCGCCCATGGCGAAGATCGCTGCGTAGTCCGGGCTGTAGATCACCGCGGGGTCGGCGCGCGGCGAGCTCATGCTGGCGCCCGCGCTCCAGGTGTTGGTGCGCTCATCGAGTACCCAGACGTCGGCCACGGGCGTGCCCGCCTGCATCGCGCCGGCCTTGCCGCCGATCACGTACAGGTTCTGATCCGTGCCTTGAACGGCGCGCGCGTTCGAGAGTGCCTGCGGCATTGGCGGAATCGCGCTGCTTGACCACGTGCTCGTCGCGATGTCGTAGCGGTAGACCGTATTCACGCGTGCGGAGGCAGTGCTGTTGATACCGCCCACGACGATCACGTGGCCCGCGCCATCGGCCGCGGCCGCGGCGTTGGCGAGCGCCACCGGTAGCGGCGCGAGCACGGCCCATGCGTTGGCGATCGCGTCGAAGCGCTCGACGCGCGTGGAGTTCTGTTTGCTTGCCGTGGCCGCTTCGCCCGGTCCGCCACCAATGGAATAGATGCGGCCTTGGGGATCGGTCGTGAACGCGAAGTTCGCAGCCGGTGCCGAAGTGGACCGCGAAGGCAGCGTGGTGAGCCCGCGGCCGTTCGTGGGATCGAACACGTACGTGGGTCCCGAGCCGTTGCCGCCCTGCGTGCCACCAAAGACGATGGGCCGGCCCAGTGCATCGATCCCTGCGCCTTGCGAGGTGTAGGGTCCGTCGAGCGCGGGCCCGATCGTGAATGCAACATCGCCGTAGTTGAGATAGTCCGATGAGCCATTCTGATCCGACGTGGCATCGAATGGCGTGCCACCCAGCACGTAGATGCTGCCCAAGTAGTACACCGCGGCTGCTTGCAGCCGCGGCGCGGGGGCTTCCGCGAATGACGGCCCTGGCGTCCATGACTGCGCGTGGGCGAGCGTGGCGCCGGCGAGCAGCGTGGTGCAGGTGGTGACGGCGATGGCGGCGAGGAGCTTCCGCATGGGAGGCCTCCAAGGGATGGTCTTGGATCAAACGGTAACGGGAGCAGGCGCCGTAGGGGCACGAGAACAGGTGGGCGGCAGGGGCGCGCAGATACATGCGGGCGTGGATCGGGCCCGTAACGACCTGCCCCGGCGGGACATGCGTACGTCACAGCTACACGCGGGCGGCCGCGCGGCGTAGATTCGATCGATACCGCTGTCGTCTTAAGGAGTACCCGATGACGTTCATGCGAAACCTGCAGGTCCTTACAGCTGCGGTTGTGGGAATGGCACGGTTCACCGACACCACGCACGCGACCGCGCGTTCTCAGGCCCGATTCGCAACGGTGCACGTCGTGACGGTGAGCTACGCCTTGGTGGGCTCGGACCGAGCGGAGCACCCGTGGGCCGGGGTGCACCTCAGGCTCATGCGGGTCGCCGCCGCCAAGGCAGACACCGCCACGACCGACACGCGTGGCCGAGCGACCTTCGCGCACGTGCAGCCGGGGCGATACTCGGTGCTCGCGCAGGGCTTCGCGCTGCAAGCCGACGGCGGCCGCATCGCAGTGGAGGAGCGCTCACGCCGGCCGTTTCGTGTGCTGCGCGGGCACACGGTCGCCGAGACGCTGCGCATTGTCGGGATCCCCGATCCCAAGGGCTCGCTCTACAAGCGCGAGGCGTTTCAGTGAGGCATTCTGGCGTCAGGATGTATGCAGCGAATTTCCGTGGTCGGCGCGCAGGATTGCGCCTAGGCTGAAAGCTCCTGAACAGCGCCCCGGCAGCCCAACGACGCCCTGCCGATCGCGCGGCTCCATGACTCGGAGGTGCGCCCCATGACACGATCCCCACGATCCGGGCGAGTGACATTGGCTTCACTCGCGGCCTGGGCGGCGCTGCTGCATCCGACCGGCGCGCACGCGAATATCTACAATGTCTCCACCGCGGCGGGATTGATCAGCGCGGTCGCCGCCGCGAACGCCAGTCTGGGGCCCGATGTCATCAACCTGGCCCCCGGCTACTACCTGATCGGATCGAACGACACACCGCTGGCCGTGACGGATGACCTGACGGTGAATGGCGGAGGCCGCCCCGGCACCGTGCTCGATGGCGGCGGCAGCGGCGGCGCGGCGTTCGATGTGCACGCGACGTTCACGAGCAATCCGATCAACAACAACATCCACGCGTCATTCCGCAACCTGACGATCCAGAACTTTCACCCGGGCATCGGTTTCAGCAGTGGACCTTCTAGCCAATTGCTCGTTGAAGGTGTGACCATCAAGGGCAGCGGCACCGATGGCCTTGATCTCTCCGGCGGTCCGGTCCATCTGCTCAACTCGACGATCTGCAGCAACACACGTGGCATTCTGATCGAGTCCGCTGACTCGCTGGTGTTCGACAATGTGACGATCGTCGACAATGCAGAGAATGGCATCGAGAAATACGGTGGCCCGCTGATCGTGCACAATTCGATCATCTCGTACAACGGTACTGACTGCTCGGGACATCCGAACGCTGCGGATCACAACATCGTCGGCGACGGTACGTGCGGCAGCGGCTTCATCACCACCGACGCGCTGCTTACCGTGCTCGCCGACAATGGCGGGCCCACGCCCACCTACGCGGTGCCCGTCGGCAGCCCGGCGATCGATGCCGGCTCCGGTGGTGCGGCTACGGATCAGCGCGGTGTCACGCGCCCGCAGGGCAGCGCCGGTGACATCGGCTCGTTCGAGTGGACGACGCTGGCGTTCAAGAGCGTGCATGCCACGATCGCCGCGGGAGGCTCGGTGACGACCGACACCACCGGTACCGGCGCGACTCTCACCGACCCGGTGCAGACCACGGTCACCGCGCCCGCCGGCGGCACGTTCACGCTGGATGAAGGCCCCGGTTCCGCGGGCTTCGGATTCCTGGGCCAGACCGTTCAGATCACGGCCGTGCCCGACGCCACTCCTACCAACCCATTCCGCATCGTATTCCTGATCGATGCGTCGGTGATCCCGGCAGGCGAGAGCGCCGCGACCATCGTGGTCAAGAAGAACGGCATTACAGTGCCGCCTGCGACCGGCGCGCCCGGGACCGCGGTGCCCGACCCGTGCGTGTCGAGCCGCGTCACGCTGCCCAGCGGCGATGCGCAGATCACGGTGCTCAGTTCCAGCGCCAGCACCTGGCAGTTCGCGCCGCACGTCGCCGCGGGCGTGAGCGATACGCCCGCCCGACTTGCGTTCGCGATCTCGCCCACGCCCATGCGCGATGAGGCGATCGTGCGCTTCGCGCTGCCGGCAGCCGCCGACGTGGATCTGTCGCTGTTCGATCTGGCCGGGCGCAAGGTCGCGACTGTGGTCGCGGGCCATCGCAGCGCGGGCCGGTACGAGGTGACCTGGAATCAGGCCAGATCGCTGTCGGCAGGCGTGTATTTTGCGCGGTTTCGCGCGGGTAGAGCCGTGCGCACCGCGACTGTGGTGCGGGTGAACTGATCGGCGTGTAGATTCCTTCGACTGATCATGCGGTCATCGCAACGGCACAGGTGAACGCCTCGGGTGGTGTCAGCCAGCCCAGCGTTTGTCGAGATCGGCCAGTTCGAGCACACCCAAGCCGAGATCCTGGCGGACCGGCCAGCATTCCTGACCGCGTTCTTCGCGGACTTCTACAACATCGATTTCCTGGACGGAAAGGTCGCAAGCCAACACATGGTGCATTTCAGCTGGGACGTCGCCGTTCATGCTTCGCGAAGGCGACACATGACTGCGTGAGCGCCTGGCTCACGGACTTCCGCGCCGATGTGGCGCGTATCGACATCCCCACGCTCATCCTGCACGGCGACGCGGATCGCCTATTGCCGATCGAAGCCACGGCGCATTCGCTGCTCAACCTCGTCCCCAACGCCACTCTCAAGGTGATCGTCGGTGCTCCGCACGGCATGACATGGACGCATGCGGAACAGGTGAACACCGAGTTGCTCGACTTCCTGCACCAGCATGCGAAGATCGCGGCGCTTCAGCGGGACCGACGCCACGGCGGGACAAAAAGGCGCGGGCGTGACCACATGGTCGCGCCCGCGTATTCTCTACTTCGTCGGCAGTCTTCGAATTCGCTTTACTTGGTCGGCGGCAGCAGCACCGTGTCGATCACGTGAATCACGCCATTCGACGCCTTGACGTCGGTCTTGACCACCGTTGACGAACCGTTGAGCACGACGCCGTTCTTCGCATCGATCGTGATCTTGGCGCCATTGATGGTGGTGGCCTCCGTGAGGCCCACGACGTCCTTGGCGAGCACTTTGCCCGAGACGACGTGATACAGCAGCACGGCCTTGAGCTTCGCAGGGTCATGGAGCAGACCGTCGAGTGCGCCGGCAGGGAGCTTGGCGAACGCCTCATCGGTGGGCGCGAAGACCGTGAAGGGGCCCTCGCCTTTGAGCGTCTTGGTCAGCCCGGCGACCTGAACCGCCTTGAGCAGCGTGTTGAAAGAGCCGGCGCCCTTGGCGACCTGGACGATGTCCTTACCGCCCGCCTTGGTAGAGCCATAGCCCGCGAACGCGGTGGACGAGAACGAGACCGCGGCCAGTGCGGCCAGTGCGACCATGGTGATGAGGTGCTTGCGCATGTTGGGAGTTCCTCATGTGAGGGGTGAACACGGAAGACTGCAGGATTCCGAGGAGCAAGATTCCTCTCAAGCCCTCAGCCACGACATGAGATGCGTGACTCGTGAATCGGTTTCGTCCGGTTCCTGCAAGGACGAAGCGAGCGAGTGCGCCTTCGTGTCGCCGCAATAGGCAAAGAGCCTGGTCGCGCTTCGCACCCTGGGTCCTGGCGGCCTGCGCGGGAGCTACGACCGTGCAGCGGGCGCCTGCCTGGGCCACGATCGGGCGCAGGCGCAGATCGCCGAGGGCGACCTCGCGGCCCTTCCCGCGCCCTTGCAGCGCGCTCCTGCGCCACGCGGGCGCGGTCGGCAAGTCTTGTCTGCGCAACTTCCGCGCTCACTTTCGCGTCCGCGTCCGCAGCCGCGCCAAATCGGTGTGGATGCCGTTCGTGGCGGAGCAGGTGAGTGGCGCCGATCCCGCGGAAATCCGGGCGCCTGCCCGTCGTCATGCCGCGCCCGACTCATGTACATTGCCGCGATGCCACTGAACCCCGGTACACGTCTGGGCCCCTATGAGATCGTCGCGCCGCTCGGTGCGGGCGGTATGGGCGAAGTGTATCGCGCTCGCGACACGCGGCTGGACCGCGACGTGGCGGTCAAGGTATTGCCTCAACATCTCTCGTCGAATGCCGACGTGCGGGCGCGCTTCGAGCGCGAGGCGCGCGCCGTGTCGAGCCTGAATCATCCGCACATCTGTACACTGTTCGATGTGGGGCGCGAGGGCGAGACCGACTACTTGGTCATGGAACTGATCGAGGGCGAGTCGCTCGCGGACCGCCTGCGCAAGGGCGCCCTGCCTGCTGCAGACTCGCTACGCATCGGCGAGCAGATCGCCGCGGCGCTCGAGCGCGCGCATCGCGCCGGCGTGGTGCACCGCGACCTCAAGCCCGGCAATATCATGTTGCCCAAGTCCGGCGCCAAACTCATGGATTTCGGCCTCGCGCGCGCAGGCTCTGGCGCCGGAGGCGCAAGCTCGGCGTCGCCGCTCACGCAATCACCCACGGTTGCCGCACCACTCACGGCCGAGGGCGCGATCGTGGGGACGGTTCAGTACATGGCGCCCGAGCAACTCCAGGGCAACGAGGCCGACGCGCGCAGCGATCTATGGGCGCTCGGCTGCGTGCTGCACGAGATGGTTTCGGGCCAGCCCGCGTTCGCGGGTGCGAACCCGGCGAGCCTGATCGCGAGCATATTAAAAGAAACGCCGCGGCCGCTGGCCGAGTTGGTGCCGCTCGCGCCGCCTGCGCTCGATCGCGTGGTGCGGCAGTGCTTGGCGAAGGATCCCGACGAGCGCTGGCAGACGGCGAGTGACCTGCGTCGCGAGCTGGCGTGGATCGCCGAGCCCGGCTCGTCGGCGGCGCTGCGCGCGCAGTCATCGCAGGGCGCGGCGATCGCGCCGAGCCGCGGTCGCGAGCGTATGGCGTGGACGCTGGCCACGGTGGCGGCCATCGTCGCCGCGGGCGCGTTGGCGATGCTGGCATTCTCGGCCTCGCACGTGGCACTCGAGCCGACGATCAACGAGGTGACTTATCGGCCGTCGGCGATCTTCCGGGCCGCGTACGGCCCCGATGGCAAGACCATCGTCTACAGCGCGGCGACCGAAGGAAACCTGCCGCGGCTCTACGTGCTCCGACCGGAGACACCGCAGCCGCAGGCGTTCGGGGAACCCGGCACGCATCTGCTGTCGATCTCGTCGCAGGGGGAACTCGCGGTGCTCACGGGCGCACAGTGGAGCGGGCACCGTCTCTTTCATGGCACGCTCGCACGCATGCCGCTCGGCGGCGGGACGCCCCGCGAGGTGCTCGAGAACGTGCGCGACGCGGCGTGGGCGCCCGATGGTGCGCAACTCGCGATCATCCGCGATGTCGCGGGCAAGGACCATCTCGAATACCCGATCGGTCACTTGCTGTGCGAGTCCGATGGCTACATGAGCGACCTGCGCATCTCACCGGCCGGCGACAAGATCGCGTTCTTCGACCATCCCACGCGATTCGACGACCGCGGTTCGCTGAATGTGGTCGATCTCCAAGGCAAGAAGACCATGCTGTCCGACGGCTACTGGGGCGAAGAGGGCATCGCTTGGGCGCGCGACGGCAAAGAGGTGATCTTCTCCGGCAGCAAGAGCGGCAGCGGCTGGACGATCTATGCGATCACGCTGCAAGGCAAGCAGCGCATGGCGTTGCAGAGTGCGGGTGGCCAGACGATCCACGACGTGAGCGCCAGTGGCCAGTGGCTCACTTCGCGTGACCACCAGAGCTGGGGTGTCTTCGCGCGCACTCCGGCGAATGCCGAGGACGCAGACGACTCCTGGCTCGACGAGTCGCTGTATCCGTTCTTGTCCCACGACGCCAAGGTGATCGCATTCACCGAGCAAGGCCGTGTCGGCGGGAACAACTATGTGTCGTGCCTGCGCAAGCTCGACGGCAGCGATGTCGTGCGTCTGGGTGAGGGGCTCACGTGGGATGTGAGCGCCGACGGCAAGAAAGTGGTCTCCATGGTATCGAGTCCGCCACAGATCGTGGTGTATCCGACCGGCGCCGGGGAGCCCCTCCGGCTCGAGCGCGGCGGCATCGAGAACTATGGCGTCGATGGCCACTTCATGACCGGCGCCGATAGTGTCTTCTTCTACGCCAATGAGCCGGGGCGGGCGCCGCGATATTTCGTGCAGGGCGTGGCGGGTGGTAAGCCACGCGCGGTCACTCCCGAAGGCACCTCCAACGGCGTGATCTCGCCGGACCACCACTTCGTGCTAGCCAAGTCCGCAGATGGGCGTTTCATGGTGTATCCGCTCGTGGGCGGCGAGCCGCGCGCGGTGCCGGCGTTGGGTGCGGTCGACCACGTGTGTGGCATCAGCGCCGATGGCCGAGCCGTCTTCGCTCAGGTCATGGGGCCGGTCCCGGCAGCTGTGGACCGCATCGACCTGGCCACGAGTCAGCGCCGGCCCTTCAAGAGCGTTGCGCCTCTGGATCGCGTGGGATTGCTGGGCGTGTTCGTCACGTCGGTCACCGATGACGAACGTTCGTACGCCTACTGGACGTGGAGCCTGCGCTCGACGCTCTACACGGTGGACTGGGAGAAGCCGCAGTAGTCGTAGAGATGCACTCACGATTCGTGTGATCGAACAGGAGGATGACGCCGATGCGAAGTGCGATCCGGATGTTGGCCTTGGCCATGACGATGACACTTGCGGCCAGCCATTCCCACGCCGCCCCACGGAAATCGCCGCATGCCGATGTGGGGAACGGACGCATCGCGTGGTTCGACATCACGACGCCGGACCTACCGCGATCGAAGGAGTTCTACGGCAAACTATTCGGATGGACCTTCACTTCGCTGGAGGGAACCGAGTACGCCGTGGAGATCGTCGCCGGCTCGACCTCGATAGGAACGCTGCGCGTCGCCGAGGGCAAGGTCAGCGCGTTCGACGGCGTCGTCTATGTCCAGGTCGCCGACATGAAGGCGAGCTGCAAGAAGGCGCAGGAGCTGGGTGGGACGATCCCTCCGGGGTTCCCCTTCAATCTGCAGAATCGCACCGGCGCCGTTGCGCTCGTGGTCGATCCAGCGGGCCATCCGGTGGGTATGTATTCCAGGACGCCGATCGAACCGGAGAAGCCGTAAGGTCGATCACCGCTCGAGCCGGTCGCGCGACGCCAGCAGTTGCGCGATCGCGTCGGCCAGGTGCTCATCGGTGATGTGATGGTCGCCGCGCTCCATTCGTAGTCGCTGCGCCGCCATGAGCACGTCGACCGCGCGGAAGCCTTCGGGCGTCTCGAATTTGTAGCAGGCGAGCTCCACCTTCATGCCATTGGGGTCATGCAGGTAGATGGAGTCCATGAATCCGCGGTCGCGCTGGATGAATGCGATGCCACGCGCCGTGAGCCGCGCCGGTGCTTGCTGGAACGTCGCGCGCGACACGTTGAACGCCAGGTGCTCCACGCAGCCGATCTCGCGCGGCGCATCGCGGCGCGCATCGGTACGCGATTCGTTCGTGAAGACGGTCAGTAGCCGCCCGTCGCCCGGATCGAAGTACAGATGGTTCTCGTCGGGCTTGCCCAGATTGGGCTGCTCGAGCACGAACGGCATGCCGAGCACGCCCTGCCAGAAGTCGATCGCGCTCTGGCGCGTGGAGCCGACGATGGTGATGTGATGCACGCCTTGGACTTGGATCGTTGTCATGATGTATCCCCGGAGTGTTCGATCGACCGGGCCCCAGCGCGAACATCGGCGTTGCAGCATGCGCTCGTAACTTGCATGCTCCGCCCATGCCACGAGCGAATCCCGAACTCTACATGGCCCGCTTGCATACGCTTGCTGCCGAGCAAGGTGGCGTCGTGCTATCGGCGCAGTATATCAATGATTGCACCAAGCTGACGTTCCGCTGCGCGAAAGGGCACGAGTTCGAGGCCTCGCCCGGTCATGTGAAGTCGGGCAAGTGGTGCCCATCGTGCGGCTACGCGCGCGTGGGTCGCGTCAAGCGGGAACGCTCACTTGCCCAGTTGACCGAAATGGTCGAGCAGCGCGGTGGGCGTTTCGATCGCAGCGCCTATGTGAGGTCACAGGTGCGCATGGAGTTCCAGTGCGCCAAGGGGCATTCGTGGCGGACCTCTCCGAACGCGATCCAGCAGGGCGGGTGGTGCCCCAAGTGCGCGGCTGACGCGAGCTCGGTGAAACTGAGCGCGCAGGCGCGGCTCCAACTGATGGCGCTCGTCGGATCGCGCGGCGCCGAGCTTCTGCCGCCTGGCTACAAAAACATGAATGAGGATGTGCGCATCCGGTGCAGGCTGGGTCACGAGTTCGTGCGGCAGGCCTATTCGGTCTTTCAGGGTTTGTGGTGCCCGGGCTGTGCGGGCGACTACGAGCTTCTGCGGCTTCGCGAGGCCGCCAAGGCGCATGGCGGAGAGTTGATCTCCTCGGAATATTCGGGGGCGAAGGGGCGCTACGATTGCCGTTGCGCGGTGGGTCACGCGTTCGTCCTTTCAGGGGCGAGCATGCTGCGCGGAACCTGGTGCCGCCGCTGCAATTCGGGGCAGAGACGAACGCTTGCGGATCTTCGCGCGCTGGCGCGCCTGCACGATGGCGAGTGCCTTGAGACGCAAGTACCGGTACCGGGGACGAAGGCGCGGTGGCGTTGCAAGCAGGCGCACGAGTGGCCTGCGCTGCCGGATGTGGTCGCCCAGGGCCATTGGTGCCGGCGCTGTTCGTATCTTGTGCCGGTCGACCGCCGCAGGCTCACGCTCGCGCACATGAAGCAGACCGCTATCGATTTCAGCGGCAAGTGCCTATCCAAGCGCTATTTCGGTGCGATGACCAAGCTGCGCTGGGAATGCGCGCGCGGGCATCGCTGGAGCGCGATCCCCGCCAACGTGCGGCGCGGTACCTGGTGCCCGAAGTGCTCGCAAAGCGTGCGTGGTTCGCTCGATGGCTTGCGGGCGATGGCGATCTCACTTGGCGGCAAGTGCCGCACCAAGCGCTGGGACAACCACAGAGTGCCGCTCGACTTCACCTGCGCCAAAGGCCACGAGTTCCGGTTGCTCCCGCCGCAGGTGCGCACCGGCGTCTGGTGCCCCAAGTGCAAGCCGCCGCACAGCGTTAAGACGAAAACGGGCACAAGCAGCGCGAAGCGTCAGCCCCGCAGCACGCCGTAGCGCTTCTCCACGTACTCATCCAGAAGTACGCCGAAGTCGGCCGCGATGCTGTCGCCCTTGAGCGTCACCTTGAGCTTGCCGTCCACGTAGACCGGCGCGCGCGGGTCCTCGCCGTTGCCGGGCAGCGAGATGCCGATGTTCGCGTGTTTGCTCTCGCCGGGGCCGTTCACCACGCAGCCCATCACGGCCACTTTCAGTTCCTCGACGCCGGGATACTGCGTGCGCCACACGCTCATGCGCTGCGCAAGATGCTCGGTCACCTGCGTGGCGAGCTCCTGGAAGAACGTGCTCGTGGTGCGGCCGCAGCCGGGGCAGCTCGTCACCTGTGGCGAGAACGCGCGGATGCCGAGCGACTGCAGGATCTGCTGGCAGATGCGCACCTCTTCGGCGCGGTCGCCGCCGGGCGCGGGGGTGAGGCTCGTACGGATGGTGTCGCCGATGCCTTCGAAGAGAAGCACGCTCAGTGCTGCAGTTGTCGCCACGATGCCTTTGGCGCCCAATCCGGCTTCGGTCAATCCGAGATGCAGTGGGTAGTCGCAAGCGACAGCGAGCGCGCGGTAGACCTGCACGAGATCGCGCACGTCGCTCACCTTCGCGCTCAGGATGATGCGATCGTGCGGCTGGCCGAAGCTCTCGGCGAGCGCGGCCGAACGCAGCGCGCTCTGGACCATGGCCTCGAGCACGACTTCGCGGTCGGCAACGGGCTGCGTGCGGCGCGCGTTCTCGTCCATGAGCTGTGTGAGAAGCGATTTATCGAGCGAGCCCCAATTCACACCGATGCGCACTGGCTTGGCGTACTCGATAGCCACTTCGATCATGCGGCGGAAGTTGTCGTCGTGCTTCTCGCCAACGCCCACGTTGCCCGGATTGATGCGGTATTTGTCGAGCGCCTTGGCGCACTCGGGGTACTCACTCAAAAGAGTATGGCCGTTGTAGTGGAAGTCGCCCACGATCGGCACGCGCACACCGCGGTCGCGCAGGCGCGCGGCGATCTCGCCCACGGCGGCCGCGGACTCGCGCGTGTTCACCGTGATGCGCACGAGCTCGGAGCCGGCGGCGGCCAGCAGCGCGATCTGATCGGCGGTGGCGGCGGCATCGGCAGTGTCGGTGTTGGTCATGGACTGCACCACGACCGGGTGCGAGCCGCCCACGCTCACGCGGCCCACCATGCAGGTGACACTGGGACGGCGGTTCTTCTGGCGGGTGTCTTCGATCTGGATGAGTGGCATGGGAGTGAAGTTAGGCGGCCGACCTTGGCAGGGTCAAACGTCAGGTTCTCATGGAGCGTGAGTACGCATTGCTGCTAAGTTCACGCCCTTGCCGGGGTGCGCAGGGCGTGGCTCTTCCGAGGTGCGGGAGAGCGCGTTCCATGGCCGGTCTCCATCGCCGGAGCGCAAGCCGCCCCAGGGACGAAAGGGCTTCCTCACGCATGCGACTTCTGACCGCGTTCCTCCGCGCCGCGCTCATCGCGGCAACGCTGCTGCTCACTCCGCTGGCGGGGCTGGTTGCGCCCGCGCACGCTCAGATGGGCTCCGTCTCGGGCACTGTCGTCGATGACGCCGGCGCGCCCGTGGCGAATGCTGAAGTGCAGGTCGTGGGCACCAAGCTGCACGGCCCGACCGACGAGAAGGGCCATTTCAAGATCGATGGAGTATCGCCCGGCAGCGTGACGCTGCGCGCGCTCGTGCTGGGCTACAAGCCGGCCACGCTCACGGCCAGCGTGAGTGCCGGCGTCGTGGCCGAGATCACGCTTCGAGTGCTGCGCGCTCCCATCGCCATGCAGCAGGTCGAGGTGGTGGTGGGCTCGCGCGCCAAGCATACGGCGGCCGACGAACTGGCGGTGCCAGTGGACGTATTCCACACCGACGTCATGGCGCGTCAGGGCACCACTGAGACGGGCCAGATGCTGCAGGCGCTCACACCCGCGGTGAACTTTCCGCACCAGAGCGTGACCGATGCCACGGACATCGTGAAGCCCTTCACGCTGCGCGGCTTGAGCCCCGACCAGACGCTGGTGCTCATGAACGGCCTGCGCGTGCACCAGACGGCGGTGGTGAACACGTTCGCCTACGGCACTCCAGCCGGCTCGAGCGGCGTGGACCTCAACGCGATTCCCTCGAGCGCGATCGATCGCATCGAAGTACTGCGCGACGGCGCTTCGGCGCAGTATGGGTCCGACGCCATCGCCGGTGTGGTGAACCTGGTGACCAAGCGCGGCCGGTTCGCGCCGTTCGTGAACGTGAGCGGCGGCCAGTACGACTCCAAGGGCTACCCGGTCGACGGCAAGACGGCCAATGTGAATGGCGGCGTGGGGCTTGGGCTCGGCCGCGGCAGCCTTTCCTTGTTCGGCGAAGTGCTCGACCGCGAGCCGACGAACCGCGCGTGGGCCGACAAGTACGATCCGGGCACGGTCGACGGCACGCCGGATTCGGTCGATGCCAACGGCCACGTGGTGATCAAGAACAATCCGCTTGCACAGCCCAACCAACACTGGGGCGATGGCCTGGAGAAGGACTTTCTCTCGCTCGTCGACTTTCGGCTGCCGCTGGATTCGCGCGGACATCACGAGCTGTACGCGTTCGGCGGTTACAGCTTCCGCCGCGGCACGGGTTACGGCTATCGCCGCTACGCAAGCGATGACCGCAACTGGACCAGCATCTATCCGCTGGGATACCTGCCCACGTACCACCCGGATGTGACCGACTTCTCGGCATCGGCCGGCTGGCTGGGCGAGAGCGAGAAGTGGAAGCTCGATCTTGGAACTTCGTTCGGCCACAACGATTTCAAGTACAAGCTGGAGAACACGCTCAATGCGTCGCTGGGTGGTTCGCTCACCACGCCCACGGCGCCGGGGCCCGACAGCATCCTGGGCACCGCCGATGATCCGGGCATCCCGAACCAGACGCACTTCGACGCGGGCCAGCTCAAGCGCGATGACTGGACGACGTCGCTCAATGCGTCGACCGAATGGAAGACGAGCGCGCTGCCGAACCCGGTGAACGTCGCGCTCGGCGCACAGTTCCGCTACGAGCGCTGGGCGATCGTTGCCGGCGAGCGCGCGTCGTGGATCAACGGTTTCGCCACCAACCAGAACGGCGGCACGGCGGCCAGCGGCTCGCAGGTGTTCCCGGGCTTCAAGCCTTCGGACGCTGTGGACGCGAACCGCAACAACACTGCGGCGTACCTGGATCTGGAGAGCAACCTCACGGCGCGCTTGCTCGCGAATGTGGCGGGGCGCTTCGAGCACTACAGCGATTTCGGCAGCGTGGTCACGGGCAAGCTGGCGCTACGCTATCAGCCCACGCAGCGCGTGGTGCTGCGTGGGGCCGTGAGCAACGGCTTCCGCGCGCCGGGTCTGGGCCAGATCCACTTCAGCAAGGTGGTCACCAACTTCATCGCCGGCAACGCGGTGGATGTGGGCGTGTATCCGGTCGACAGCCCCGCCGCCCGACTACTGGGGGCCAAACCGCTCAAGGAAGAGAAGTCGGTCAACTTGAGCGCCGGCGTCGCCGTGACGCCCGCCGACGGCTTCACGCTCACGACCGACGTCTACCGCATCTCGATCACCGATCGCATCCTGCTCGGTGCCACGTTCGCCGACTCGGCCGCGGTGGCGATCCTGGCGGCGAACGGCTACGGCACGATTCAAGGCCTGCAGTACTTCACCAACGGCTTGGACACGCGCACCGACGGCATCGACATCACCGCCGACTGGAAGCCGGCGCTGGCGCACGAGCGCATGTTCAACCTGAACCTGGCGGCCAACTTCACGCAGAACAAGATCACGCGTGTGGCGCCGGTGCCGGCGATCCTCGCGGGCTCCACGGCCACGAGCGTTCTCGACGTGATCACCAAGTACGCGCTCGAGAAGGAGCGTCCCGACTGGCGCGGCACGATGTCGGCCACGTACGGTCAGGGCGCCGCGCATGGACTGGTGCGGGTGAGTTACTACGGCAAGTTCTCTTCCGCGCAGCCGGGCTACACCGATGACTCGGTGGAAAGTTACAGCGGCAAGACGTTGGTGGATGCCGAAGCGGGCTACAAGTACCGCCAGACCGATTTCGCGATCGGCGCGCGCAATCTGTTCGATACGTACCCGGATAGGGCCACGAAGGACTTCAACAACAACTTCGGCGTGTTCCCGTGGGCAGCGGCGTCGCCGTTCGGCTACAACGGCCGCTACGTGTACGCAAAGGCCTCGATCGCGCTCACGCGCTGAATCCTGACGGCATCCTCACAAACGGCAGCGGCGCAAGTCGCTGCCGTTTTGCTATTTGCCTGAAAGTATCGTGCGGCGAGTGGCGGCATTGGCTTCGTCGCCACTGCTGCTTCGGCCTCTGCCAAGAGCGAGTTCGGCCTCAACGCTGGCGTCGCCCTGCCCTCGGGTGACCTGTCAGACGGCGCCGGCACCGGTTTCTTCGGCGGCGCCACGTACACGTATCACGTGAGCGACATGTTCGGCTTGGGCGGCGACGTGAACTACGTGAAGTTCGGCAAGAAGACCGTGACGGTGCTTGGCAACTCGGCCAGCAGCGAGGCGTCGATCATCCCCTATGGTGTTCACGCCAAGTACTACTTCAAGCTCAAGACGAAGGAGATGCCGTACCTGAAGGTGGGCCTGGGTCTGTACTCGATCTCGGTCAAGGCTTCGGACTCCAATAGCTCGGCCACGCTGTCGGACAGCAAGTTCGGTTTCAATGTGGGCGCCGGTGCGGATTGGGCGCTGAACGACAAGACGAGCTGGGGCGTCGAGGCGCTGTATCACAACGTAAGCGC
>JANYBS010000227.1 GCA_025360715.1 Candidatus Eiseniibacteriota bacterium | reverse complement strand
TTCCCCGGGGTGGCGCGTCAGCAGCTCCCCGACCGGTTGCGCCGGCCGGGCCCCTTGCCGGTACGTCCGGCGCCGCTCACTGGAGGTCCAGATGAAGTTTGCGACTCTCTCCCGCATCTCGATGTTCATGCTCGCTTTCACGGCCTTTGCGGCACAGGCGTTCGCCGCCACCGTCGAATCCGAGCCGCTTGGTGCCCATGGCGCTGACGTGCTCGCCGCTCCGACCGGGTTCCACGTGATCAACCCGCTGGCCAACGGCACGAACGCGTCCACGCTCATCTACGACAACACAGCCTCCGCCGCGAATGCGGGCTTCTCAAGCACCGACCTGCTCGCCACCTACGGCGACGAGGTCACCACGATCGGCGTCGGGGACCTCACGTCGATGCGCTTCACGGTGTTCAACTCGGGCAGCAGCGCGGGCGCGCTGGCGACCGCCACCTTTGGCATCAGTCTCTACAATGCGGACACTTCCGCGCTGCTGGGAAGCTATTCGACGAGCGTCAATTTCGGCTCGCTCTCGCCTGGGCAGTACTCGATCGTCACGGTCACGAACCTGGATCCGCTGCTGATCTCGCTGAACACGAATCATCTATACGTGCTGCAGACGATCACCAGCAAGACCGGCGCCGCGAGCCGCTTGGGCATCGCGTCGCTCAATCCCGTGACCGTCGGCTCGAGCCCGAACTACATGTACATCAATGCCACGACGGTCGGCGCGGCCGGCTTCTACAACCTGAGCGTGCCGGCGAACCCGGGCTATCAGCTCTCGGTCATCCCGCCGCCGGTCGATGTGAAGAACAACTCATGGGGCGCGCTGAAGGCGCTGTATCGGTAGTCGCTCTCCGCACGTAGCAACGCGAAGGCCCGCTGGCGTGATGCCGGCGGGCCTTCGTCATGCGTCCGTTGGCGTGCGCGCTCAGCCCTTGACCGTCCAGCCGCGCTTCTCGAGCAGCGCCCGCACCCGCTCGCGCACATCACCCGCCAACTCCACCGTTCCCTCGGCGAGCGTGCCACCCACGCCGCAGCTCTTCTTGAGCGCGCTCGCCAGCTCGTCCAGGAACGTGGCGTTGTCGGGAAGTCCAAAGACCACAGTGACCGTCTTGCCGGCGCGTCCCTTCTTCTCCATTCGAAGCTTGGCGGTGATGCGATCGGGCACGGTCTCCTTGCCGCCCGCGCCCGTTGAGCACTTGCAGTCCTTCTGGGGCCAGCCGCAGCCGGGACACATGCGGCCGATGCCGGTGCTGTAGACGACCCGTGTGCTCAAACGGCCTCCCGGTGGATCGCTCTCAGGGCTGCCACGCGTAGCTCACCTTCGCGAACGCCTGACGGCCGCTGCGCTCCAGTTGGTTCGTCGCTTCCGAATGCGCGCGCTGGTCGCCGTAGCCTAGATACAAGACTGTCTGCCAGTCCACTTTGTACGCGAAGAGCGCCGAGAAGTCGAAGCCGGCGGACTTGGCCGACACCGGGTAGGTGAATAGCTCCGGGGCGCGGTCGGTTTGCACATACTGGCCGATGACCCGGGCGAAACACCGCGAGTTGAACGAGTAAGACGCTCGCAAGCGCTCCACCTGCGCCAGGAACAGCCGCCCCGAGCCCAGTGCCTTGTCCGTCACGCGCAACGAGCGCGTGGAGGCCGTGCTCGTCAGCGTCAAGTGGTCGTCGGGGTGCAGCGTGGCCGAAAGGGTGATGGTGGTGCCAGTGCCCTCGCGGGCGTTGCTGAAGTCGATCTCGTCGCCGAAGTACACGTCGGCCTGCAGCGAGTTCACGATGCGCCCAGGGCTGGTGGTCACGTTCACGCGCGGGCGGAAGCGATGCAGCATCCGATCGCCCACCTTGAATTGGTCGTCGTTGAGTTCCACGCGCAGGAAGCTATTGAGTTTGCCGTCCATGCCCGTACCCAGGCGGTGCTGGCGGCCCAGCACGTGACCGTCGGTGTCCTCATCGAAGTTGTTCGAGGCAAACACGCGGATGCGCGACAGGAACGCTTTCTTGGGCCGCGCCGTGTAGCCGCCTTCGGCGTACACCTCGCGATAGCCCACCTGTGGGATGAAGCCTTCGTCGGCGCGGAACTCCTTGCCGATGTCCTGGCCCTGCACGAAGAGATCTGTGGCGCGCGTGTTGTGCGACCAGCGCGCCAGTAGCGCGCAGTCCTGCAGCGTGCGGCCGTCCCACTCACCCGCGAGGTCGGGGCGTTGTGGAGTGACGCTGTGGCTCCAGAGCGCTTCGCCCGTGAACGTGTCGGTCGGTCGCGGGCGGTACCTGAAGTCCGGACCGAACACCGCATTGTGTCCGCCGCCGCTGATGTTCCGGCCTGTCGCGAGTACGCTCACGAACGACTGCCCCAGATCGTGCTCGAGCCGGACCACACCCACGTCCGAGCGGAAGTCCTGCGGTGCCACATCCGAGCCCTCGGCGCCGGGCAGGATCACCAGGCCCTGACCCTCGTCGCGGGTGACGAGTGCGGTGTAGTTGGTGTTTCCTACGCGCCCGGTGGCGCGAAGGCCGACTTCGGGCGACGTGATACTGCGCGTATAGACTGCCTGCAGCGGCGTCGAGAAGAGATCGATGCCCTCCAGGAAGAACGAGCGCTTCTCGGGATAGAAGAGCGCGAAGCGTTCATTGGCACCGATCTGCGCCACGTCGCTTTCCACCTGGGAGAAATCCGGCTTGATCGTGGCATCGATCGCCATGGTTGCGAGCGGGCTCCACTTGAGGTCGAGTCCGGCCTTGGTCTTGATCGTGCCGTTCTTCAGCGGCGTACCGAGCCCGTCGCCCGGCTCATCGAGCCGCTGCGCTGTGCCGTAAGGCGCTATCACCAGATGCGCGCCGTGCGGCAGGTGCGCAAGGCCCACGAGCTTGTTCTCGTTGCAGATGAAGCACGAGACATCCTTGGGAAGCTTGGTCGAGAACATCTGATAGTGGCGGTCGCGCGGGTAGTTGCGGTAGAGCATGATGCCCCACGTCTGCACGTCGTCGTTCGAATAGCGCAGCGACGAGAACGGGATGCGCATCTCCAGCGTGTAGCCCGTGGCCGTGACCTTGCCCTTGCTGTCCCAGTAGAAATCGGGCGAGTTGTCCTCGCCGGTCGCGTCGTTGGAGACCGCGTCGTACTGCAGGCCGTTCGGGTTGGCCAGGAAAAGCACGGCCGACTTGGCATCGTTGCGGCTATCCACGATCACGCCGCCGTAATCGGTGTTGCTCGACAGCTGGTCGTGGTCGGCCAGCGGCGCGCGGATGAGCTTGGGGTTGGGGTCATCGAACTGGAACGCGGCGTAGAGGTACTTGGAGTCGTAGGCCAGGTAGCCCTTGCATGGCGCCGGCGGCGGGGCGTTCTCGCCCACGTTCGTCTCGTACCACGTGGTGACCGGCGTGACGTCTTTCCAGCCCTCATCGTCGAGGTCGCCGTCGATCACGATCGGCGCCGTGGCACGCTGGATCGTGAGCGTCGGGCCCGGCTGCGGCGCTGCGGCGTTCGCGGCGGCTGCCCAGAGGCTCAGCGGGAACAATGCTGCGGCAGCGAAGCGCATGCGGAAACGCTGCGGTGAGACGTGCGGTGAAGCGGCCATCGTGGACCTCGGTCGCAGAGGAGCTGGAGAGCCCGTTGCCCGGAAGCGGCATCGCTTACGTCGACAACGGACAGTGGCGCGAAGGGGATCCTACCCATCAAAGCGTGGCGACGTCCGGTCTGACGGCTGCAATTGCCGGAACGTTGCATGCGCGCGCTCAGCGCATCGAAACGCGGCACGAGCGCAAACACGAGCGGCCGGGGTTCGCGAGGAACCCCGGCCGCTGTGATTCGATTCGCGCGGCGCTACTGAAGGAGCAGGAAGCGCTGCCCCACGGTCTGACCACCCACGCGCATGCGCACGAAGTACACGCCGCGTCCCAGTCCGCGGCAGTCCAGCGTGGTCGCCCCCTGCCCCGCTTCGGCCAGGAACCGCGGGATGCTGCGGACCACGCGCCCAGCCACGTCGTACAGCGTGAGCTCGATCATGCCGCGGCGCGGCAACTGGTAGGCGATCGTCGCCAGCGAGCGCACCGGATTGGGCGTCACGCCCAACGCCAGCGCGGTCGACGACACCGGCGCAGGCGGCGGCACTGAGACCGGCGTGGTCGTGGGGCCATACGTGAGTCCGGCCGTCGCGACCACCTGGTCGATGCCATCGCCGTCTTCATCGAGCAGCAGTTGCAGATCGTAGAAGCGGAACGCGCGCGGCTCCTTGAAGCTTGCTGTGACGTCGATGTCCGCCGAACCGCTGGGCGGCAGGTTCATGACGCCGTGGATCGCATCCCCCGGCGGCAGGCCGTTCAAGCTCACCATCGGATCCTCGATCACGCCCGTGCTCGATCCGCCGCGCTGCGTGAGCGTGATCGTGTACGGCACCGACGCCGCGACCGGCTCCATGTTGGACGTGTGGAACGTGAGCTTGGCCGTGCCGCCTGTATTGCCGACGCCGACCGGGCCCTTGATGTGCAGGTGGCACCAGCGGCGCGAACTGTAGAGCGCGCCCAGGTTGACCGTGCTGGCGAACGTGTTCGTGTTCGTCACCGTCACCTGGTAGCACGACTGCGCGTAGAGCGGCATGCCCAGTGGCCGCGCGACCTTGTACTGCACCGGCGCGCACGAGTTGGCGGGTACCGTGATCGGCATCGAAGTGAGCAGCGTGAATCCCGTCGGGCCCGCGAACGTGCACACGCCGCCGGTGGGCAGACCTGCGAACGCCACGTTGTAGGTCTGCGCGGCGGTCGTGTAGTTGCACACCTGCATCGTGATCGTGACGTCGGCATCGTCGCGGCAGAGGTCCACCACGCTCGGCACGTAGCTGTACTCCTTGCACTTGCCCAGGGTGTCGGCCATCACGATGGCGTTGATCTCGGGCGCCTGCAGTGCGCGCTGGAACAGTTCGACTTCGTCGACCGAGCCCGCCAGCCACGCGACCGGCGAGACGAAGCCGGCCTGTGCGCCGATCAGGAGCTTCTCGGTATTGGTGACGCTGCCGCCGGTGTAGGCCGGGAAGCTCGCCACGGTCGCGCCATCCACGAAGAGCCGCGTGCCGCTCGCGGCCAGCGAGCGCTTGAGCTCACCCGTCACGTGATGCCACTGGCCATCGGCCACGTACGGCGTGGTCGGACTCCAGTATTCGCTCGACAGCGTGCCGTCGCCCAGCTTGAGTGCCAAGCGGCCGTTCTTGAGGTACAACGAATAGCCTAGCTCGGGATCCGCCGAGCGCTTGTCCACGATCGGCGCAAGGCCGCTCGTCTGGGTCGTGCGCACCCAAGCGTCGATCGTCAGGTCGCCGGCGCCGAAGTTGAGTCCCGCGGCGTTGTTCGCCTGCACGAACTGGTTGGTGCCGTTGAACGTGCGGCCGCGGCGCACGAAGCCCGGCGTGTGCAGCGCGCCCGCGACGTCCACGCCGTTGGCGCCCAGCACGGTCTCGAGTGCGCTCGTGCCTGTGGGCTCATCGAGTGGGTACCACGCGCTCATATTGGCGGGCGGCGACGTGCATGTGGGGCACGGATTCACGTTCTTGGTGAAGACCTGAGTACAGCCCGAGGTCGAGTCCGTAACGGTGAGCGTCACGACGCCGCTCGCGCCGGTCCACGTCACGTCCACGTTGTTGCCCGTGGCCGCGGCAGGATTGCCGGCCGCGATCGCCCAAGTGTATGTGTAGTTGGCCGGTCCGACTGCCGTGTAGTTGTTGAGCCCCGCGGCGCAGATCGTGTTCGGGCCCGCGATCGTCACCGGCTGCAGGCCGAGCGTGACGGTCTTGCTGATCGTGGAAGGCACCGCCCCCGGCACCGTGAGCGTGATCGTGTAGGTGCCCGGCGCTGCGTAGGTGTGCAGTACCGGCGAGCCGCCGCCGGAGGTGGCATCGCCGAAGTTCCACGTGAATGCCGCCGGACAGTTAAGCGAGGTGCACGTGACCGTGAGGCAGTTCGTGATCGTGTACGTGAAGTCGGCAGCGGGGACCGTCGAGCATTGCAACGGCTGGTTGGGCAGTGCGCCGAAATAGCCCACGGTCGCGCCTGCCGGCAGCGGCACCGCGTCCAGGTTGAGGCCGCATTCGTTGAGGTTGTTCTGGTTGAAGTTATCGGGATAGTTGATCACGTGCAGCCGCGTGGCTGAGCCCGGCGCGATGTAGATCAGGCCATCGGGGCCCGGCTTGATCGCGCAATTCGGCCCCTGCCAGATCGTGCGCTCCTGCAGCGTGGCCAGGTTCACCTGATGCACGATCGCGTTCGTGCCGGTCCACTGATTGAAGTAGACCAGCTTGCCGTTCGGGCTGAACGCGATGTCGGAATAGCCGCCCCACGAGATATTCGGTGCCACCAGCGTGGTCGGCACGCCGGTCGTGCGATTGAAGTTCCACACCGCGAACGAGCCGCCGGTCGCGCAGATCGCCGCGATGCGCGTGCCGTCGCGCGAGGGCACGACCACACCCAGTGGCTGTGCCGGCGCGCTCAGGCCGATGTTGTAGGCGGCCGTCGAGACCGGCCCTGCCGCTTGAACCAGCGTCACGAACACCTTGCCGTCGGTGTTCCACGCGCCGTGCGAGACCAACCACCAATCCGTGCCGTTGCAGTGCGGGATCGCCGCCATGCCCTCGACCATCGAGTTCGGCGTTCCCGGCAGCGCCACAGGGATGTTCTTCTGACCTGTCACGATCGCGCCAAGGCCACCATTGAGGCTCATATCCACGACCGAGTAGTTCATCATGTTCGTGTTCGGGTTGTCCTCCCATTGGCGGATCGTGAAGAGGAAGTACTGATTCGCCGAGCCCGGCCGCGGGATGATCATGGTGCCGTTGTGCGCGCTGCCGCCGGCCAGCAGGCCGGTGCCATTAGGCATGACCACGTTGGTGTTCGTATAGGCCGAGATGCCGTCGGTATAGAAGCGCACGTTGCCGGCGTTATCCGACACCACCGAGGCCGGTTCGGTGCTCACCACCACGCGGCCACTCACCGCCACCGGTACACCGCTGCCAAAGTCGAGCGCCGCATTCGCCGGGAATACCCAGTTGCGGCACGGGCCGGTGATCGGCGTGCAGGTCTTGGCATAGATCGTCACCGAGTTAGTACTCACGCCATAGAAGCCGTCGGTCACCGTGAGCGTCGCCGGGTAGACGCCCGGCGTGGGGTACTGCACGTTGACCACCTGCGTGCTCGCGCTGGACGGGACGCCGCCCGGGAACGACCACGCGTACGTCCACCCGGCGCCCGCTGCGGGCGTCGAGAACGTGGTGGTATCGCCCGCGCACATCTGCAGCTTCGATGAGTTGATGAGCGCGTTCAGTCCGCTGTCGCAGCCCACGTCGGCGAGATTGGTGCCGCTCACGAGGGTGGCGCGGTAGAACGCGATCGCGTTCTGCATGCGCACCTTCTGCCCTGCCGTGAAGGCATTGCGGCAGGCGTCATTCGTGTAGTCCATGAAGTTCTCGATCGGGTCGTTCACGTTGGTGCACGACGTGAGCGAGCCTACCGGGCAGCCCGTGCGGCAGACCTGCTCCGGCGGAGTGTCGGCCACGTTGTCGCCGGGCACCGCGCACCCGCCGTGGAACGTGTGCAGCAGGTTCAGGTAGTGGCCGCACTCGTGCGACATGATCTTGCCGTCGGGGTTCGACACGAGCAGGTTCGGGAACGTGCCGTAGGGCGTCGAGTTGCTGCCAAAGCACGTGTAGCGGCAGACGATGCCGTCGAGCTGCGGCGGCACCATGCCCGGGAACGTGGCGTAACCGGCCACGCCGCCGCCGCCACCCGCGATGTTGTTGACGACCCAGATGTTCAGGTACTTGGACGAAGGCAGGTAGGCGATCGCCTTGAGGGCTGCCTCACTCGCGGGATTGCCATACGTGTGAAAGGTCTGCGCCGAGAACGTGCGCGTGATGCCGGGAGTGGTCGACCACACGACCGGGCTCGCGTTGGGCAGCAGCGTCGCCAGGCAGAATTGGATGTTCGTATTCACGGCCGGGAACGGCGCGTTGGTCGAGTCCGCGTAGTCGCGATTGAGCGCGTAGAGCTGGCTCATCACCTGCGCGTCCGAGATATTCTCCGGACCGTTCTGGTGCACGATGTGTACGGCGACCGGGATCACGTAGCTGGGCCCCGACACGTTCGCGCGCAGGGGCATGAGGCCCTTGCGCTGCGCTTCCTGTACCAGCGCCTCGAAGAGCTGCGCGCGCTGACGGTACGCCGCGTCACGCGCAAGCGCGGCTTCCATCGGCCCCTCGGCGCCGCAGGGCTCGGTGCCCACGGGGGCGCTCCAGGCCGGTTCGCTCGATTGCGCCTGGGCGATGGCCGGCGCGAGCAGGCCCGCGCACAGGCCCGCGCAGGAGCCGACACTCAGCAGGAAGGTCAGGGTCACGAGCGCGATCGGGCGGGACGGACGCAAGCGGGGCTCCTTGTGGGGGGGGCTCGGCGAACCGGGCAGGACGGATAGCTGCTCATATCAGGATACGCGATGGGCGGCCGGACCTAACAGCCCCCGGGGCCCCGGCGGGCTCGCGCCGATGGCGGTATGCTCCGCAGCGCCCGCCGACCTACCTTCCTCTTTCCCGGAGCACCGCCTTGGCCTCGAATGCCGCGATCCACCGTGTGGAACTCAACGTGGCCGACATGGACCGGCACTACTACGCGGACCACGCGCTCACCGTCGCCCGGCATCCGTCCGAGACCGAGGAGCGCATGATGGTGCGCATTCTCGCCCATGCCCTGTGGTCGCACGAGCGGCTCGAGTTCGGGCGCGGCCTGGGTGTGGCCGAGGAGCCCGATCTGTGGCAACGCGATCTTACCGGCCGCATCGAGCGCTGGATCGACGTGGGCCTTCCCGACGCCCGGCGCATCAAGCAGGCGATCGGCCAGTCCGATCAGGTGACCGTTCTGGCGTTCGGTGGCCGCGCTGTGGAGCTGTGGTGGAAGGAAGTGCAAGGCGAGCTTCCCAAGGGCCGCGCGCTCACCGTGGTCGAGATCTCGCCGGATACGACCGAAGCGCTGACGCGCCTGTGCCAGCGAACGATGAACATCCAGTTCATGGTGCAGGAAGGCGAACGCTGGCTCGCCTTGGGAGACGAGCGATTCCTGGTGCCGCTCACGTGGCGTCTGGGGGTACCGGCAGCCGTCTGACCCGATTCAAGTCCGGCAGTAGGTGTATCGCGTAAAAATAAGCTGCTAAATGCGTTGCGGTGCGTGCGCGCAGGTCTGTAAACTCATCCGTGCGCTTCTTGGCCATCTTGACGCTTCTTGTCATGGGTGGCGCTCGCCGCTCACGCCAATGCCATTCCCCTCATGACGGGAGCCACCATGACGGTCCATCCGGCCGCCGCTCGCTTGCGTTTCACCCTTTGCGCGCTGTTCCTCGCGACCGTCGCCTTGGCACCGCTGCGCACGGCCGCCGCATTCACCGCTCCCGCCCTGCTCAAGGACACCAACCCCGGCGCGGGCGACAGCGCGCCGGTGGGCTTCTTCCCCATTGGCAACAAGCTCGTGTTCTTCGCAAGCGACGGTGTCACGGGCATCGAACCTTGGGTCACCGACGGCACAGCGGCGGGCACGGTCCAGCTTCGCGATATCTGGCCGGGCGCAAGCGGCGGCTTCAACCCCGGCTGCCCCAGCTGCAATGCGGTGAGCAACGGCACGATCGTTTATTTCTCAGCCAGCGATGGCACGGGTGGCTCGCAACTCTGGCGCACCAACGGCACGAGCATCGGCACGTACAAGGTCTACGCAGGAACGGTGGCCAGCGGCCTTGGTGCGGTGGGTTCGCGCGTATTCTTCACGAGCGGCACGGGGCAATTGTACGTGAGCGATGGCACGTCGGGGGGCACGGTCGCCGCTTCGTCCAATACTTTCGCGACCGGCAACGAGATCGCCGACGTCGGGGGCATCGCCTACTACTCGGGCTCCGACGGATTCTCGGGCAACGAACTGTTCCGTTCGGACGGTACGCAGGGCGGCACGTTTCGCGTGAAGGACCTCAACCCCGGCAGCAATGACGCGAACCCCACATACTTCACCAACGTGGGCGGCACGCTCTATTTCTCTGCCACCAACGCGATCGGCGGCGGCCTCTACAAGACCGACGGCACGAGCATCGGCACCGTCTTGCTGCGCCAAGGCGGGATCACTGGCGGCGCGGTTGGCAGCCGGCCGCAGTTCCTGCCCGTGAACGGCATCGTCTATTTCATCGGTGACGATCCGACTTTCGGCCAGGAACTCTGGCGCACCGACGGCACGCCGGCGGGCACGTTCATGGTGAAGGACATCTACCCCGGCGCAGGCGGCGGCCTGGCGGGCTCCGCGCTCTGCGCGGTGGGCAACACCATCTTCTTCATGGGCGCCGATGACACGCACAATGCCGAGCTCTGGAAGAGCGACGGCACCGCGGGCGGCACCGTGATGGTCAAGGACATCAATGTCGGTTTCTCGAGCTCGTTCCCGCGCGCTCTCGCGAACATCAACGGCACGCTGTTCTTCCGCGCGCAATCCAGCTCCGCAGCAGGCGACCAGCCCTGGACCAGCGATGGCACCGAAGCCGGCACTCAGCAGTGGGCGACGATCCGCCCGGCCGACCTCTCGAGGGCGCGCGACTTCACGTTGGCGGGCGGCACGTTGTACTTCGCGGCTCAGGATGCCACGCACGGCCTGGAGCTCTGGGCCGCCGGTCCCACGCTAGGCGTTGCGCCTCTCGCGGCGCCGGGCGTGCTCCTGCTGTCGCAGAGCGAGCCCAACCCGATGCGCGCGCAGGCATCGATCACTTACGCGATGGCGGTGAGCCAGCACGTGACGCTCAAGATGTACGACGCGCAGGGCCGCGAAGTGCGTACGCTGGTCGACCAGATGCAGAGCGCCGGCATGCACCGCGCCGACGTGGAGGCGGGCGCTCTGGCGAGCGGCGTCTACTTCTACCGCCTGCGCACCGGCAGCGACATGCGCGAGCGCAAGCTGGTGATCCAGAACTAGCCGAAGCGGCGCACCGCCGGGCCTTCGGCACGACAGCGCCCCTCAGGCGCGATGCGGCTCGTCGGTCACCGGGATCAGCTGCCCCTCGCGCAGACGGGCGTGATGCATGTGGATGCCCAGTTCGCTTTCGTAACGGCGGACCAGGCGCAGCTCGGCGGTCGTGACCAGCGTCACGGCCATGCCTTCTTCGCCTGCGCGCCCGGTGCGCCCCACGCGGTGCAGATAGGCTTTGCTGCTCGAGGGCACGTCGAGATTGATCACGTGCGTGACGCTTCTTATGTCCAACCCGCGCGCGCCGATATCGGATGCGATCATCACGCGCGCGCGGCCGCTGCGAAAGTCGTCCATGGCCTGCTTGCGCGAGAACTTGTCGCCCGCTGCGTGCAGGTCGGCCGCCGGCATCTTGTGGTGCGCGAGCCTTGCCGCCACGTCCTGCGCGGTCTGGCTCTTGTGCACGAACACCATGGCGCGTTCGGGCTGCAGCGCATGCACGAGCTTGCGTACGACTTCGGACTTGTCGCGCTCTTCGCAGGTCACGTACACGTGCTGGATGAGCTCGCTCATGCGCTCCTCGCCCGCTTGCACCAGCTGCAGCCCGGGCGCGATGGCGGCGAACGTGCTCATGCCCGCGTCGGGTTCGGTCGCCGACGCGAGGATCACCTGGCGGCTCGCCGGCGTGGCGTCGACCAGCGCGCGCAGCATCGCGACGTTCTCGGGCGCCCACATGCGGTCGGCCTCGTCGATCACGATCGCACGCGCGGCCTTGAGCTTGAGCTTGCCCATGCCCAGCAGTTCGTTGATGCGGCCCAGCGAACCGATCACCACCTGCGGCTTCTTCTTGAGCTTGTCGATCTGCCGGTCCATCGCGGTTCCGCCCACCAGCAGGACGCTCTTGATCGGCAGCGCCGCGTTGACCGCCAACTCGCCGCACTGGCGCTGGATCTGGATCGCCAGCTCGTGCGTGGGCGCCAGGATCACCACTTGGGTCGCGGCAAGTGTGGGGTCGATCCGAAGAAACAGCGGCAGCAGGTATGCGAGCGTCTTGCCCGTGCCGGTGGGCGCGTGCACATACGCATCCTTGCCCGCGAGCAACACGGGCAGCGCCGTGCGCTGGATCGCGGTGGGCTCGGTGATCGCCTGCTTGGCGAGCGCGGCGATCAGCTCGGGTGCGAGCGCAAGCTCTTCGAAGGTCAAGGTCACACCCGGCGTGGACGCGCACTTGGCGCGTGGTGCGTGCTGCGATGGCGGCGGGAACAGGAGCCCGCAGTAGACCACGGATGGCTTACTTCTGCCCATCCGTGATCCCTGCGGTCCGCTCCGCTACCGGGCGAGCACCACCTTGCGTGAGGCGCGCTGCCCGTTTACATCGACGCGGTAGAAGTAGAGCCCCGCCGCCGCGTGAGTACCCGCTTCGTCGCGGCCATCCCACGCCAGCTCGTGAGGGCCGGCGGCCAGCGCGCCGGTGGCGAGTTCGCGAACGCGGCGTCCGGCCAGATCGAAGACTGCTGCCTGGACCTGCGCCGGATGAGCCAGCTCGAAGGTCACGCGGCTGCCACCGCGCGCGGGGTTCGGCCACGGCTCACCCAGGCGCAGGCCGCCCACAAGTTCGTGCGGCGCGACGGCGGTCACATTGCTGCCGCTGAACTGCAAT
>JANYBS010000121.1 GCA_025360715.1 Candidatus Eiseniibacteriota bacterium | reverse complement strand
GCGCGCAGGCGCGAGCAGTGTGGCGAGCAGCAGGCCCTGCAGCAGGGCGGTGATCCTGAAGCGATGCAAGAGGCCTCCGTCGGCGAAGTGGGGTTCGCCTTTGCTTGCTGCAATGCGCGTGCCTTGACGTCTGCGCGCGGCCGCGTTGGCCCACAAGCACTTGCGCGCGCGCCGCGCCGCGCCGCCGGGACCCAAGTGTCGCGCCGCTGCCACAGCCTGTGGCGCGAGTTCAGCGCCGCGCGATGCCGTACTTCCTCATCTTACGATGCAGATTGGTGCGGTCGATCCCCAGGCCCGCCGCCGCTTGTGTCACGTTCCAGTCCGCCGCATCGAGCGCGCGACGGATCGAGTCGATCTCGCTGCGGGCGATGCGGCCCTTGAGCCCCGCGTCCTCATCGGTCTCGGGCGGGCTCTCGAGCCACGCGTCCAGGTCGGCGGCCGTGATGCTGGCGCCCTCCACGAGCACGACCGCACGCTCCATCAGGTTGCGCAGCTCACGCACATTGCCGGGCCAGTGATATTCCTCGAGCAGCTCGGTGGCATCGGCCGTGAGCACCGGCGCCGGCCGGCCCTCGGCCGCGGCGAAGCGCTCCAAGAAGTATGCGCAGAGCCGCGTGATGTCGCCGCGGCGCTCGCGCAGCGGCGGCACCACGAGCGGCAGCACGTTCAGGCGAAAGTAGAGATCCTCACGGAACTCACCCGAGCGCACGCCCGCGGCGAGGTCCTTGTTGGTGGCCGCGATCAGCCGCACGTCCACCTTGGCGGTTCGCGTGCCGCCCACGCGTTCGATCTCACCGGTCTCGAGCGCACGCAGCAGCTTGGCCTGCGCCTCCAGCGCAAGATCGCCGATCTCGTCCAAGAACAGGGTTCCGCCGTCGGCCAGCTCCAAGCGCCCCTTCTTGGCGGTCATCGCGCCCGTGAACGCGCCCTTCTCGTAGCCAAAGAGTTCGCTCTCGAGCAGGTCTTTCGGGATCGCCGCGCAGTTGAGCTTCACGAATGGACCATTCGCGCGCTTGGAAAGCACGTGGATCGCGGCCGCGACGAGTTCCTTGCCCGCGCCGTTCTCGCCCGTCACGAGCACGCGGCCCGCCGAGGGCGCCACGCGGCGGATCTGCTCGCGCAAGCGTTCCATCGCCGGGCTCTGGCCCACCAGCCCCATGGATGGCGACGTCGCCAACTCGAGCGACGCATCGCTCGCGCCGCTCGCGGATGCAGCGGCGCTGTGACCCGCGCTCGCGCCGCCCGCGCCGCCCGCGCCAGGCCGCCGCCGCAACCGCGTCACGCGCACCGCCTCGCCCAGCGTCTCGATCAAGTGATCGGGGTCGCGGATGGGCTTCTCGATGAAGTCATACGCGCCGCGCTGACCAGCCTTCATCGCGTGTTCAAGCGTGCCTTCGCCCGAGACGATGATCACCGCCGTGTCGGGCGCCATCTCGCGGATCTTCACCAGCGCGTCGAGCCCGTGCTCGCCCGGCATGCGCAGGTCGAGCAGCACCGCGTCGTAGCTGCCCTTCTCGAGCTGCGCGTAACCGTCGGCCGCCGTGGGCGCCTCGGCGGTCTCATGGCCTTCGTCCTCGAGCACGCCGCGCAGCTGGCGGCGGATCGCGCTGTCGTCATCGATGAGCAGGATCTTGAAGTGTTCGGCCGGGGCCATGCGGTTCCTCTCGGTGGGACTCAGAGCGTGTCCTCGATCAGCGGCAGCGTCAGGCGCGCCACCGCGCCGCCGCCTTCGCGATCCTCCAGCGTGACGCGGCCGCCGTGCTGCGTGGCGATGTCGCGCACGAGCGACAGCCCCAGGCCACTGCCGCGGTTCTTCGTACTCACATAGGGCTCGAATAGTTTGTCGCGCACGTCGGGCTTGAGCCCCGGGCCGCGATCACGGATCTCGACCCAGCCTTCGCCGGCGCCAGTGCCCGTGAGCACCTCGATCGTCGCGCCATCGGGGCTCGCTTCGATCGCTTCGAGCGCATTGAGCAGCAGGTTGTGGATCGCGCGCGAGAGTAGCAGACGGTCCCCGCGCACGTGCACGGGCGCATCGCAAGTCAGTTGCACGCTCACACGCTCGGGCTCGTGCAGCGCCACAGCCGCACGCGCGAGCGCCGAGAGTTCCTGGGGCTCCAGTGTGGCCTCGGGCAGCCGCGCGAACTGCGAGAAACGCTCGGCGAGCTTGGTCAGATGCTCGACTTCCTGCAGCAGCGCCTCGAGTGACTCGCGCACGACCTGGCGTTGTTCCTGCGGCACGATGTCCACGCGCTTCTTGAGCCGGTGCAAGCTCAGGTGCATGGGCGTGAGCGGATTCTTGATCTCATGCGCCAGGCGCTGGGCCACCTCGCGCCACGCGGCTTCTCGCTCGGCCACGGCCAGGCTCGCGCGCGCCTGCGCCAGGCTCGCGGTCATGGCGTTGAACGACGCCGCGAGCGAGCGCAGTTCGGCTGCGCCGCTCTCGTGCACGCGCGTCTCCAGATCGCCGCCGGCCACGCGCTCGAATGCCGCCGACATCTGGCGCAGCGGGTGGGTGAGCTGCTGCGAGAGCACGCGGGCGACCATGAACGCGCCCACGGCGATCGCGATCGCGAGCAGCGCGAGCAGCATGAGCAGCTCGGTCTGGTACAGGCTCGAGAGCGACCGCGCGCCGCCGTACAGCGCGCGGGCTTGAACGATCTGCCGTAGCTGCTCGAAGAAATCGGGCGTCAGCCGCACGCCGGTCACCACCACCGTGGCGCTGTCGGCACGCGCGACCGCTGCCAGCACGCCTTGCGGAGAGCGCACCAGCCGGTCGCTCGAAAGCGCCGAGTCGATGCCCGCGCCCACATCGAGCGACTCCGCCGTGAGCACGCCGGCCGGTGCCACATGATCGCGCAGCACCCAGCGGCCAGACTCGCGGTGATAGACCTGCACCAGATCGAGGCCCGCCTCGCGCAGGCCATCGCGCAGGCCGGCGCGGCGCGCGGCGTCGAGCGGCATGGCGCCCATGCCGATCGCCCAGTCGTCGGCGCGCTCGAGCATGGTGGCCTCCACGCGTGTGAGCGCGACGCGGCTCACCTCCACCGAAGAGCCCAGCGCGCGGTCGACGCCCGGGCTGTACCAGCGCGCGGTCGTCTGGCGCAGCTCGTTCAGCGCGAAGAGCGTCAGGATGAGCGTGGGGACCAGCGCCAGGCACAGCAGCGCCAGCAGCAGCCGCGCGCGGAAGGTCATGCGTCGGGCGAGAGGCCCCCGAGCTGTCCGCAAGCCGCCCACATCTCGCCGCCCTTGGTATCGCGCACGGTCACAGCTGGAGCGTGCGGATACAGGCGCTGCGCAAAGGCCTCGATGGCCTCGGGCGAGGGGCGCTTCCATGGCAGGCCGGGCACGGGGTTGTAGGGGATGATGTTCACCTTGCTGGGCAGCGCGCGTGCGAACGACGCCAGCCGGTCGGCGTCGGCCATGCTGTCGTTGACGCCGCCCAGCAGTGTGTATTCCAGCGTGGTTCGTCGGCCCACGCTGTGGCCGTACTCGCGCGCGGCGTCGAGCAGCTCGGCGATCGGCCAGCGCTTGTTGACGGGCACCAGTTGGTCGCGAAGCTCGTCGGTGGTGGCGTGCAGCGAGACCGCGAGGCCGACTTGCAGGCCGAGTTTCGCGAGCTCGTGTATCTGCGGCACCAATCCCGACGTGCTCACCGTGATGCGGCGCGCGCCCAGGCCGATGCCGTGGTCGTCGTGCAAGATGTGAATGGCTTCGCTCACCGCGGCGAGGTTCGCGAGCGGCTCGCCCATGCCCATGAACACGATATTGAAACGGTCGTCTTCCCAGTTGAGATAGTCACCCATCGCGACGACCTGGGCGACGATCTCTTCCGCTCGCAGGTTGCGCGTGAGGCCCATGAGCCCAGTCGCGCAGAAAGAGCACTTGAGCGCGCAGCCCACCTGGCTCGACACGCAGAACGTCATGCGCTTGGGCGAACGCATCGACACGCTCTCCACGCGCGCACCATCGGCGAGCGTGAGTACGAACTTGTGCGTGTCGCCGTCGGCGCTGCGCATGACCTTGGCCGCCGCGGGCAGCGCCAGGTCGCAGATCGACGTGAGGTCGCGGCGCAGCGGCGCGGGCAGGTTCATCATCTCGCCCGCATCGCGCGTGTGCTTCTGGTAGACCCAGCTGAAGATCTGGTCGGCGCGGTAGGCGGGGACGCCATAGACGGCGAGTTTCTCAGCCAGCCGCTCACGGCGCATGCCGTAGAAGCTGGGGGAGGCGTCGCTGGGAAGGATCGGGAGGGCGTTGCTCATATGCAGACTCATCTCTTGGAAGGTGGATGAGGGACAGTAACAAGCGCGTTCGCTTGCGGTCAACGCCCCGCCAATGGTATGCATGACCATGCAATGAACGCTACGCTCACACGCCATCACCACCTGCTCGCGGCCGTCGGCCATGCCTCGCGTTTCCGCCTGTTCCAGCTGCTGGCGGACCGCGAACGCTGCGTGACTGAACTGGCCGCACAAGTGGGGCTCTCACAAAGCTGCACCACCCGCCACGTGCAGGCGCTGGTCGCCGCCGGCGCCGTGGTCGCCAAGCGCGAGGGAAAGCGCGTGCGCGTGCGGTTGCGCCTTGAGCGCCCCGAAGTGGCGGGGCTCCTGGCGTGGTGCACGGGCGGGGCCGCCGCGCCCGGGGCGGCCTCGGACGTTGCCGATCACGTACAACGCGCCGCGCCACGCGCCTCGCGCGCACGCGCCGCAGCCGCGCCCACAGCGGCGAATCCGCCACTGCCGGCGCGCGCTGCACCCGCGACCGCGATCTCTGGTACAAATGTCGCCCCCGAGTCGGCCCCGTCTCTTCCAAGGCCCCGCCCGGTTCGCAGCGAACTCGAAGATTTCCTCCTGTAGCCGGAGTCGAACATATGCGTGTCGGTGCAATTGATATCGGCTCCAACTCCGTGCGCCTGCTCGTGGCCGAGATCCCGGACACGGGCGGCTGGGGCTCGCTCGAGACCGTCACCCGCGCCGGGGAATCCTGCCGGCTGGGCAAGGGTCTGCACGAGAGCGGGGTCGTGGCCGAGGACCTGGTCGAGCGCGCCGGCATCATCGTCCAGGAATTCGCCCGCCGCGCACGGTCGCTCGGCGCGGTGCACGTGATCGTCGGCGCCACGGCCGCATTGCGCAGCGCCGCCAACGGCGCTGAAGTGGCCGAGCGCCTCTCCAAGCGCGCCGGCGTCCCGGTGCGCATCCTGAGCGGCGAGGATGAAGCGCGCTTGGTCTACCGCGCAGTCGTGCTGGGACTGGGCGGCGCGGCGCGCGCCAGCCAATGCGTGGCGTTCGATCTGGGCGGCGGCAGCACCGAGGTGGTGAGCGGCGTCGGCGCCCAGCCCGGGCGCTGGACCAGCCTGCCATTCGGCGCCGTCACGCTCACCGAGCAACTGTTGCCGGACGATCCCGCGACCCCCGAGCAACTCGACGCCGCGCGGGCCAGCATCCGCGAGCGAATCATGCATGGCTGTGCATCTTTGCCCACCCGGACCACGCTCCTTGCCGGCGTCGGCGGCACCGTCACCGTGCTGGCGTCCATGGACCGCGGCCTGGCGGACTACGAGCCGTCGCTGCTGGAAGGCTGGTTCATCCGCCGCGACCGCTTGGATGAGCTGGTCACCCGCATCGCGGGTGCTTCCCAGGCGGAACGCCGCAAGCATCCGATCATGGGCGAAGGCCGTGCCGACATCATCGGCGCCGGGGTGCTGGTCGTCGAGGCACTCGTGAGCCGCTTCGAGGCTACCGGCCTGGTGTGCTCGACGCAGGGTCTGCGCTATGGCTTGGTCCACTTGGCCGCCGAGGAATGGCGCGCGCGCAAGAGCTGACCCGCGAGCGCCGGGGCGGCGGCTCCGGACGCACCCCAAGAAATATCCGTTGACCACTTCTTCACAAGAGGCGGATACTTCCTTTCGGCAAACGGCAGGTCCCCCAAAACTTAATTTCCGTGTCGCGCGAGATCGGAGCCCCTCCGGCCGGTCCGCAGTGTATTCCCACACGAAGCCAGTGTTTGGAGGGAGCGGGTGACGCTGATGAAGATGTTCCGCAACAGACTCCTTGTCCCATTGGTCCTCGTCGCGGTCCTCACGACCGTACTCGGGGCCAGCGTCAGTTCCGCGTCGTCGTATGTGCGCATGCATACCGCGCACACATCGACGAACTCGGGCGCGACGCTGAAGCCCGGTACGGGTCCATTCACCGGTGAGCCCGATGCGGGCTCCGGCGCGCCGCTTCCCAAGGCCGTCCCCACGGGCGCTGCAAGCCCCGTGAGTGGCGATCCGGATTCGCCGCTGTGGATCCAGATGACGACCATTGCGATGATGAAGTTCTGGGCCATGTTCAAGGCGATCCGCGGCTAGTCACTTCTGACGCCGCGGATCGTTGACTTCATGATGTCCGGCGTTGTCGGCAGGATGGCCGACGAACGCCACCGGGTGTGTTGAATCGTCGAGGGTTCTCACGTGCAGAGAGCGATCCCCCCCGATCCGGCTCGTTCTGGCTTGGCCCCGTCGCCAAGTCAGACGCAACATGAGTCGGTCGGAGATCTCCATCTGGCTGCCGACAACTTCGCCGGCGCGCTCGAGGCCTACCGCCTCGCGCTGGCGGAAGCTCGCGCCGATGCTCTGACAGACCGCGTCCGCCTGCTTCTCAAGGCGAGCGAGGCCGGATTCGGTCGTGGCGATTATCAGGGCGCCCTGATCGACACCGCGCTCGCCCGGCGCGAAGCCCGGCTGTTGGGCGATTCCCGGCTCAACGCCCGCATCGCCAGCCGCTACGCTGCGATCCTGTACGAAAAGGGCGAGTATCGCCGTGCGCTGGCCTACGGCCGGTATGCCTACGCCGTGCTGCGCGACACCAACGAGCATCTCGCAGTCGGCAAGGTCACGCAGACCATCGGTGCCACGCTGGCGCGCCTGGGTCAGCCGCACGCCGCGATCGAATGGCTGCAGAACGCCGTCGCCACGTTCCGCCGCATCGACCACGCCGATGGCCTCGTGATCGCGCTCAACAACCTGGGCCTCATCTACAAGAACCTGCGCGAGTGGCGCGAGGCGACCCGCTTCCTCGAGCAGGCGCTGCAGATCGACGAGCGCAAGGGCCTGTACGCCCGCATGCGCGCGCATCACCAGAACCTGGGCCTGATCCGCTACCGCTTGGGACAGTGGGACCTGGCCGACGAACACTTCCGCCACTCGCTGCGGATCAGCCGCGACATCTCGCATCCGAGCGGCGAGGCCATGGCGCTGCTCGCGCTGGGCATGATGTGCCGCCGCCGCCGCCAGTACGAGCGCGCCGCGGAGCACTTCCGCCGGGCGCTCGAGCTGGCGCAGCAGGCGCCGGCCTTGCGCGAAGCGCTGCTCGCGCGCGAGTTCATCGCCGAGCTCGAGATCGACCGCGGCAATGGCGCGACCGCGATGCAGATGCTCGAGCCCGCGCTTGAAGAGGCGCGCGCCTTGGCGCCGCAGGGCGATATGGTCATGGAGTTGGAATCGCGCCTGGGTATGGCGCTCACGCTGCTGGGCCGGCTCGACGAGGCGTCGAGCCACTTGGCCAAGGCGCTCGCCTTGGCCGAGCGCTTGGGCGACCGTGTGGAATACGCGATCGCGCTGCGCGCCCTGGCGCACGTGGATGCCGCGCGTGGACAGGCGGCCACGATGGAAGCGCGCCTGCGCGAGGCCGCGCAGATCTTCGATCAGCTGGGCGAGACCTACGAGCTGGCGCTGTCGCTGGCTGAGCGCGGCACTTGCGTGCTGCTGCTGCCCACGAGCCAGCGCCTGCGCCTGGCGGTGGATCCCATCGCCGATGCGTCCCGACGCGCGGCTGCGCTCTTCCGCCAGCTGGGAGTGATGCCGCTCGCGGCAGAAGCGCTGCTCACTCTGGCGCGCATCGAGTCCGAGCGCGAACACTTCGATCAGGCCTCATCGTTGCTGGAGCAGGCCGAGCATTGGCTCGCCGAGAGCGGCGATCCCGAGACCGAGGAGCGTGCCGGCGCATTGCGCCGCGAGATCGAGCGCCAGTACGTGGCGGTCTCGCTCAGCACCTGCAATGAATTCCGCGCGCTCGAAGAGGCCAACCGCCTCTTCCGCGAGACGTCCGACATGGACGGGCTCCTGTCATCGATCGTGAAGCTCGCAGTCGAGCACAGCGGCGGCGATCGCGGCTTCCTCGCGTTCAGTGCCGGATCGGGCCGCCTGGACGTGGTCGCGCAGCACGGCCTGGGCCGCGACCGCGCGCGCCGCATGCTGCGAGTGCTCGAGAACGTGGGCGGGGCGCGCATCGCCGAGAACGGGCCGATCTTCTCGAGCCGCGTCACCGCCGATCCGCGCTTCACCGACGCGCTTACCGAAGCGCTCGAAGGCGTTGGCTCGCTCGTGTGCGTGCCGCTCAACTTCCCGTCGCAGGCGGTGGGCCTGGTCTATGTGGACCGCCTGAACGACAACCTGCTCGGCTCCTTCAAGCAGCGCGAGCTCAACTTGCTCGCCGTGCTCGCGAACAGCGCGGCGGTCGGAATCGTCGAAGCGCAGCGCAGCCTGCTGCTGGTCGAGAATCAGCAGCTGCGCGACAAGCTGCGCCCGAGCCCCGGCTCGGAGCGCGTGATCACGCAGTCGCGCGACGTGCTCGACATCCTCACATTGCTGCGCAAGGTCGGGGACAGCCCCGCGACGATCCTCTTCATGGGCGAGACCGGCACGGGCAAGGGGCTCTTCGCGCAGGTGGTGCACGAGATCAGCAATCGCCGCGACCGTCCGTTCGTGCAGGTCAACTGCGCGGCGCTGCCCGAGCAGCTGCTCGAGAGCGAACTCTTCGGCTACATCCAAGGCGCCTTCACCGGTGCGACGCGCGACAAGGCGGGCCTGTTCGAAGAAGCCGCCGGCGGCACGATCTTCCTGGACGAGATCGAGAAGATCCCCGAGTCGGTGCAGGCCAAGCTGCTGCACGTGCTCGACCGCGGTGAGATCCGTCCTGTGGGTGCCACTCGTAACAAGAAAGTCGACGCGCGCGTGATCTGCGCGACCGGCGGTGACCTGCGCGAGCGCATCCGCGAAGGCCGCTTCCTGGAGGATCTGTACTATCGCCTCAACGACATCACCGTGCGTGTGCCGTCGCTGCGCGAGCGGCGCGAGGACATCCCGGTGCTGGCGCAGCACTTCCTCGCCATGTACACGCGACAGATGGACAAGTCGGTCCGCGGCTTCGCGCCCGAGGTCATGCGCATCTTCCTGGACCACGACTGGCGCGGGAACGTGCGCGAGCTCGAGAAGACCGTGAAGCGCATGGTCGTGCTCGCCGACGATGGCGACACGCTCGGCCCCGACCTGCTGCCCGTGGAGCTGCGCGAGATCAAGGCGCGCGCACACATCGGTGTGTCGCGTGCCGCGCACGACACGCCGCAGTCGCCCGCATCGCCCATGCGCGTGAAGCCATCGCCGGGCCGCACGCTGCGCAGCACCGTGAGCGAACTCGAGCGCCAGGTGATCGCCGAGGCGCTGGACCGCCACCACGGCAACAAGGCCGGCGTCGCCCGCGAACTGGGACTCAGCTATCCCACGCTGCTCGGCCGCATCCGCGCCTTCGGTCTCGAACCGGCCAGCCCGGCACACGAGAACTAGAAAAAACTTTCATACCCTGTATAGAAAGTTTCTTTATATACTCAAATCCTCCCCGCACAGCGAGTTAGCCGTGCGGGGCTTCGCTTTGTAATCTTCTTTCCACATCGGCTTGCGACCCGAGGGTGACACCACGAGCGCGGCCCATCTCGCCACGGACGCGCAAGTGCTGTAACGACAACAGGTCATGAGAATGTGCGGGCGGTGTCCATACTTTGGCACGCCGGCTGCTCATGTACGTTGTCGGAGGGGGGGACCTCCAACGCCAGCAACACATCGCTGGATCATCATCTGGGCTAGCCGGTTGCGCGAGGGTCTGGTCGAGGGTACGAGCCCCGTCTCACGACAACGCACCTGCCTTCGCCACCGGCTAGCTTGGAGTGACACCACAGACTTGCAGTCCGCAGGATTCCTCTGGAAGTCCGGGGGACGGCCCTCGAGCCCGATCAGCGCAGCAGACCCGGTCAGCGCCCGGAGCTCGCAGGGACCCGGCAACCAGGGGCACATGGACACCGGTCGATCGCTTCAATAGCCAACACTGGGGGATGTCGAGGCTGATGAAGCGACGCTGCAACACCGGTGTCCACTTCTTGCCGGTGTAGCGCTCTTCGCACATGTGCGACAGCGGCGCACACCTGAACCGCCGCCAGGCCGAGACCTGGCGGCGGCTTCTTTTTTGCCGGCGAAGGGCCCGCCGGTGGCGCGAGACCCGCGTGGATCGCGGCCGCGACGCACTTCGGCGCGCCGGCAGGCCGCCGTCCGCTCGTGGCGCCAAGTCCCGTTCACGCCATGGCACGGCCATTGCGGTATAACGGCTGCGTCAGTCTTGCGGAACTCCGCGCCATCTGGCGCGTCATCCGGTGGAAGGGAGGTACCAGTCATGCGGATCCCGAACGCTTTCCTGTCCCTGGTGCTGTTGGCGGGACTCACCGGTTGCGTCAGCGAACACACGACCGCGCCGCGCGATGTCACGCCGCCCTCGGCGCCCCGCGGCCTGTACACCGTGACCGGGGATCACTCGGTGGCGCTGTACTGGCTCGGCAATCCCGAGTCCGACGTGGCCGGCTACCGCATCTACGAAGGCGATTGTGCCTCAGGGGCGAACTGCCCCTATACGCGCGTGGGCACCGTGGGTGCCAATATCACGGCGTTCGACGCGACCGGCATGGTCAACGGCGTCACCAAGTACTTCGCGATCGCCGCGCTCGACGCGGCCGGCAACGAGAGCGCGCTCTCGTACGAGACGATCTACGACACGCCGCGTCCCGCCGGCACCGGCGTGGCGCTGGGCAACTTCGTCAACAGCGTCAACGGCGCGGGCTGGGACTTCTCGCAGTACACGCCGCGCAGCTCGAGCGATCCCGAGACCGACATCTACTTCGGCTACAACGGCAACGTGTACGAGATGTTCGCCAAGGACCTGAACACCGACATCCAGGACGCCGGCTATGGCGCCACGCTGGATCACGTCGATGTGGCGCCCGCCAACGGCTGGTCGCCCACCGGCACGGTCGAGCTGATCCTCGGCCACTGCTACGTGGTCTGGACCCGCGACAACCACTTCGCCAAGTTCCGCGTCACCGCCCTGAGCGCGACCCAGGTCACGTTCGACTGGGCGTACCAGACCGCCCAGGGCAATCCCGAGCTAGCGGCCCGTCGTGCGGTCGAAGAGGGCCAGTGGCCGGCGGCCCGCCCGGTCTTCTGGAAGCGGTGAATTCGGAGCAAAGCGTCACCGCAGAGCGCGTTTGCAGAGTAAGATAAGCGTGACGCCAACACTCGGCGCCACGACGGCGCATCAGCAGCCATGCGGAGCCGCGGCAGTTTCGCCGCCGCTCCGCCGTAAGGAGCCCACCATGAACCGCAATCGTGTCCCGATCCTGCTGCTTTCCCTGGCGGCTGCGCTCACCTGCGTGTGGGCGGGCGTCTCGGCTGCAGCGGCGCGCACGCTCGGCCTGGAAGTCTGGACCGACCGTGGCGATGACGCCGTCTATCAGCCCGGCGAGGCCATGAACGTGAAGGTGCGCTCCAACGATGACGCGCACCTGCTCGTGTACGAGATCGACTCCGAAGGCCACGTGAACGTGCTGTTCCCGTGGCGCCGCGATGCCGGCATGGTCGAAGGCAAGCGCACGTATCACCTGCCGCCCGAGGATTCCAAGTACGAGCTCACGGTGGAGAAGGCCACGGGTCAGGGCTTCATCGTGGCGATCGCCTCGCGTGAACCGTTCCGCGACCTGCCGTGGTACCTGCGTCCGTACGATCCGCAGGCCGCCAGCGTGGGCTACGACGAAGCCGACAAGCACGACGATGAAGAGGGCTTCGACAACGACGGCCGCGTCGTGGGCGACCCCTACGTGGCCATGGAGCGCATCCGTCGCCGGGTGCTGGGGCATCCGTCGGATACCGAAGAGTTCGCGTCGTCGTATGCGTCGTACTACGTGGCGCACGAAGTGCGTTACCCGCGCTACATCTGCAACGACTGCCACCGCCCGAATCGCTACGCGTTCTGGGACGGGTTCGATCCGTACTACACGAACTGCAGCGTCGTGGACTTCCGCGTGAACTGGAACTGGAGCTGGGGCCCGGGGTGCTGGGGCAACTCGATCCCGTACTACTACTACGTCGTGCGCGACGATTGCCCGCCGCGCTATCAGCCCTGGTACAACGACCACTCGCGCTTCTCGTCGTGGGATGGCTACCAGCGCTGGAATAACCTGTGGGGCAAGGATCTCGTGCGCTACAAGTCGCCCGCCCCGCCGGTGGGCTATGTGCCGCCGCAGCCGCGCGGGGGCTTCAACCCCGCGTCGCCGCCGCCGGGCTACCTGTACACCAACGCGGAGAAGCGGGGCTTCCGCATGCCGACGCCGATCGGCCGCGATGGCCGGCCGCGTGGCGAGAACGGTGGCGGATCGCCGCAGCCCTCGGGCAGCCCCGCATTCCGCGGCAAGGACGACAACACGTCACGTCTGCCGGTGACCCGCGCGCCCCAGGGCGACGAGGGCCAGCGTCCGCAGTGGCGCGAGAAGCCGCAGGCGCGGCCCGAGCCCGCGTCGCGTCCGCCGTCGGACGATGGCGGCACGCGCCGCCAGACGCCGCGCAATGATCCGCCGCGCTACGTGCCGCAGCACCGCGAGGCGCCGCGCAATGAGCCGGCGCGTCCGGAGCGGCGGGAGTCGCCACGGTTCGAGCCGCCGCGCGAGCGTCCGGCACAGCCGGCACAGCGTCAAACGCCCGCGCCCCGGCAGGAGCCCAAACGCGAGCCGGAGCAGCGCGAGAAGGGCGACGGGCACCACCGATAGGCGGGCGCATCCCGGGCGATCCGGGGTATATTCATGCGACCGTCACTTGCTCAGGCCAACCACACGACGGGACCGGGCGACCGGTCCCGTTGGTTTTCCCCAAGCAACTCTGCCCGGAGGCTTCGCTCTTGTCCGTACGTCGCGCTCTCGCCCTCGTCGCGCCCATCGCCGCACTTCTGGCCTTCGCCGCGCCGTCCGCCATGGCCGCGCCTCCCGGTTTCGCGTTTCTTGAAGTCCCCGCTACGGCTCGCGGGGCCGCCATGGGTGGCGCCTACAGCGCGCTGGCGCGCGGCGTCGATGCGGCGTTCTGGAATCCCGCCGGGCTCTCCGACGTGAACGGTACTCAGGTCTCGGCCACGCACATCGAATGGATTCAAGGTCTCAAGCACGATCAGTTCGCGCTGGCCGGCCAGCTCTTCGGCGGCGGTCTGGCCGCTTCAGTGCGCGCCATGTACTCGCAGCCGATCGACGAGCGCGATGATCTGGGCAACCTGGTCGGCAGCTTTGGCGCACACGATCTGGAGTTCCAGTTGGGCTACGGCTGGCACGCGCCCGGCGGTACGTCGTGGGGCATCACGTCGCAGGCCGTGCGCGAGCGCATCGCCAACGAAGCGGCGACCACATGGAGCGTCGGCGCCGGCGGCATCTGGAGCCCCAAGCGCTTCAGCAACATGCGCGTGAGCGCGAGCGCGAACCATCTGGGGCCCTCGGCGCGCTACACCGTCGACGGCCAACAGGGCGCGCCCGTGAACCTGCCCGCGTCGCTGCAGTCGGGATTCTCGGTTCACAAAGCGCTGGGCAAGAGCTACTCGCTCGAGAGCGCGTTCGAAGCACGTATGACGCGCGGCCGCCAAGCGGTGCTCGCCGTGGGCGGCGAACTTGCTTCCACGGTGGGAGCGTCCCTCCGCATGGGCGTGCGCGAGGGCGACGACCTGACGAACTTCAGCGCCGGCCTGGGCTACGTGGTCGGCGGCTTCGGCGTGGACTACGCGTGGGTGCCGAGCAAGCTCGACCTTGGCGACACGCACCGATTCAGCGTGAACGCGAGGTTTTAGAGCCAGAAGATCTGCAGCCTCCGGCCGCGAGCGATCAGGAGCCTGACTGCGGCCACGTCTTGAGCGTCAGCTTGCCGTCCTCGAGCTCCGCGTACGTGAAGCGCTCGATCCAGTCGCCCAGTACCACGAAGTCGCGGCCGTTCTCGTGGCGCTCGTAAGCATGATGGAAATGCCCGCAGAGCACGCCGTCGAAGCCTTCGGCAAATCTGGGTTCGGCGATTTCACGCCACAGGCGCGCGGCCTGCAGGGGCGGGTGCCCGCGGCTGACCCGGCTCAGGTTCGACACCCAGTGGGCGAGCGGGATGCCCAGATCGGGATGCAGCAGGCGGTAGAGGCCGATGCTGACCGGGCTGCGCAGCAGCTTGCGGAGAACCTTGTAGCCCAGATCGCCGCCCACCAGGCCATCGCCATGGTGGACCCACAGCTTGCGGCCCTGCGCCTGTACGGTCACCGACCCGTCGACCGTGCGTATTCCCAACGTTTCCCGCAGAAAAGTCCCCAGATAGAAGTCATGGTTGCCGTTCAGGTAGACGACCTCGACTCCCGCCTCGCGGACCCGTTGCAGGGCCGCCAGGGTGGGGAACAGGGCCCGCGGGATGGCCGTGCGATATTCGAACCAAAAGTCGAAGAGATCCCCGACGATATAGAGGGTGGAGGCCCGCCCGGGAAGGCTGTCCAGCAAGCTGGCCAGCCGGGCTGCCCGGGGAGCTTCCACCTTTGGGGACTCGGCGCCCAGATGGGCGTCCGAAAGGAACACGATCGTGGACGGATGCATGGCCGGGGAGTGTACTTGCACGACTCGGCCCTGCGCCAATCACATAGCGGCTGTGCACAGACCTGTCACGACTTCATCAGTTCTCAGGTCCGCCATGCAACGTTCTGGCGGTCTGTCTCGTCTCAAGCATCGTCCCGTGGCCTCGCCGCATCTCAATGCGTGGCCACGGGGTACGCCCCACGCCGCCGCGATGGATCGTCTGCCGGACTGGCAGCCTTCCCACCGTTGGCGATCGACTCTAAGCTGGCCGCGCCTCGTCGCCCCGTGTGCGGGCGAGAACTCGGCCTCGTCTACGGAATCGTGATCCCCATCGGAGGAGCAACAATGGACGGAAAGTCGATCGTGCGTCCCCGCCACTACTTCCTCGGCGCTGCTGCGCTGGTCGTTGGCGGTGTCGTGCTCGGGCTCGGCCTGAGCGCTGGCCTCAACATGCCGCGCCAGGTGCGCGCTGCGGATGCCACGTATGCCGCGTCGGCCGCGGCGACGAGCGGCGCGATCCCCGAGAGCCCGTTTGTCTCGGTCGTCGAGAAGGCGCTGCCGGCGGTCGTGTTCATCGACGTGCAGAAGAAAGGCGGCGCCGAGGATGGCGCGGGCGGTGCAGACGACTTCATGCGCCGGTTCTTCGGTGACCAGGGCCAAGGCCAGGGTCAGAACCCGCATCGCCAGCAGCGGGTACCGTCTTCGGGTTCGGGTTTCATCATCGATGCCGATGGCCGTGTGCTCACGAACAACCACGTGGTCAAGGATGCCGAGACCATCACGGTCACGCTCAACGACGGCCGCTCGTTCAAGGCCCGCACGATCGGCACCGATCCCGAGACCGACGTGGCGGTGATCAAGATCGACGCGAAGAACCTGCCCACGCTGCCGCTGGGCGATTCCGACCGTCTGCGCGTGGGCGATTGGGCGATCGCGATCGGAAACCCCTTGGGAGAACTTCGCGGTTCTGTCACGGTCGGCATCATCAGCGCGCAGGGCCGCTCGGATCTCAACATCTACGGCGGCACGCCGCAGTTCCAGGACTTCATCCAGACCGATGCGTCGATCAACTTCGGTAACTCGGGCGGCCCGCTGTGCAACGCCCGCGGCGAGGCGATCGGCATCAACACCGCCATCAACACGAGCGGCCAGGGCATCGGCTTCGCGATTCCCATCAACCTTGCGCGCCACGTGGCCGAGCAGTTGATCGCGCACGGCCAGGTGCGCCGCGCCATGCTCGGCGTGAACCTGGCCGAGATGACGCCCGAGATCGCGGAGGGCTTCGGCCTTGCCGGTCAGCGCGGCGTACTGATCCAGAAGGTGCTCGACGGCACGCCGGCCGCGGCTGCCGGCTTGCAGCGCAACGACGTGATCGTGGAGTTCATGGGCCAGCCGGTCGCCGACATGCAGAAGCTGCGCCTCAAGGTCGCTGACACGCCCGTGGGCACGCCGGTCAACCTGGTGATCATGCGTGATGGCCGGCGCGTGCCGGTCACGGTCAAGCTCATGGACCGCGACACCAAGCTCGCCAGCAACACGCCGGCGCCCGAAGCCGAGAAGAGCGATCTTGGCGGGCTTACCGTGCGCGACCTGCGCGACGACGAGAAGCGTCAGATCGGCCTCGATAACGGCGTGCGGGTGACCGACGTCGCCGAGGGCAGTGTCGCCGACGACAACGGCATCCAGCCCAACGACATCATCGAGCTGGTCGGCCGCACGCCGGTCAAGGACTCGGCCGCTTTTGCGCGCATGGTGAGCGACGCGCGCAAGGCGGGACGCCCTGCGGTGCTGTCCGTCACGAACACGACTGGCACGCGCTACGTGGCGCTGCGGCTTGATAAGTAACGCAGCCCGGGTTAGACACAGCGCATCACATGGGCGGGAGGTGGCCGGTGGGTCACCTCCCGTTCGTGCCACGGAAGGCGGAGAAGTCATGCGATGGAACCCCACGTTGCTGCGCGCGCTCACAGTGCTGTGCGGCCTCGCGCTGGCGATCGCGTCATTCGCGGCGCCTGCCGAGGCGGCCAAGCGCCGGCGTCACCCCAGCGCGAGCGCGACACGCGCTGCCAAGGCCAGGAAGGCCGCGGTCGCCGAGGACGGTGAGGGCGAAGAGTCCGCCGCCACCGCCACACCCGCGCGGCCGAGCGTGTTGACGCTCATGAGCGTACGCAGTTGGTCAGCGCCGTCGAACACTCGCGTCGTCTTCGACTTCAGCGGCCGCGTCACGCTCGTGACGCCGGATTCGGGCTCGGCGCCGCAGTTGGTGATCACCGTGCCGCAGCCGGGGCTCGCGATCGCCGAAGGCGTGACGCGCGCGCTCGCCGTGCGCGATTCGGCCGTGGACTCGGTGTACACGATCGTCGACAGCAACGGCGCGCATCTCACCTTGTTCATGCGCCCGGGCTCCGACTTCAAGGTCTTCACGCTCGACGCCGGCGAGAACGCCACGTTCCGCGTGGTCGTCGACGTGGAGCGCGCCGGTGCGCAGGCGGCCGAGGACAAGCGCCTGGCCAGCATCGCCACCGCCAAGAAGCGCGACCGCGTGCGCTTGGTGGTGATCGACGCCGGGCACGGCGGCGAGGACACCGGTGCCCACGGTCCCGGTGGTGTATATGAAAAAAACGTCACGCTGGCCGTGGCACGCGATCTGGCCGAGGAGCTCAACAAGCTCGCGGGCGTGCGCGCGATGCTCACGCGCGACAGCGACTTCTTCATCCCGCTGCACCAGCGCTACAAGATCGCCGAGAAGTCGCGCGCCGACTTGTTCATCTCGATCCACTGCAACTCGAGCAAACGCCGCGGCTCGGGCAGCGGCACCGAGGTCTACTTCCTCTCGCTCAAGGGCGCCAACGATCAGGCCGACAAGGACCTCGCCGACATCGAGAACGCCGCCGACCTTGTGGGCGGCGTCTCCGCGCAGGCGCAGGACGATGTCGTGGGCGTGCTCTACGACGTCAAGCGCAACTCGGCGCTCGAACGCAGCCAGTTCCTGGCCGAGACGCTGGTCGACCACATCGCCGCCGACCGCCGCGTGGAGTCGCGCGGCATCAAGCAGGCCGGCTTCGCCGTACTCAAGTCGGTGGAGTTCCCAAGCGTGCTGGTCGAGACCGCGTTCATCAACAATCCGCGCGAAGTGAAGCTGCTCACGAGCCCGGAGTTCCAGCGCGCCATGAGCCAGCAGCTCTCGAGCGGCATCGTCGCCTACTTCGGCCGCCTGGGCATCACGATCGGCGCCCCGGCCGATAGCGCGAAGGTGACGCCGAGGGCCGACGGGACGAGCGGGAGCCGCTGAGGCGCGTGAGCGTGGTCACCGCAGCACGGTGAACCGCTGCATGGCGTGCTGCCCGCCCTGCGTCAATCGCACGAAGTAGAGGCCCGCTGGCAGCGGCTCCTCCTCACCCAGCGTCACCGCATGGCGCCCGGCGCCCATCGACTCCAGCTCGCGGCGGGCCACCTGTGCCCTGGAGTGCGCGGAACGCGATCAACGCGCCCACGGTCGGTGACGCCCCGCACAGCAGCGAGCCGAGCAGGAACACCAGCATCCCGCCGATGAACACCGGTCGGCGACCGAACGCATCGGCCAGCTTTCCGCACACCAGCACGCCCAGGGTGGAGGTCACGAGAAACGCTGTGAAGGCCCACGCGTAGAGCGGCATTCCGCCGAGCGAGCGCGTGATCGAAGGCATCGCGCCGGCGACGACGGTGCCTTCGAAGGCAGCGACGATGAGCCCGAGGAGGACGGCAACGGTGG
>JANYBS010000193.1 GCA_025360715.1 Candidatus Eiseniibacteriota bacterium | reverse complement strand
GTGCCGTGGGCATCGTTCGACGTGAACTTTCTCAAGGCCTATCACGTGCATTCGGATTCGCTGCCGCCGCTCACGGTATGGATCCGCCACGTGGCGGCTGCCGGCAAGGAGGTCACGCTCGATGACGCGCACGTGTGGGCGCCGCGGGATGACGACGAACGCGTCACGCGCGATGTGGCGCGCGCGCTCAAATTCTTCCAGAACGAGCTGGGCGCGCCTCTCGCGCACTCGTTCCAGGCCGTCGAGACGCCCGCCGATGTGTATGTGGCTTTCCCCGGCCTGATCCACCTGATGTTGCGCAAGGACGCCGTGGCTCCGGGGCCGGAGCACTCGCCCGAGTTGATCCGCGCGCATGAGATCGCGCATCAGTGGTGGGGACTCGGCGTGGACGACGCCACCTATCACGACCGCTGGCTCTCGGAAGGCTTCAGTGATTTCTCATCGCTTTGGTACACACAGGCAGGCCGGCACGATTCGAAGGCCTATCTGGACGTGCTCGAGGCCTGGCGCAAGGACCTCCTCATCAACCGGCGCTTTCCTCTCGGCGGCGAGAAGCAGGCGGGGCCGATCTGGTTGGGGCCGCGCACGAACAGCAGCGCCACGCCCGACGACTACTCGTTGATCATCTACGAGAAGGGCGCGTGGGTGCTGCACATGTTGCGCAACTATCTGCTCGATGACGCGAGCGGCGACGAGCACCGCTTTCGCGGCCTGCTGCGCGACTTCTACCAGCGTTGGGCAGGCCGCAAGGCGTTCACCGAGGACTTCCGCGCGGCGGCCGAGAGGGCCGCAGGCGAGGACCTGGGCTGGTTCTTCGAGCAGTGGGTCTACGGCACCGATGTGCCGACGTACAAGGTGCACTGGGCGTGGACGCCGGCCGAAGGTGGGCAGTGGCGCATCCACGGCCGCATCGAACAGACGCAGGTGCCCGAGGCGTTCCGCATGCCGGTGTTCGTGCGCGTCGACTTCGCGGACGGCAGCTATTCGCGGCAGCGCGTGTGGGTGCGCGGCCCGGTCACTGAGCTCGACCTGCCGCTCGCGCCCAAGAAGCCAGCGCGCGTGGTCTTCAACGACCTGCAGTCGGTGCTGTGCGAGGTGGAACGCCAGCCCTAGCGGCGCTCACGCCTTGAGCAGCGCCACGAGCGCCGTGGCCAGTCGCCGCAGGTCGTCGAACATGTCGGCGAGCTGGAAGCAGAGGATGAACAGCGCGGCGTGGAAGAGCCCGGGCCGCGCCTCGTGCAGCGGCATGCAGGCGCGCTCGATCAGGCGACGGATCGCGGCGCGCTGCATCGCCACGGCAGTGAGCACGCCGATGCACCAACCGCCAAGGATGTCGCTCGGGTAGTGCAGTCCGAGCATGATCCGCGGTACGCAGATGATCAGCGCGGCGTGCACAGCGAGCAATGCGCCGGCGCGACGTGAGACGTAGAACGTCCCGCACGCGATCGCCATGAATACGAGCGCATGGTCGCTCGGGAAGGAACTCCAGCCACGCAACTCGATGGTTTTGAGTCCAAAGGGCAGCACCGTGTGTACGAGCGGATCATGCATCGGGCGGATCCGCATGGGCAGGCCGAGCGCCAGTGCCCGGCCCAAGCCCACGGCCAGTATCCCGCCCGCCAGTGTGGCCAGGAGCGAGACGCGTCGGGTGATGTCGTTCCTTTCGGTGCGCGACCAGAGCCCGAAGAGGATCGCCATCGTGAGCCCGCCCTTGAGCAGGTTGTTCTGGCTGAGCATGATCACCGCCGCATCGAATGCCGGCGAGCGGTGCATGCAGCCGTTGAGCGCGCGCAGGAGCGGCAGATCGAATGGGAGCATCTCGCGAATCTCGCACGCGGACGTCGTAACGGCAATCCGCGGCTATCTCATGACTGCGAAGCGATTGACGAGCGTGTGCCCCGGCGCCGTCATGCGTACGAAGTACAGGCCCGGCGTGAAGGCGTGCACGTTCGCCAACTGCACCACGTGCCGGCCGGCACCATATTCGCCGTCCGCAAGTGTGAGGACCTCGCGGCCCTGCACGTCGAGCACGCCCACATGCACGCGCGCGGCGCGCGGCAGTGCGAAGGTCACGTGCGCCACACCACGCATCGGGTTCGGGACGACCGAGGATAGCGCGAACGCCGTCACGGGGCCGTCGTCGACGCCCGTCGTACTCGTGATGGCGAAGGCGTCGTCGCTCTTATCCGACGCCGTATTGCCCGCGGCGTCGTGCGCGACGACCTTTAGGAATGCCTGCGACGTCGAGGGGCCGGTCACGATCCAGTCGTACGTGCCCGAGTTCGCCTGGTTCGTGGCGATCGAGTCATACGGGCCCGCCACGCCCGCACGCGACAGGAACAGGTCGACCACCGTGACGCCCGCGTTGTCCGCGGCCGTCCACGTGAGGTTCGTGTGCGCGCCGACCAGCAGCGACTGGCCGCCGTTCGGTGCCGTCACCGCGACACTCGGCGCCGCCGTGTCGGCGAACGTCGCCGTGAACGAACGGTTCGCGGTGATCACGATCGAGAGCGGGTTGCCCGCCGTCGTGGTGTCGCCGCTCCAGCCGATGAACGCATTTCCGGCCGCCGGCACCGCCGTGAGCGTGACCGGCGTGCCGTAGGGGTACGACGCCGGGTTCGGCGCCACATTCACGCTGCCGCCGCCCACCACGTTCACGCTGAGCGTGTACGTGACGATCGTGAAGCTGGCCGCGATCGTGTGGTCCGCCGTGACGTTCGTGAAACTGTAGTTCGCCACTGCGCCCACCGAGCTGCCGTCCACCAGCACGTCGACCAGGTGATAGCCCGTGTTCGCCGCGATCGTGAACGACTGGCCCGCACCCTCGTTCACGTTTACAGGGCCGGCCGGCGAGATGCTGCCGCCCGTGCCGGCGCTCGCGGTGATCGTGTGCACGTTGATGGCGAAGCTGGCGGCGATCGTGTGGTTCGCGAGCACGTTCGTGAAGTTGTACGTGGTCACCGCGCCCACGCTCGCGCCGTCGGCCAGCACGTCGAGCACGTGATAGCTGGCGGCCGGCGTGATCGTGAATCCCTGAGAGGCGCCCGCGTTCACGTTCACGGCACCGCTGGGCGAGATGCCGCCGTTGGCGCCGGCGCTCGCGGTGATGGCGAACGTGTTGATCGCGAAGCTGGCGGCGATGGTGTGGTTGGCGATCACGTTCGTGAAGTTGTAGTTCGTGACCGCGCCCACGCTCACGCCGTCGACCAGCACGTCGGCCACGTGGTAGTTCGCGGCCGGCGTGATCGTGAAGCCCTGGCCACCGCCGCTCGGCATGCTGACTGCGCCGCCCGGCGTGATGCTGCCGTTCGCGCCCGCGCTGGCGTTGATCGTGAAGTTCACGACAGCGATCTCGGCCACGGCGAAGTCGCCGAAGCCGGTCAGGCCTGTCGCCTGCGTGGACGTGCTGGTGCGCGCGCCGGTCACCGGCGAAGTCCAGCCCGCGTTGTAGCGGCGCACCTGTAGATTGGCCGTGTTCGCGCCAGCGTCCAGGTCGCTCGCGGCGAAGTTGAACGTGGGGTCGTAGCTTGTGAAGGTCGGCGAGCCCGTGGGCGTGATCGTCCACGTGCGGTTCACGGACTTGGCGCCGTCGAGGTCGGAACTCGCGAGGTTCGCGTGATCGCCCGCCTTGGTCGAGGCCGTCAGGTCGAGCGCCGATGCCGCGCCGTTCATGGCCACCGTGACCGGCGCGTACGTCGTGGCGTCGCCGACGTCGAACGTGCGCGACGTCGAGCCCGCGGCGAGGTTGCGCTTGAGGTTGCCGTTCACCCAGCCCGTGCCGGCGCCGGCGCCCGACAGCGCTCCCGCGGCCGCGATCGCGAGCGTGCTGCCGCCCGTGTTGACGCGGCCGCTGGTGAACGTGAGCGGCGTCGAAAGGCTGAGGTTGCTGAGCAGGTTCACGCCCGCCGCGTTGTTGATCACGAGCGTCGCGCTGGCGCCGGGAGTGAAGGTGCCGGCGATGTTCACGTTCTGCGTGGCCGTGCCGTTGAGCGCGAAGTTCGCCGCCGACGCCGGCGTGAAAGTGAGCGTGGCGCCGCTCTTCACGTTGATGCTGCCGTGGATGTTGGCGCCGCCGGTGAGGTTCACGTTGAATGTGCCCTGCGTGACGATGAGGCTGTCCATCGTGACGGCCGTGCCGCCCGTGGGCGACTGCGCGCCCGCGTTGTTGTACTCGAAGTCTGCGTACGTGCGGTTGGCCAGCGACGGCGCGAGTGCGCCGTCCAGGCGGAAGCGGCTGCCGGCCTGGAACTGCACGACCGAGTTCGGCGCGGTGGCGCCGAAGGGATTCGCGCCGGCGCTCTGTACGTACATGGAACCGCTCTGGAACACGACGCTGTTCAGCGACGTCGTGCCGAACACATTGCCCGCGAAGCCCGTGCCCAGCGTGATCGTCGAACCGCCCGCGAACACGAGCGATCCGGCATCGGCGGCCGTGAGGCGATGCGCCGCCGCGGTGACCGCGACGTTGCCGTTCACCTGCGCGGTGGCGCCGGTGGCGACCGCGATCGTGAGCGCGCTGGCGCCATTGAGCGTGAGCGTGGAGCCCGCGCCCACGGTGAGGTCGGTGCCCGTGCCACCTGCGATCGTGAGCGTCTGCGCCGTGGCCGGCTGCAGCGCCACGTTCGTGTTGTTCGACACCGTGAGCTGGCCGATCGTCTGCGTGGTCACGCCCGTGGCCGTGACCGAACCGCCGCCGCTGAAGAACAGCTGGTCGTCGGTGGCCGGCGTGCTGCGCGTGGGCGTCCAGTTCGTGGACGTGGCGAACGACGCGCTGCCCGTGGCGTTCCACGTGTACTGATGCAGCGCCACCGCCGTGAACGTGGCCGTGATGTTCTTGTTCGTCGTCATGTTGAACGTGAGCGGGTTCGTGCTGCCCGTCGTGTCCACGCTCCAGCCAGCGAACTGGAAGCCCGCATTCGGCGTGGCCGTGAGCGTCACGCTCGTGCCGTGGTTGTAGTTGGCTTGGTTGGGCACGATGCTCACCGTGCCCGAGCCGACCGGCGTCACGACAAGCGTGTAGGAGTTGATCGCGAACGACGCCGAGATCGTCTGGTTCGCGTGCACCGCCGCGAAGTTGTACGTGGTGACCGCGCTCGCGGAGACGCCGTTCACGAGCACGTCGGCCACGTGGTAACCGGTGTTCGGGGTGATCGTGTACGCCGGCGTGGCGCCGTCGGCGACGATGCTCGTGCCGGCCGGCGTCACCGCGCCGTTCGCGCCCGAAGACGCCGCGATCGTGTAGCCGAGCATGGTGAAGTTCGTGTGCGTGGAGTCCGAGCCGATATTGCCGGCCGCGTCGTGGGCAATCGCGCGCACGCGCGCCGTGTTGCTGATCGTGAGCGGGAGTGCCCAAGCAAACGTCCCCGTATTGCCCAGGCCCGTGGCGATGCTCGTGGGGAACGTGGCGCCGCCATCGGTGGAGAGCGCCAGGTCGACCGCGGTGACGCCCACGTTGTCCGTGGCCGTCCACGTGATGTTGTGGCTGCTGCCCACGTTCCAACTCTCGCCGCCCGCAGGCGACGTGAGTGTCACGACCGGCGCCTGATTGTCGACCGGCGTGACTGCGAATGAGGCCGCGATCGTCTGGTTCGCGGTGACGTTCGTGAAGCTGTACGTGGTGACCGCGCCGACCGAGACGCCATTCACGAGCACGTCCTGCACGTGGAAACCGCCGTTGGGTGTGATCGTGTAGGACTGGTTCGCGCCGCAATTCAGGATGGTGTTGCCGTTCGGCGCGATACTGCCGCCGCTGCCGGCCGAGGCCGCGATTGTGTACGTCTTGAGCGCGAAGCTGGCCGCGATCGTGTGCGGCGCCTGCACGTTCGTCAACGTGTAGGTGGTCACCGCGCCCTGCGAGACGCCGTCCACCAGCACGTCCTGGATGGTGTGGCAGGCATCGGGCGCGATCGTGAACGACTGGTTGTTGCCCAGCGTGACTGAGACCGCGCCGCTCGGCGTGATCGTGCCGCCGCTGCCGGCCGACGCCGTGATGGTGGCGGAGTTCGCCGCGACCACATGGACCACGGCGCCGGAGGCCGTCTGGCCGTCGGGATTGGTGACCGTCATCGTGTATTTCTCACTCGCGAGATTCGCCGTCGCCGACGTGGTGTTGAGCACGACGGTGGCGGTCGTGGGGTTCACGTACGTGACCGACACCACGCTCGGCGGCGTGCCCGAGGCCGCACCCGCGCTGACGCTCGCGCTGATGTGCGTGAAGGGCCGCGCCGGCGCCGGCAGGTCGGCGCCCGGATCGAAGAAGCCCGAGCCCGAGCTGGAAAGCCCCGTCAGCGTGATGCTCGCGTTCGCTTGACCCGTCTGCACGTCGGCCATGGCGCTTGGCGTTGCCGGCGGCGGCGCGATGAGCTTGGCCACGCGCACGCCGTAGGAGTTATTCGCATTCACGAACTGCTGCACGGTCCACATCGACATGTCGTCGAGCGGGTCGAGCGACGTGATCGAGTAGTCGCCCCAACGGCGCGGGCCGCCGGCGCTGATGCCGCCCGGATCGCTTGCGGGGTTATACGTGTTGGCCGTGTTCGTGGTGATCTGCTGGATCGTGCCCATGGTACCGGGCGTGTCGCTCGCGAGACGGCCTACGGTGGCCACGTTCACGAAGTCGTTCTGGCCGGCGGTGCTGAAGCCCATGGCTGCGTGGCCCTGACCCGAGACCATGATCGACGGGATGAAGCAATTCTTCTGCAGCGAGTCGTTCGTCGCCGAAGGCGTGAACACCGTGCCCGATTCCACGATCGTCGGCGTGCCGCTGCCGACCGGCACATTCATGTGGTACCAGCGCGCACCCACGCGCGTGTCGCCCAGGTACGTGCCCTGGCTCGCGCCCGTGTTGTCGACGCCTACATTGTGGGCCGTCCAGAGCTGGTGGTTGCGGATGTGCGCGGAGAAGAGCCGGTCGTCGATCGCATCGAGGCGGCCCCAGTAGCCGCCCGTGTTGCCGGGGTGCGGCACGGGGCGCGGCGCGTCGGTGGCGGGCACCGTGATCTGGATGTTGCTCGAGAGCGTGGGCGCGCCGCCGGGATTCGTGACGCGATTCAGCCACAGCGTGCCGTACGAGGCGCCGTCGGTGGAGATGAAGTAGCCCTCGTTCGCGGACGGATCGTAGTTGTCGATGCCGCGCGCCGTGTATGGGCCCACGTAGCCGCCGGCGGCGTTCATGAGAGCGCGGAACGCCGTGACCACGATCGGGCCGCCCGTGAGCACGCTCGACTTGCGGATCACGAACACGTCGGTCTGCTGGAACGGCTGACCACTGCCGCAGAACTGGCTCACGCCCGTGTAAAGCGCGTTCGCGTCGATGCCGAGCGACGGGTAGTCCGAGAGGCACGTGTTGCCGTTCGGGATCGCCGGGCTCGTGGTGGCCGGGATGAAGAAGTAGTACGTCCACACGGTGCCGGCGCTGATCACGCCGTTGCTCGCGGCATCACTCACGGCGAGGAGCCAGCGGTTGGGCGTGGAGACATTGATGATCGACACGAACCAGCGGTTCGACAGGCGGTCGAAGCGGATCATCGGGTCACTGGTGCTCGATCCGCTGCGCACCGAGGTGAAGAACACATCGGTCGACGCATTGAGCACGCCGTCGGCGACGCCGGTGGTCTTGTTGAACGAGACGATACGGCCGTTGACCGCGACGATGTATTGGGTCGGCCCCACCGCGCCGTCGTTGTCGGCCGGGAACGAGCCCGTGGGGTTGGTGCCCGAGAGCGTGGCGGCGGTGAAGTTCACGCCCACCGTCTGCGGCGTGAATGGGTTCAGCACCGCGCTCGCGCTGGCGCGCGCCATCAGCTGGTCGAGCGTCATGTTCGGCACGCCGGCCGCATGCGGCGACAGCGGGTTCTGCGGCAGGTTCGTGCGGTCGAGGCCTTCGTGCTCCGGCATGAGCACCGGCGTGATCACCTCGCCCGCGTGCGTCTCCTGCTCGGCCATGATGTCGGTGACCGTGCGGCTCACGCCCTGAGCGCCCACCTGCGGCACGCCGCGGACCTCATAGTTCGGACGCGCCGCAGCGAACGCCGAGGCGGCACAGGCCAACGTGAGCGCGAACGAGATCAAGAGCGCGGCGAGCGGACGCGGTGTGGCAGCGGAGCGGATCCGGGCTATCGACATGAGTACCTCGGGTCTGGAAATGGGGCAGTAGCCGGCAAGGTTATCAATGTTGCCGGTCGCCACTCAATCGATTCCTCGGTCGGCGCTGGGGAATCCCACCCAGTCACCTGCACCAAACCGGATTCAGTCCCGCTGTCTGCCGCCCGGGTTCACGGCGTTCTCACGCGCCCGCCACAGTCCGGACATGGCACGCATGGTCCACTCTGTACCGTCGCGGTCCATGCCGGGCCGCGCGGAGGAGACGGCCGATGCGACGTTTGGATGAGCGCTTTGATCAGCCGCTGGCCTGGGTCCCCACCCGTGGTCGCACCCGCTGCGACGAACTGCGCTCGGGCGGTCATGTGCTGGCTCAGCTGTCCCGCACGCCGGGTTGGCGGCAGCAGACGCAAGCCACGACTGCTCTGGGCACCTGGCACCTGCGGCGCGCGGGTCTCCTGCGCCAGCGCCTTGTGGCGAGCGATGCGGCGAGCAGCGCAGAGGTCGCGGTCTTCCGCCCGGATTGGCGTGGCGAGGGCGTGGTCGCCTTCCGCGAGGGCGGCACGTTCCAGCTGCGTTGCATGAGCGCGGGCATGACGCGCTGGGCGGTGCTCGACCGCACCGATGACCTGCTGCTCGAGTACGAGCTGCATCCGCTCAGCTTCCACAGCGGCGCGGGGCTCATCATCACCGATGCCGCGCGCGAGCGCAGCGAGTTGTCGCTGCTTGTGGCGATGGGATGGTTCCTGGTGATCGCCTCGGCCGACGATGCGTCGGTGGCCTCCGCGATCACCGCCGCGTCGGCGGCGACCATGGGCCTGGCCGCCGTGACGTCGCGGTAGTCGCGCGAGCTGGGCTCAATCGCCGAACGAGATGCCAAGGTCGCGCGCGGATTCCATGGTGTCGCAATCCAGCGGCACGGTCTTCATGCGCCGAATGGCCTCGCGCAGCGGCTCGTAACGCACCGTGGGCGGGTCGAGGCTGACCATGACCGACGAGAGCCCTTCATCGAGCGCGCGCACCGCGGCGGCGCCGAAGCGCAACGCGACCAAGCGGTCGAAGCTCGTCGGGGAGCCGCCCCGCAACAGATGGCCGAGCACGACGGTGCGCGATTCGCGCCCGGTGCGCTCCTGCAGCTCGTGCGCGACCTTCTCGCCGATGCCGCCAAGCTTCTCGGCCTGGCCCATCGTCTTGCCGAGTACGGACACCGCGCCACCCGCGGGCTTTGCGCCCTCGGCGACCACGACGATCGTGTAAAGCCGCCCGGTGCGCTCGCGAGCGCGGATCACCTCGGCGACCTTTTCGATGTCGTAGGGCACTTCGGGGATCAGGATCACGTCGGCGTTACCCGCGACGCCCGCGTGCAGTGCGATCCACCCGGCATAGCGGCCCATGACCTCGACCACCATGATGCGGCGATGCGACGTGGCCGTGGTGTGCAGGCGGTCCAGGCATTCGGTCGCGAACGACACGGCGGTGTCGAAGCCGAACGTCATGAATGTCTTATCGAGGTCGTTGTCGATCGTCTTGGGCACGCCGATCACGCGCAGGCCCTTGGCCGCCAGATGCGCGCCGATCGCGAGCGAGCCGTCGCCGCCCAGCGTGATCAGCGCGTCGATACCTGCTTCGGTGAAACGCTGGATCAACTCGTCGCTGCGGTCGACTTCGAGCACGGTGCCGTCGGACTGGATCACCGGGAAGCGGGTCGGATCGCCGCGGTTCGTGGTGCCGATGATGGTGCCGCCTAGGTGGGTGATACCCGCGACGCTCTTGGCGTTGAGCGTGATCACGCCGCCGTCAGGATAGTCCTCGGGCGTGAGCAGGCCATTGAAGCCGTCGCGGATGCCGACGGTCTCCCAGCCGTGCTGCAAGGCCGACAGGACGATGGCGCGGATCACCGCGTTGAGGCCCGGGGCGTCGCCGCCGCCGGTGCTGATGCCGATCTTGCGGATCGTACGGATAGACAAGGTGTGAACTCCAGACGATGGGTTCCCAGGGACAAGTCACCAGCGCGAGCGCACAACGCGCGCCGCGGATCGTCCGCAGCATACTGCGCGCACGTCCAGCGCGCAGGCGATTCGGCCGTGCCCCGGCCGCGAGCGTGAGCAGACCTGAAGCGCGAGGCCCCGGCGCGTTGCGGCGCCGGGGCCTTGTGAACGTGCGTCGTCGAGCGGTCAGTGATGCCCGGCGCCGTCACCCTGCTCGCCGCCGTCATCCTCGGCGTGCTGAAGTTCGATGCGCTGCGCGAGGAGCGAGCCATCGGCCTGCTTGAGGGCACGCACTTCCACGTTCTGGCCGGTCTTGAGGTCCGACAAGAGTGCGAACCCCTTGAAGCGCGTTGCGGCATCGACCAAGACGAGCGTGGCTCCGACCGTCAGGTGATCGGCACCGATCTCGGTGATCAGGCCACGCACTTCAACACGGTTCGCCGTCGGCGCGGGCGCCTGCGCACCGCGGACCGAGATCTCACGGGCGAGCACCGTTCCGTCGGCCTGCTTGGTGCCTTCGACCTCGACGTTCTGCCCGACCGCGAGCGCGGCCAACGCGATGTGGCCGGTGCTGTCGCGCACTTCGGTGTTGCCATCCGTCACGACGCTTCGGCCCGCGACCACGAGCGAAGGCAGGGTGATCGATTCGATGGCGCCCTTGAACTCGACCTGGAGCGAGTCCCCGCCGGACGGCGTCGGCGGGTTCGAGCCGCCGTGGCCACCGCTCAGGGAGGATGCCGAGTGTGAGGCTCCGAACGGGCTCGTGAGCTTGGCAGATCTGCCGCAGCCGGTGAGCGCGCCGGCGACGAGGAGCAGCAGGACTGCGGACCGCAGGATGTTCATGTGACCTCCGCTGAGGTGGGTGACTACGCTGGGGAGCTCTGGGTTGTCGTGCTGCATGCATAGAGGTCGCAACGGCGCCGCGGGCGATACCTCTGGCCGTGCCGAAGGCGGGCGACGGGCCTGCGCGAGCCCCGGCGCGTTCAGTGACACGGGACAGATGTGCGGGCCTTCCCCGTCGGGGACGCACCCGGTGCAGGTGGTCCGGTCACACGCACACGAACGCCCCGGCGGCGGGGGCCACCGGGGCGGTTTGTGGGTGGATGGCGCAGCTACGCGGGATTGCGCTCCTGGTGTTGCGCGATGAGTTTTTCCACCACCTCGGGCTCGGCCAGCGTGGTCACGTCGCCCATGCCAGCGTATTCGCCCGCGGCGATCTTGCGCAGGATGCGGCGCATGATCTTGCCCGAGCGCGTCTTGGGCAGGCCCGGCGCGATGTGGATCACGTCGGGCGTCGCGAATCCGCCGATCGCGTGGCGCACCTGTTCCTTGAGCGCGCCTTCGATCTCGCTGCCCTTCGCCTGCGCGTACTCGCTGCCGAGGATCACGTAAGCGTAGATGCCTTGGCCCTTGAGTGCGTGCGGATAGCCCACGACCGCCGCCTCGGCCACGGCTTCGTGCGCCACGAGCGCGCTCTCGACCTCGGCGGTGCCCAAGCGATGGCCGCTCACATTGAGCACGTCGTCGATGCGACCCGTGATCCAGTAGTAGCCGTCGGCGTCCCGCGTGCAGCCGTCGCCCGTGAAGTAGTAGCCCTTGTACTGCGTGAAGTAAGTCTGCTTGAAGCGCTCATGATCGCCATACACCGTGCGCGCCTGACCCGGCCACGGCGTGGCCAGGCACAGCGCCCCCGAGACGCCATTGCCCTCGAGCTTCCGGCCAGACTCGGGATCGACCACCACGGGCTTGATGCCGAAGAACGGCAGCGTGGCCGAACCGGGCTTGGTCGGCGTGGCACCGGGCAGCGGCGTGATCAGGATGCCGCCGGTTTCCGTCTGCCACCAGGTGTCGACGACCGCGCAACGTGAGTCGCCCACCACGTCGTGGTACCAGCGCCAGATCTCGGGGTTGATCGGCTCGCCGACCGAGCCGAGCACGCGCAGGCTCGTGCGCTTGTAGCGCTTCACGTGCTCGTCGCCCGCTTGCGCGATCGCGCGCAGTGCGGTGGGCGCGGTGTAGAAGATGTTGATGCCAAGATCGTCGACCATTCGCCAATAGCGGCCCGGATCGGGGTACAAGGGCGTGGATTCGAACAGCACGGTGGTGGCGCCGTTCGCGAGCGGGCCGTAAACGATATAGCTGTGCCCCGTGATCCAGCCCACGTCGGCCGCGCAGCAGTAGATGTCGTCCGGTTGCAGGTCGAACACCAGCTTGTGCGTGTACGCGGCATACACAAGATAGCCGCCGGTCGTGTGCAGGAGGCCCTTGGGCTTGCCCGTGCTGCCACTGGTATAAAGGATGAAGAGCGGATCCTCAGCGCCCATCCATTCCACAGTGCAGGTGGAGCGCTGGCGCTTCATCTCTTCGTCGAGCCAGAAGTCGCGGCCCTGGTGCATGGGTACTGGTGATTCCGTGCGGCGCGCCACCAATACCGCCTGCACCATGCTCAGGCCCTCGACCGCTTTGTCGGTGATCGCCTTGAGCGCGATCTTGCGCCCGCCGCGCAAGCCCTCGTTCGCGGTCACCACCACCTTGCAGCCAGCGTCGAGGATGCGATCGCGCAGCGATTCGGCCGAGAAGCCGCCGAAGACCACCGAATGCACCGCGCCGATGCGCGCACATGCGAGCATCGTGTACACGGTCTCGGGGATCATGGGCATGTAGATGCAGACGCGGTCGCCCTTGGTGACGCCATGCGCCAGCAGCACGTTGGCGACGCGGCAGACGTTGTGCTTGAGCTCGCGATAGGTGATGTGACGGTAGACGCCGGACTCATCGGCGGCCCAGATGAGCGCGGTCTTCTCGGCTTTGGTGTCGAGATGGCGATCCACCGCGTTGTAGCAGGCATTCAAGCGGCCACCCGAGAACCACGCGAAGTCGATCTCGTCGTAGTCCGCATCCAGGACGGACGTCCACGGGTGGAACCAGCTCAGGTTCTTGGCCTGCTCGGCCCAGAACGCCGCGGGGTCATCGAGCGACCACTGGTGCAGGCGCTCGTACTCCGCCATGGAGTTGACCGCGGCGTGCGCGCGGATATTCGGCTTCACGTCATAGAGATCGCGGGACTCGGACGACACGAGCGCCTCCGTGGGACCGGCAGCAGGAAGACAGAAGTGGCGATATGCGGGATCGCTCTAGCCCGGACTATTCATGAGCCCGTGGCCTGCGGACGCAAGCGGTGGGTGTCTGCTGCGTTGCGCGACCGGGGCGCTCCTCAGCGTGTCTCTCGACACGCTTGCGGTGCGGCCCGGTCGTGCGCCTTGCAGCCGCCCACCGCTCGCATCCTCGGCTCACGGTTCATGAACAGTCCGGGCTAGGCTAGCCGGGCCGGAGGCATACGGGAAGGGCGCTTGACGCGGCGCTTGACGCGGACCCGCGCGGGACCTTCGGAAACTTCCGAGCCTCCGGGAAGGTTCGAGCATCCTGTGCTAAGCTGCCCGATTCCGCGCCGACTGGCGCGCTCTCGCCCTGAACCTTCCCGGAAGACACCCTGAATGCTCGCATTGCCCGACGACGTCGCCGGCAGCCTCACGCCCGAAGCGCTCGCTTCGCTTGCCGAGACGCTGCGCGCGTTCCCGCGCTATCTGCAGGTGCGCGGTGGGGAGTATTCGCGCGGTGGCCGCGTGTGGGAGCTCACGCGCGAGGGTGAGGGCTTTCGCGCCAAGGTGCAGGGTTCGCGTTCGTACCTCACACGCTGGCGGCACGACGACCTGCGCTGGGCGCCGACGTGTTCGTGCCTGAGCGGGCCGTGGTGCAAGCATGCGTTCGGCACCGGCCTGCTGGTGATCGCGGCCGCGCGCCGCAGCGGACGTTTTGCGAGCGATGCGCTCGATGGGCTGTTCTCGACAGACTGGCTGCCCGAGGTGGCGCCGCCACCGCCCGCGACCGCGCCGGGCGCGGGCCGCGAGCCCGCCACGAGCCACTCGCGCCGCCATGCGCGCTCGCCGATCCAGACGCTGCGCGACGGCTTGCCGTGGGAGCGGCACCACGCGGCGCTCGCGCTGTTGCGCGAGGCGGGGCTCGACGCGTTCGCCATGCCGGGCACGAGCCTGCACGAACTCACGAGCGAAGCGGACGCCGACCTGCGCTGCCTGCTGCTGGCGCGCTCGATCGCGGCGCGGCCGAACCACACGATGCCCGTGTCGCTGAAGCCCTATCTGGAGAACAGCGAACTGGAATCGCGCTTCGAAGAGCGCCAGCGCCGAGAGGTGCTGGAATCGCTCGACCGCTGGTCGCGCGCAAGCGCCGAGGCGCCGCGCCGCCTGCGCCTGGTCGTGGGGCTGGAGCTGGACCCCGAGGGCACCGTGGGTGTCACGCTGCAGACGCGGCTCACCGCGGCACGCGCGCACGATGCACCGCAGAGCTCGAGCCAGCTCGACATGCTGGCCTCGGACCTGCGCCGCGATCCGACGCTGTTGACACCGCCGCAGGCGCGCTTGCTGCGCATGCTCGTGAGCACTGAGTTCCGCCACTTGTTCCTGACCAGCAACCGGCCCGCGCGCTTGCGCGGCGCGCAGATCACGCAGCTGCTCGACCGCGGCGCCAACTCGCCATTCGTGGCGTGGGACGAAGAGCTGCCCGAAGCGCTCGCCGCCAGCTGCGGCGTCAAGCCCGGTGACCGGATCCGCGTGGCCGATGTCTCGCTCACGCTGGGACCGCTCTGTGTTCGCGTCGAAGGCGAGTTGCGCTTGGGTCTTGTGCTGTCGTGGCCCGATGGCAAGCAGCTGCCGCTCACCGGCGTGGTGCGCATCCCCGGCGAGCGTGGCGACATCGGCGGCCCGGCGAGCCACGTGCTCACCGACGGGCTGTTCTACACGGTCGAAGACGAACCGCCGGCCGAAGTGCTGCGCGCGTTGGGCGACGGCGAAGGCCTGGCACTGCGGCGCGACGACCGCGGCGTGCTCGAACACCTGGCGGAACGCTTCACCAGTGTGCGCGAGGCCATGCAGCCGTTCACGCGCATGATCGAGGCGGATCCGATCGTGTGCCTGGACTTGCGCGAGGACGACTGGTTGCGCGTGCGGCTGTTCGCGCATGCGGGCACCGAGGCGTTCGAGCCCACGCGCGCGATGCGCGAGGCCGAGGTGCTCTTCGAGTGGTCGCCCGGCGGGGGCTGGGAGCGCGTGCTCGAGATGAGCGACGCCGCCGGCGCCACGAGCATCAGCGCGCCGGAGGATCCCACCGACCCCGAGGCTGCGGCGCGTGCGGCAGCCGAGGCTGCAGAAGATGAGGCGCTCGATGCGGAAGAGGCCTCGGCGGCCAACGAGGGCATGCGGACGCCGGAGGCTGGTGCTGCGATGGTGGCGGCTGGCGCCGCGATGGCGAGGGATGGCGCCGCGATGGCGGGGGATGGCGCTGCGATGCCGGGGGCTGGCGCCGCGATGGCGGAGGCATCGACCGGTGAAGACGATGCTTCCTTGCCGCCGTGGGTCGAGGCGCCCGTGCACGCGCGCGTGGAGCCGGCGCTGGAATGGCTCACGATGTTGCGTGAGAAGAGCGGTCCGCGCCGCGGACCAGCGCCCGAGGGCACCGGCCAGTGGCTGCGGCTCACGCCGCGCACGGCCGAGGGGCTGATCGAAGCGTGGGAGACACGGCCGCAGGGCGTGCGCTGGTTCGGCAATCGCTCGGCGCAGCGGCTCTTGGACGGCGCGCGGCTGGTGCGCGCGAACGTGCGCGTGTCGGCTTCGGGCATCGACTGGTTCGAGGTGAGCGCCGATTGGGAGGCAGAGGGCCTCGCGCTCACGCCCCAGGACCTGGCACGGCTGCGCACGAGCCGCGAACGCATGGTGCGGCTCGCGAGCGGCTGGGTGCGCCGCGAGACGGCCGAGGCATACGACGCGACCGCGGCGACGCTTGCCGACCTCGGGCTGGAGCCCGGCACCGGCCCGCAGCGCATCAGCGTTTGGCAGTTGGCGCAGGCGCGGCCCGAGAACCTGGACGCGCTCGAGCGCATGGGCATCGGCGATGAGGCGCGCGCTCAGCTGAGCGCGATCCGTGCGCGCGTGCGCGCGTTCCGCGGCTTGCCGAACCTGCCGGCGCCGGCCGGTCTGTCGGCGACGCTGCGGCCCTATCAGCACGAAGGCTTCGAGTTCCTTTCGTGGACGACCTCGCTCGGATTGGGGGCGATCCTGGCCGACGACATGGGTCTGGGCAAGACCGTGCAGGCGCTCGCGTGGTTGCTGCATGAGCGCGCCAAGGCGGGCCCCGATGCCGGCCCGGCGCTGGTCGTGTGCCCCGCGTCAGTCGTGCACAATTGGCTGCGCGAAGCGTCGCGCTTCTCGCCGGGACTGCGCGCGATCGCGCTCGAGAGCGGCACCGCACGGCATGCGCTGCGCGAGCGAGCGAGCGAGTACGACCTGCTGGTGACCAACTACACGCTGCTGCGCCGCGATGCCGCCATGTGGCGCGAACTGCCGCTGTTCGCGGCCATCCTGGACGAAGCGCAGAACATCAAGAATCCCGCGGCCGCGGTGACGCGCGCGGCGTTGTCGCTGCAGGCCAAGTACCGCATGGCGCTCACGGGCACGCCGCTCGAGAACCGCGCACTCGACCTGTGGAGCATCGCGTCGTTCGTCAATCCTGGCCACTTGGGCTCGCAGCGGACATTCGTGGAACGCTATGACGGGCCCGACGCCCCGCCGCATGTGCGCCAGTTGCTGAGCGCCCGCTTGCGGCCGATCCTGCTGCGGCGGCTCAAGTCGCAAGTCGCGCAAGAACTGCCACCGCGCATCGAAGAGCGCCAGGACTGCGAGATGACGCCGGGGCAGCGCAAGCTCTACCTGGCCGAACTCACGCGCGCGCGTCAGCTCGTGCGCGGACTGTCCGACGAGGAGGGCGGCCTGCAGGCCAAGCGCTTCGAGGTGCTCGCGTCGCTCACGCGCCTGCGGCAGATCTGCTGCCATCCGGCGCTGGCGGGCGGCAAGCGCGCGCTCGGTTCAGGCAAGTTCGACGCGCTGTTCGAGCTGCTCGATGAACTGCTCGCCGAAGGCCACAAGGTGCTGCTCTTCTCGCAGTTCGTGCAGTGTCTGGAATTGCTGCGCGAGGACCTGAAGGAAAAGAACATCCCGTACCACTGGCTCACCGGCGAGACCACGAACCGCGGCTCGGTCGTGGAGGCTTTCGAAAAAGACGAGCGGCCGTGTGTGTTCCTGCTGTCGCTCAAGGCGGGCGGCACGGGCCTCAACCTGACTGCGGCCAGCCACGTGGTGCTGTTCGACCCGTGGTGGAATCCGGCCGTCGAAGCTCAGGCGATCGACCGCACGCACCGCATCGGCCAGACGCGTACGGTGATCGCGTTCCGCATGCTCACGCAGAACACGGTCGAAGAGCGCATCTTCGAGTTGCAGCAGCGCAAGAGCGAGCTCGCCCGCGGCATCCTGGGCGAGGAGAGCTTCGCGCGCTCGATCACCCGCACCGACCTGGAACACCTGTTGGGCGACGTGGAAGTGGCCGAGGTCGTCGAGGAGTAGGGCGGGTGGGGCCGCTGCGGCCTCGCGCAGGCGCCGCCACTTAGAGCACTTATCGCTCAAGGCGACGCGCGTCGGGGCCGATGACCCACTCGCCCCAGCGATGCCAGAAGGCATGCAGGGCACCCCCTCGGAACGACCCCAAGGATGGAGCCCGCCATGCGGCTGCCCGGTCCGTTCCCGTTGTTGCTGGTGGTGGCGTCACTGCTCGCTACCGGCTCGTCTGTGTCCGCTGCCGTCGCGCCCGCGAAGCCTGCGGCGCCCGTGCCCGTGGTGTCGGCGCCCGCGGCCGATTGGTCGGATGACTTCCGGCTGAGCCTCTTCGTGGCGGAGCAGATCGATCGCTTCAATCCCGGCGTTGCCGCGTCCGCCAAGTCCGTGGCTTCGGGCGGCGAGGTGCCCGGTATCGATTTCGACTGGCACGTGGCCGACCTGCCCATCAAGAAGAAGTCGGCGACGAACCCGCGCCTGTATATCGAAGGCCGCATGCTCACCTGTCAGCGCGTGCTCGCGCAGCAGGTGAAGACCGCCTACGACAGCACGCTCAAGGCATATCCGGATTCGCTCGAGATCTTTCCCGATGCCAAGTCGGTGGAATTCAACACGGCGGTGAAGTTCGCGTACCCGATGGGCGTGGTGAACGGCGAGGCGCAGACCGCCATGTACTTCCGTATCGAAGGCGGCGCGATCTTCGCCGAGCACATGACGGGCGACCTGCTGAGCTATTCGCGCTTCGGCCTTGGCTTCCAGCGCTTGGTCGGCACGTTCTCGGGCTCGTACGCGGAGGTGTGCAAGGGCAGCGACGCCACGTTCGGCTCACAACACGCGAGCGGCCGCTATGTCGTGCACGTGCTGCTGCAGGGCAACCTCGCACCGCCGGAGGGCTCCAAGCGCTCGCGCAGCAACCTGGGCGCGTTCGCGGACCTCGAGGTGAATACCGATAACGCGGGCGGCCCCGATGGCGTGCGCGCGCTGCTGGGCCTCAAGCTCGAGGGTGCAGGGCTCTTCGACGGGCTGCGGGCACTGATCGGCATGTAGGCCGCGCTGCAACCTCTGGGTGGGAATGTGCGTAAGCGAAAGCACGTTCTGGCCCGGAGGCATTCATGGAATTGGTCATCGAAGGTGTCGGTAAGAAATATCCTGGCCGCGGCTGGGCGCTCAGTCATTTCTCGCTCACGCTCGAGCCCGGCATCCTGGGATTGCTGGGGCCCAACGGCGCCGGCAAGTCCACCTTGATGCGCATCCTGGCCACGCTCACCAAGCCAAGCATGGGCCGCGTGCTGTGGAATGGCACCGACCTCGCCAAGGAACCCGATGCGGTGCGCGAGGTGCTCGGCTACCTGCCGCAGGACTTCGGCGTCTACCCGCAGCTGAGCGCGCTCGAGTTCCTCGACTACATCGCGGCGGCCAAGGGCCTGGAGCCGCGCGCCGCGCGGCATCGGATCGACGAGCTGCTCGAACTGGTGAACCTAACCGATGCGCGCAAGCGGCCGCTGGGCGGTTTCTCGGGCGGCATGAAGCAGCGCGTGGGTATCGCGCAGGCGCTGCTCAATGATCCGCAATTGCTCATCGTGGACGAGCCTACCGCGGGCCTGGATCCCGAAGAGCGCGTGCGCTTCCGCAACCTGCTCACCGACCTTGCGGGGGAGCGCATCGTCCTGCTCTCCACGCACATCGTTTCCGACGTCGAATCCACCGCGTCGCGCATCGCGCTGATCGCGAACGGCCAGCTCCACGCCAACGCCACCCCCGACGCACTCCTTGCATCACTTCAGGGCCAGGTGTGGGAGTGGACCGTGCCGGCGGCGCAGGTGGCCGGTGCGCAGGCGCGCTATCTCGTGAGCGGGATGCTGCGCCGCGGCGACAGTGTGCAACTGCGCGTCGTCTCGCCGCAGTCGCCGAGCGACGACGCACGTGCGGCGGCCCCGTCGCTCGAGGACGCGTACCTGCAGCTGCTGCAGGCTTCGCGCGCCACGGCCGCGGCATGAGCGCCGTGCT
>JANYBS010000127.1 GCA_025360715.1 Candidatus Eiseniibacteriota bacterium | reverse complement strand
CTACCTACGTTTTGGGGCAAGACTCAGGACACGCGTCGACCGAGGGGATCCGTGCGAGACAGCGAAGGCCTTCGGGGAGCGAACGCACCGAAGGCCTTCAAGCTGGATTGAAGTTGGAGGCGGCACCCGGATTCGAACCGGGGAATAAGGGATTTGCAGTCCCTCGCCTTACCACTTGGCCATGCCGCCCCCGAAGGGGATGCGCTGTGCTAGCGCGGGCGGAGAGTCTAGCAGTCCCGTACGTTCATCGGCAAACGCACGATTGGCTTGGGCTTCCGCCCGATCTGGCGACACATCACCTTCGCCTCGCACGAGCTTGGAAGTTACTTGCCCGATCGCTCGATGAGGACCATCCTGCGTGAATCCGACATCGTTGGACGCTATCCCCCGGGCGAGTCCGTCGATGCGAGGGCGCACGCGTGGTCCCCCATCCTCCCAGTTCCGCGCATGCCCTGGCCACCTCACAGCGAGTCACGCTCGCTCCCCACCCCAGGAAGGCCGCATGTCCTCCTTGCTCCGACGCTTCGTCGGCGCGCGCCGCGCTGTGTCATTCAGCGCCGCGCTCACCGCGCTGCTCTGGCTTGGCTTCGCCGCTCCGGCCCAAGCCATCACGTTCACGAGCTTCGCCCCTGCCGGTGGCCCTTCCGGCACCCAGGTACAGTTGCGCGGAACCGGTCTCACTGCCACCACGGCCGTGCGCTTCAATGGACTCGATGCCTCGTTCAGCGTACAGGCCGACAGCCTCGTGTACGCGTACGTCCCCAACCTCGCGAGTAACGGCTTCATCCAGATCATAAGCGGCGCGGGGACGACGGTCGGCCCCTCGATCTTCTTCGTGGTACAGCCGCCAAGCTTGAACAATTTCTCGCCTAACGCGGGCAACGTGGGCACGTCGGTCACGATCAACGGCTCGAGCTTCGTCTCGATCACGAGCGTCAAGTTCAACGGAGTAGCAAGCAGCTATTCCGTCAACTCCACGAACCAGATCGTCGCGACCGTTCCTCCGGGGGCGAGTTCAGGTCTCGTGTCGGTCTCGAATCCAGCCGGCACGTCCTTCGGCGGCACGTTCTATTTCCCACCGCAGATCACGAGCTTCACGCCTGGCGGTGGCACGCCGGGAACCAGCGTCACGGTCATCGGCAACAATTTCTCGATCACGAACCAGGTGGACTTCAACGGAGTCGGCGTCGGGTTCTCGATCCAGAACGACAACCGGATCATCACATCGGTTCCGGGCGGCGCCACGACGGGCGTCCTGCACGTGACGACTGCCGCAGGGACCACGGCGAGCCTGACGTCCTTCTATGTGGGTGCACCGCCCTCGATCAGTGACTTCACGCCGACCGGCGGACCCTCGGGCACGACGGTCATCATTCACGGCGCGAACTTCGACAATCTCACCGGCGTCGCATTCAACGGCGTCTCGGTGCCATTCCACGTGTTGAACTCCGGCAGCCTCTCGGCGGTGGTGCCCGGCAATACGAGCACCGGGCCGATCAGCGCCACGAACCCCGCCGGAACGGGCACGTCGATCGACAACTTCTACGTTGGCGCGCCACCCACCGTGCGTGCGTTCTCGCCGACCAACGGGCCCGCCGGAACGGCCGTCACGCTCAAGGGCACGGGCTTCCTGAACGCGACTCGTGTTCGTTTTGGTGGCGTCGATGCCACGAGTTTCTCTTCGAGTATCGACAGCGTGCTGGTCGCCACAGTCCCTGCGGCGGCCGTCACGGGCGCGATCAACGTGACGAACCCCGCGGGCAGCGGCGCGAGTGCGACATCGTTCGGCGTGGGACCGCGGCTCACTTCGCTCACGCCTCCGTCGGTCCCGGCCAGCGCTGCCACGGGCTCGATCATCACGCTCACCGGCGATCATCTGACGGGCGCTTACGACGTGCGGTTCAACGGCACTCTCGCGTCGTTCGTCGTGGACTTCGATACGCAGATCACGGCGTACATCCCGCCCGGCGCAAGCACGGGCCCGGTGACCGTGACCACACCGCAGGGCACGGCGACCAATCCTTTCGCCTTCGAGATCGTGACCTTCACGCCGCCTCCTCACACGCCGTTCGCGAGCTGGACGACCGATGTGCTGTCGAATCTGCCGGTAAGCACGGCGGTCGGCGACCAAGCCGTGCCTGCCATCTGTCCAGACAGCACGGGCGGCGCTTACATCGCGTGGCAAGACTTCCGAGGCGGAGACTGGAACGTCTACCTGCAACACGTGACTGGCTACGGAACGATCGCGCAGGGCTGGCCGCAGGACGGGCTGCTCGTCTGCAACGCGCCGAGCACTCAGCAGAACGTGAACATCGTGCCGGACCGAGTCGGTGGTGCGATCGTGGCGTGGGAGGATTTCCGCAACGGCAGCTGGGATGTCTACGCGACGCGAATTCGCGCGGACCGGACCACGGCAGCAGGCTGGACGGCGAATGGAACGCCGGTCTGCACGGCGAACGGTGACCAGAACAACATCACACTGGCTTCCGACGGTCTGGGCGGCGCTCTCATCGCATGGATGGATCTGCGCTCCATCAACAATTACGACATCTATGCACAGCGGCTCACCTCGAATGGCCAGGTCGCCTCCGGCTGGGACGCCAACGGCATCTGGGTCTCTGCCGACTATGGCAACCAGTACGTACCCAGCATTGTCGGCGACGGCAGCGGCGGCGCTTTCGTTGCCTACCGGGACGATTCGCGCAACGGCTGGCTCTACGTCCAGCACTTGCTGAACAACGGACTCGTCGCGTCCGGCTGGCCGTCTGTCGGTAGGTTGCTGGCAACGGCGTATGTCTACCACGCACCGAGTCTTTTCTTGGATGC
>JANYBS010000117.1 GCA_025360715.1 Candidatus Eiseniibacteriota bacterium | reverse complement strand
GGCGTCGGTCGAATCGCCTCGCTGCATGCCTTCGATCCACAGGCGTACGTGGCGCGCGATGGTCAGGTCCGGCACGCCGAACTGCACGCGCAGGCTGTCGGTGATCGGGATGCGGTATCGCCGCCAGCCGTTATCGCTCGCGACGCCGCTGAACTCCTTGCGCACATCGGTCACCAGATAAGGACTTGCGCCCTCGCCCAGATCGACGGTGTACTCGAAGTAGTCCTCTTGTGTGTTGAGCTGGTCGTCAAGGTTCAGGTCCTCGGTGTCGGGGTAAGGATAGATCGCCTTGTTGTTCTCGGTGCCGTTCGAGAAGCGGTACTTGCGCGGGTCGATGTCCTTGAAGTCGCTGTTGGGGCTGCGATAGTCGTCGCCCTCGGGGTCCTCGGCGCTCGCGGTGGTCAGATCGGCGATCGTGAGTTGGCTCTTGGACAGCTTGTCGCGCTCGACTGCGTTCAGCAATCCGTCATAGCCCGTGTCTTCGTTCGTGCCGCCGTCCACGACCGTGAGCTGGTGATCGCGCACCGGAGTCGGCTGGTCTTCCGAGTCCAGGATGCCGTTGGGCTTGCGGTCAGGGGCGCGCATCATGTCCTCGGAGACCACGCCCAGATCGATGTGCAGCTTGACCCGGTCGCCGCGCACGCGGGGTTCCACGATGCCGGCGCCACGATGCTCGTCGTGGAAATCGTTCACCCAGATCTCGATGAACTGCGAACGCGACAGGTCCAGACCCACCTGGTCGAGCGGATAGGTGAGACCCGACCACAGCGTGTCGGCCAGGTTGGCCGAGAGCGGCCGGTGCGGGATCGAGATCGCCAGCACAGTCCGAGAGTTCTTGCCGCCTTGCGCGTCGGAGAGCGTCGGCTTGAGGTCCTTCTCGTGCACGACGTTCTGTGGCGAGTACCAGTGGACCTCGGCGTTGTGCTGCTGGACCAGGTCCAGGAATGACGCGCGGACCGTGGCCCGGCCGTGGTCGAGCACGACGGCGCGCGAGGGCACGCTCGACCAGCGCCAGCGCTCCGGAGTGAGCGAGAGCGAGACCGCGTCGCGCACGCCTTCCATGTCGTCGATGAACACCTCGTTGCGCGTGTTCGGGTTCGGGAACGACGCGCCGACCTCGGCCTGCACGTTGAACTCCGACGGCGTGGTGGTGCGGATGCCCGGCAGCGCGTTCGCGAAGCGTGTGAGGAAGCTTGGGCGGAAGCGCCATTCGCTGTTGAGGTCGGTGATGAGCGTGCGCGAGGGCTCTTCCCCAAGGCGCGGGCGCAGGTCCTGGGCGCCGCGGCTCTCGTAAAGGAAGGCGCCGCCGATGCTCTGGTCGCGGCCCTCGAGCCGGAACGCGCTGCCGATGAGCGTGCGGCCGGCCTGCTGGAAGAGCGGTGCGTACGAGTAATCGATGTTCAGCTGGTCCGCCGCGCCCAGCTGGCGCTTGAGCGAGATGCGGCCCAGGTCGTAATCGATCGTGTAGTCGGTGTCGCGCTTCCAGCGCTCGCCGTTGACCGTGACCACGTCGGAGCCGTCGATGATGCTGCCGCGGCCGAGCGTGATCTCGCCGCCGCCGCGCGAGGCCGCGTATTCCACGTTCAGGTAGTACGCCGCGTCGCTCGTGGCGAGGACTTTGTACTTGTCGTAGATCGAGCGGTTCGGCTCCAGATCGCCCGTGGAATCCAGCGCGGCGCGGCGATTCAGCACGAAATCGTTCATGAAGTAGTCGAGGAACGGCCTTGGCTGCCCGCCGTCGCGGATCACGCGGGGCGCGAACGGCCGGGGATCCGGGAACCACAGGATGCCATTCTGGTAGTCCACGAACAGCCGCGCGCCGGAGTTGGGCGCCGAGCCGTCGACGCGCAGGTCATGGCCACGGATCGGCTGCCCCGTGGATTCATCGAGATTGTCCAGGCCCAGCACTTCGATGTACGGGATGCTCTTGAGTTCCCCCGGGGGCTGCACGCTCAGGATCGCCGGCTCGCTGCGGCCATGCTGGATCGTGAGCTTGAACGTTGTGGGATCGATCCCGAAGCCCGAGAGTTGGTAGAAGTTCTTCATCTCGAGTTCGCGCACCGGATTGAAAGCACCCGTCGAATCGTAGGCGGAATTGTTGACGTCCGCGGGATTCGCAGCAGCGTACAACTGCCGCGGCGCGCGCAGGATCTTGAGCAGTGTGTAGCCGGAGTCCGGCCCCGCCGACGCGTCGAGCGTGCGGCCGCCCACCAGGACCGGCGCGCCGATCGAGGCCCCCGCGCCAGTGATCGGCTTGGCCTTGTAGGCCACCGCCAGGCACTGGTTGCTCTCGACCGGGATCGGCTGCTTGAGGCGGATGATCTTGTAGGCGAAGTTGAAGCCGGCCGAGTGGAACGCGTAGTAGTTGGAGATGATCTCGTAGTCGAGATCCGCGCCCAGCTTGAGCAGGTCGAAGCTGCCGCGGAATGCGGAGCTGTCCTGCAGCGTCGAGAGCGTCATCCCCATCGCGTGATCCGGATCGATCATCGCCTTGCCCTTGAGCACCGTGAAATTGTTGCCGGAGTTCGCGTCGTCCTTGAACAGGCTGATCGACGCGTCATCGATGTCGTAGAAGCGCGCGTTGTCTTCGACACCCGGATCGAAGAGCAGGAAGTACTGGCCCTTCACGTATTCGAGATCGGGGATCGTCTGCGTGTTACGCGCCGATCCGCCGGAATACGACGCTCGCTCGCTGCGGCCTTCCTGCTTGCTGGCGAGCGCGGTGAAGTCGAGCGGGCCGATGCGCGAGGCGAGCTTGACGCCGAAGAGCCCCTCGTTCTTGCCGCTATACGACACGTACTGCGTGCCTGGCAGCGACAGGCTGGTGTTGCCCAGGTCGAGCGCTTGGATCAGGTCGTCTTCTTCGCCGCGATAGTTGATGGCGATGCGATTGGCGAGCGGCACCTGGTTGGCCGAGTTCTGCAGCAGGTTCACCTTAACGCGGTCGCTCAGCTGGCCCTCGAGGCGGATGTCCAGGTCCTGCTGCATGTCGAGCGACGGGAAGAGCGATTTCTTCTGGCCCAGGATGCCGGTGGTCTGGTTCGACCAATTGCTCGTACCCGAGAGCCGGATGCTCTCCGAGCCCGACACATTGAGCGCCGGCCCGCCCGGACCCAGGATGCTGGTGGCGATGCGCGGCAGCTGCACGGGGATCGGCAGCGACAACCCGCTGTGCGCCGAGGTGGTCGCGTTCGCGCCCAGCGAGTTCACATCGCGCCGCGAGCGTTCCATCCACCGGTCGCGATAGAGGTCGGTCATGGACTGGCTGCCGAACTTGCCCAGGGACGTGCGATAGGCAGCGCCCAGGCGCATGTCACCGACTTCGACCGCACTCAGGTACGACCCGGAGTCCGGATCGACAGCGATCCGGACCTTGCGCGGGTCGAACATGTTGTTGAGCGTGAGCTGTCCTGCCTGACGGCCGAAACGGGGCAGCCCCGGGCGCACGATGAGCCGGTCGATGGCCAGCCGGCTGGCCGGCCGCCACGGGGGCGGCAAGCTGTCGGCAGCCGTCGGCACCGGCTTGTGGCGGGTCAGCCCCTTGAGTCCGGGAAGGGCCTTGAGGCCCGGGATCCCGGAAAGCGCCATCAGCAGGCCCAGCGCGGGCAGCGTCAGAGTGTTGAGCATGGATAGGTTTGTCGCGCTGCCGGGGAGCAGAGACGCGATGCGCGACCGTAACAGTGCCCTCCAAGCGGGTCAAAAAGTCTTTGCGGCAAAAGGACCTGCGGGTTCGAGGCGCTTGCGGTAGTCTGCGCCACCGTGAGGATCCTTCCGTGGTACATCCTGAGGCAGCATCTGGTTCCGTTCCTGCTCGGATTCGGGGTCGTGACGTTCATCTTCGAGATGGACGCCCTCTTCCAGTATCTCGACCTCGTCATCAACCGCGGCGTCCCGGCTCTGGTGGTGCTCAAGCTCTTCGCCCTCTCCTTGGGCTTCGTCGTGCCCATGTCCGCGCCCAGCGCGGTCCTGGTGGCCGAACTCATGACCTTCGGGCGCCTCTCCCAGGACAACGAGATCACCGCGCTGCGCGCGAGTGGCGTCCACCTGTTCCGGGCCATCACACCCAGCCTGCTGGCTTCGATCGTCCTGGCCATATTGCTCACGCTCTTCAACAATCATGTCTACCCGGAGGCGAACCACGCCTTCGCCAACCTACTGGTGGATATCGGCCGGATGCGGCCCACGGTCAAGCTGCAGGAAGGCGTGTTCATCACCGATTTCCCCGGCTACAACCTGCTCGTGCAGCGCGTGAACGGCCAGACCAACGAGATGCAGGGCGTGACGATCTACCAGATGAACGCCGGCCAGTCGCCGCGCACGATCATCGCCAGGACCGGCTTCCTGCGGTACACGGCGGATGGCCGGACGGCTGTGCTGGAGCTGAAGGAAGGCGAGATCCACGAGATCATCAGCGACGCGCAAGGCCCGCGGCGCTATCACCGTCTGGCGTTCCACCGCCACCTCATCTACATCCAAGGTGCCGGCAGCATGCTCGAACACACCGTGCGTGACTCGCGCGGCGACCGCGAGAAGAGCGCGCGCATGCTCATGGACGAGCGGCAGGAGGTCGTCCAGCAGTACGACCGCTCGCTCTCCGAGCGCGTGCACCGCTTCATCGCCGGCGGCGTGGGCAAGGACGAAGTCGCAGCGCTCGCGCCCGATCGCGCGCCGTGGGCGAAGAAGATCCCGCTCTGGTTCTCGGCGCTCACGCATGGCGGCGACGCGCTCGCGCCGGTGATCGCCAAGCATCCGGCGCTCGCGCAGGAGGCGCAGCTCTGGAAGATCGAGCGTGACGGCCTGCGCCGCACCATGGCCGGCTTCGAGGTCGAGATCCACAAGAAGTTCGCTCTGCCGGCCGCATGCGTGGTGTTCGTGTTCATCGGCGCGCCGATCGGCATGCGCGTGCGCCGCGCAGGGCCAGCGGTGGCGTTTCTGTCGATCGGCTTCTTTCTTTTCTACTATGTGTGCCTCGTGGGCGGCGAGGAACTCGCGAACCGGCTGCTGATCCCCTCGTGGCTCGGCATCTGGATCGCGAACATCGTGCTGGGCTTGATCGGCATCGACCAGACCTGCCGCGCGTGCGACGTGCATCTGCCGTGGCACGGCCAGCAGGCGTACGCAAAGGCGGTGCGCAGCGGCGACGCGCCGCCCCCGCGCGAGGCGGCCGCGTGAGGCTGCTCGACCGCTACCTACTGCGTGAGTTCGTGGGCTATCTGGTCTTGAGCCTGCTGGGGTGCTTCGTGATCTTCCTCGTGGTCGACTTGGTCGAGAAGATCGATGTGTTCCTCGACCACCACGCCTCGGCCGGGCTCATGGCGCAGTATTTCTTGAACCTTGCGCCCGAGGCCATCGACAAGATGATGCCCGTAGCGCTGCTGCTGGCCACGTTCCTGTCGCTGGGCCAGCTCAACAAATTCGGCGAACTCACTGCGATGCGCGCATCGGGACTCTCGCTCGTGCGCATCCTCATGCCCGTCTTCGCGGTCTCGTGGATGTGTGTGGGCCTGCTGTTCCTGCTGGGCGAGTACGTGAAGCCGGCGGCCGCCAAAGCGCGCGACGAGATCTACAACCGCCGCATCCAGCACCTGGCCGACAACACCAACACGGAGCGCGCCGACATCACCTATCTGGGCCAGGGGGGGCGCATCTGGTACATGCGGCTCTACGTGGTGCCCGAAGAGCGCATGCACGAGGTGTCGCTGCAGGAGTTCAAGAACGGCCAACTCACGCGCCGTACCGACGCCGCCGAAGCCAGTTGGGACGGCTCGCATTGGGTGTTCGTCTCGGGCTACCAGCGCAGCTTCGACCACGGCCGCGAGACTGCGACGGCTTTCGACCGCATTCGCGTGGGCAACCTGGCGGAACGCCCCGAGGACTTCGCCAAGAAGGACCCGCAACCCGAGGAGATGAACTTCGGCCAGCTCAAGGACTACGTGCAGCGATTGCGATCGAGCGGCGCGCGCGTGAACAATTACCTGGTCGACCTGCAGCTCAAGCTGGCGTTCCCAGTCATCTGCTTCGTCGTCGTGATGATCGGCGGCGCGCTCGCGACACGGCTACGCATGCAGAGCGCGGCGCTGGGCTTTGGCCTGTCGGTCGCGATCGCGTTTCTTTACTACGGCTTCATGCGCGCAGGCCAGGCGCTGGGCCACAACGGCGCGCTGAACCCCTATTTCGCCGCATGGTTGGGCGACATCGTCTTTGGCGGCGCCGGCTTGTGGATGATGGTGCAGGCGCAGCGCAGCTAATGTCGCTGCCGTGCGCGGCCTACCAGCCCGCGCAGACGTCGATGCGGTCGAGCGACGCGCAGAACTCCACGTCGCGCTCGTAATCCGGGCCAAGGCCCGCCAGGCGCAGGCCGTGATGCGACTGGCTCACGCGCTCGCGGATCGCGTCGGGATCCCCGGGAGCCGTGATCGCGAGTTCCTCGGTGGCCGCATCGGCGGCGGTGAAGCCGCGTGCGAGCAGCCGCAGCACGAGCCATGCGGCGAGCGCATCGTCCTCGCCGCAGGTCTTGCCCATATCGCCCGCGCAGACGATGTGGATCTCGGACGCGGATTCGGCCTCGCGCAGCGCCGTGCTGGCGTTGATGAACGCGGCCGCCAGGCGCGTTCCGCAGCCCTGCAGCGCCAGCATCGCTCGCGAGCCATTCGTCGAGGAGAACGCCAGCGTGCGCCCAGCGACGCGGCCGGCGCTGTATTCGGCCGGTGAGTTTCCCAGGTTGAAACCCGGCACCATGGCGCCGGCACGCTCACCGCATGCGAGCGCATCCTCGTGCGCATCGCGCCACGAGATGGCCTCGGCCGTGCGCACGAACGGCAGGATACGCGCGGCGCCCGCAGCTGCGGCAACGGCGAGCGTGCTGGTGGCGCGCAACACGTCGATGGCGATACCGCAGACGTGCGGCTCGAGCAGGCCGGGCGTCTGAAGGATCGAGGCGCCTTCACTGACGCGCGCCGGATCGGGCACGCGCGAGACACGGACGATGCCGCTCACGCGGCTGGCGCGCCCGCGCGCTCCTTGAGAAGTTCCTCGACGAAGCGCGTGTCGATGTCGCCCGCCTTGAAGCGCGGGTGCGCGAGCGCGATGCGATGGAACGGGATCGTCGTCTTGACGCCTTCGACGATCATCTCCTCGAGCGCGATCTCCATGCGCCGGCAGGCTTCCGCACGGTCTTTGCCGTAGGCGATGAGCTTGCCGATCATCGAATCGTAGTACGGCGGCACCGTGTAGCCGCCATAGACATGACTGTCCACGCGCAGGCCCGGTCCACCCGGCTTGTACCAGTAGGTGATCTTGCCGGGGCTGGGGCGAAAGCCATGCTCGAAGTCCTCGGCATTGATGCGGCATTCGATAGCGTGCCCGCGCCACGTGACGTCTTCCTGACGGAACGACATCTTCTCGCCGGCGGCGACCTTGAGCTGTTCCTTCACGAGGTCGATGCCCGTGACTTCTTCGGTCACCGGGTGCTCGACCTGGATGCGCGTGTTCATCTCCATGAAGTAGAACGAGCCGTCCTGGTCCATGAGGAATTCCATGGTGCCGGCATTGCGGTAGCCGATCGTGGCCGCACCGCGCGCCGCCATCGCGCCAACAGAAGCGCGCTGCTCGGGCGTGAGGATGCTGCTCGGCGCCTCTTCGATGAGCTTCTGGTGATTGCGCTGCACGGAGCACTCGCGCTCACCCAGATGCACCACGTTGCCCTCGCCGTCGCCGAAGAGCTGGAACTCGATGTGGCGCGGTTTGACGATGTACTTCTCCAGGTACACGGCGCTGTTGCTGAACGCCGCGCCGGCTTCCGCCTGCGCGATGCCGAAGCCCGCGCGCAACTGGCGCTCGTCCCACGCGATGCGCATGCCGCGCCCGCCGCCACCCGCCGAGGCTTTGACGATGACCGGGAAGCCGATGCCCTTGGCAAGGGAAACCGCTTCGTCGACATCGGCCACTTCGCCGTCGCTGCCCGGCACCATGGGCAGCCCCGCGGCCCGCATGGTGCGCTTGGCCTCGGACTTGTCCCCCATGCGGCGGATCATCTCCGGCGTGGGGCCGATGAACGTGAAGCCGCAGGAAGTCGCGACCTCGACGAAGTGCGCGTTCTCGGACAGGAAGCCGTAGCCGGGGTGGATGGCATCGGCGCCGGTCACCTCGGCCGCAGAGATCAACCGCGCGATGTGGTTGTACGACTGCGCCGAGGGCGGCGGGCCGATGCAGACGGATTCGTCGGCCAGCCGCACGTGCAGGCTGTCACGGTCGGCCTCGCTGAAGACGGCGACCGTGGCGATGTCGAGTTCCCGGCAGGCGCGGATCACGCGAAGCGCGATCTCGCCGCGATTGGCGATGAGGACTTTTCGGAACATCGTTTAGGGCGATCACTTTCCGCGATCCCTTGCAGGGGATCGCTCCCGATGCCCGGCGCTTAGGTCTTGGACATCCAGTCCGGCTGGCGGCCGGAGCCCACAGCGCCGGGTGCGGCGCCTGGGGCGGGCGTATCGCCCTGGACCGCGTCGACCGGCGCCCACTGGCGGTCGCTCGTCGCGGAGATGCCCTTGAGCTTGAGACCGAGCTCGTTCGGGTTGTTGCAGTTGCGCAGCGCCTCTTCCTCGGTGATGACACCTTCGCGCAGGAGCGCGAGCACCGACTGGTCGAAGGTCTGCATGCCGTACTGCGTGACACCTTCCGCCACCACGTTGTGGATGAGCGGGATCTTGTCCGGGTTCAGGATGTACTCGCGGATCGTGGGCGTGCTGACCATGACCTCGGCGCCGGGCACGCGGCCCGCGCCATCGCGCCGGGGGATCAGGCGCTGCGAGATGACCGCCCGCAGATTGGCGGCGAGCGACATGCGGATCTCGTCGTGCTGGTGCGGAGGGTAGAACGAGATGATGCGCTGGATGCTCTGCACGACGTCGGTCGTGTGGAGGGTCGACATGACCAAGTGCCCCGTGTCGGCGGCCATCAATGCCGTGCTCATGGTCTCGAGATTGCGGATCTCACCGACCAGGATGATGTCTGGGTCCTGGCGCAGCACGTATCGCAGGCCGTCGTGGAACGACTGCGTGTCAAGGCCGACCTCGCGCTGGTGGATGAATGAGAGCCGGTCGCGGTGGAGGAACTCGATGGGATCCTCGACCGTGATCACGTTGCGCGTCGTCGTGCGATTGATGCAGTCGATCATCGCGGCGAGCGTGGTCGATTTGCCCGAGCCGGTGCGGCCGGTGACCAGGATGAGCCCACGCGGCGAATACGCCAGGTCGCGGACGACCTGCGGCAGCCCCAACTCCTCGAGCGTCGGCACTTCGACCGGCACGTGGCGCAGCGCCAGTGCGGGCGTGCCGCGCTGCATGAAGATGTTCGCGCGGAAACGCGCGAGGCCCGAGACGCCGAAGGCGAAGTCGATCTCGCTGTGCGTGGAGAAGTAGAGCCGCTGCTCTTCATTGAGCAGTTGGTTGCCGATGTCGCGGAGCTCCTGCGACGAAGGCGCCGGTTCATCGAGCGTGTAGAGCACGCCGTCGACGCGCACGACAGGAGGAGTGCCGGCCTTCAAGTGCAGATCGCTGGCACGAGCCGCGATCATCTTCTCGAGCACGCTGCGGATGTTCATGTCGCCCCCAGAGTTGAAGGCGCGGGATCCATCCCGCGCCGAAGGGCCAGGAGGTTCAGACGGGCTCGACCAGGAACAACTTCTGGCCGAACTCGACCGGCTGGGCGTTCTCGACGAGGATCTGCACCACGCGGCCCTTGAATTCGGCCTCGATCTCGTTCATCAGCTTCATCGCTTCGATGATGCAGACCGTCTGGCCTGCCTCGACGGAATCCCCGACCTCGAGGAACGGGTCGGCATCCGGCGCCGGAGAGCGGTAGAAAGTCCCGACCATCGGCGACGTGATGGCCTTGAGGTGGTCGTTCGCCGCCGGCGCGGGCGACGTGCCTGCGCTGGCCGGCGCGGCAACAGCCGCGGCCGGAAGTGCCACCGCGACAGGAGCATGCGCCACGGTGGCCGCCGAGCCTGCGAACGCGGAGATGCGGACCGAACGGCCGCCCGAGGACAGCTCGAGCTCGCCGATGCCAGTGCGCTGGACGAGCCGGATCAGCTGGCGAAGCTCCACCAGCTCGAACCCGCCTGCCGAGCCACCACCGGTCTTATCGGCCTTTCCGGCACTTGCCTTCACGCCGGAGCCAGCGGAGTCGCCCCCGCGCGCCTTACGCTTGCGAGCCACGGCCAAGGTGCTCCTTCAGCGCGCGCAGGCCCAGTAGATAGCTACTCAGCCCGAAGCCCTGGACCGTCCCGAGCGCGACGCCGGAGACGTAGGACAAGTGGCGGAAGGATTCTCGGGAATGCGGGTTGCTCACGTGCACCTCGACCGTCGGGAGGCCGGCCCCGCGCACCGCATCGCGAAGCGCGACGCTGGTATGCGTGAGACCGCCCGGGTTGAGCACGACACCGTGGACGCGGCCACGTGCCTGATAAAGCGCGTCGATCAGCACCCCTTCGTGGTCACTGTGCAGGAATTCCACTTCGACGTGGAGTTCTGCAGCCAGCGCCCGCAGGCGCTCTTCGACCTCTTGCAGTGTGATCCGGCCATAGACTTCCGGCTCGCGTATTCCGAGCGCGTGCAGGTTGGGACCGTTCAGGATGAGAACTCGAGGCAGGGGCATCGATGTCACCTGGGCGGTCGTCGATCGCACGCTCCGACCTGCCGCAACACGGCACGCACGAGCGGAGTTTCGATGAGTCGCGGGACGCTAGCATCGCCTATTCGAGGCGTCAACACCCAGCGGACGCGTCCCGCTGAGCGTTTCTTGTCGTTGGCCATCGCGCGCTCGAGCTCGGTGAACGTGAGCGCGGGCATGCGCCGCGGAAGCCGCAGCGCATCGAGTAACGCCTCGAGCCGCGCCGCGTCGGCCGCGGGCAATCCCGCCACGTCCACACTTAAACGCGCCGCCATGCGCATGCCGATCGCCACCGCTTCGCCGTGCAGCAGCTGCTCATAGCCGAGCGCCGCCTCGATCGCATGGCCAAGCGTGTGCCCGAAGTTGAGCGCCGTGCGCTTGCCGCCTTCGCGCTCGCGCTCATCGCCCATGACCACGCGCGCCTTCACGCGGATCGCGCGCTCCACGGCGCCAGCAAGTGCGATGGGCTCGCCCGCGGCCAGCGCCTGGGCGTGCGTCTCGCACCAGCGGAACAGCGGCGCATCGACCGCGAAGCCCTTCTTGACCACCTCGGCCAGGCCCGCGCGGCGGTGGCGCGCTGGCAGCGTGTCCAGCAACTGTGGGTCGACCAGCACGCCGGAGGGCTGGTGGAACGCTCCGACCAGGTTCTTGCCCGCGTCCAGGTCGATGCCGGTCTTGCCGCCGATGCTGCTGTCGACCATCGCCAGCAAGGTGCTCGGCACGCCCACCCACGGCACGCCGCGCAGCCAGCTGGCGGCCGCGAAGCCGGCCAGATCGCCGACGACGCCCCCGCCCAGGGCGATGACCGCGTCGGCGCGCGAGATCGCCAGTGTCGCGAAAGCCTCCCAGATCTGCGCCACGACTTCGGCCCGCTTGGCACGCTCGCCCACCGGCACCTCGACGAGCCCGGCCGTGATGCCGCCCCGGCGCAGGGCGCGCAGTGCCGCGGCGCCATACAGCTTGGCCACGCGCGAGTCGGTGACCAGCACGGCGCGCGTGGCGCCGGTCACCTGACGCGCAAACACGCCCAGACCTTTCAGCGAGCCGGCTGAGATGCGCACGCGTGAGCGCGCAATGTGGCCGGGATAGTCGAGCAGGAGATCGCGAGTCATACGCCGCAGCTTACGTGACAGACGGGCTCAGCGCACGGGATCGCCGCTACCCTTCGCGCGCGTGTTGCTCGCGGTCTCGGGCGCGCCCGTCTGCATCCACTCCGGGATCACCGAAGGCGACTCGCCGAGTGCGACCTTGCCGGAGCGCTGCAATTCATCGTGCGCCCAGACGATGTTCACGACCGTGCCCGGCCGCGTGGCCGCGACCCAGCGCGCCAGCTGTTCGGAGTACTGCACCTGCTCGCCGTCGAAGGCCACGATGAGGTCGCCCTTGACCAGTCCCAGTCTGGCTGCAGGACCGCCTTGCGCGACCGACTCGACCATGGCGCCGAGCGGCACGCGCATGCCCTTCTCGGTGTCGCTGTCCACGAACACGTTGCGCGTCGAGACGCCGAAGAATCCGTGACGGAAACGCCCTTCCTTCTGGAAGGCGTCGAACACCGGAACGATGTCCTCGGAAGGGATCACGAAGCTCATGCCCGACGGTCGCCGCTCGGAATCCTTACCACGGCCGGTCGCCTCGGGAGCACCGAGTTCGCCTTGCACGAGTCCGACAAGCTCGCCCTGCGTGTTGATCGCCGCGCCGCCGCTGTTGCCCGGGTAGACGGCATTGGTGAGCTGCAGCAGGCTCGTGCGCGGTTCCTTCCAGCGGCGCGCGACATTGCCCACCGACGTCGTGGGCTCGGCGCCGTAGGAACTGCCGAGCACGATCACCCAGTCGCCCGACTGCGGCTTGCGCGCCGCGAGCTTGAGCGCCGGCAACTGCAGGCCGCTCACGCGCAACAGGGCCACGTTGAAGATGGGATCGATGCCCGCGACTTCGGCCTCGACCTGGAGCTTGTTGTCGGTGAGCACGACGATGCGGTCCGCGCCCAAGAGCACGCTCGAGGTGGTGAGCACCAGGTCCTTGCCCACCGCGACACCCGAGCCGACGCGACTGTGCATGCGTCGCGGCGTGCCCGGCGCGGAGCCGCGCGGTACCGGCATGTAGCGCTGGGCGATGATCGTGAGCATGGACGGCCGCGCGCGCGTGGCGATGCCGTCGACTTCGGCCTCCATCGCCGAGAGCGCACCCTGCGCCACGACGCGCTCGAGCGGTGTGCACACGCCCAGCAGCGCCGCCGCGAGCAGCA
>JANYBS010000100.1 GCA_025360715.1 Candidatus Eiseniibacteriota bacterium | reverse complement strand
GGAAGCCGTGCAGATCGAACGACTCATGCGCTCGCGCGGCTGGAGCGAGGCCGATGCGCGCGCGCGGCTGGCCGTGCAGCGCTCGAACGACGCCTTCGCGGCCGCGGCCGATGAAGTGCTCGACAATCACGGCAGCGAAGTGGAACTCGAAGCGTCGACACTGGCGGCGGTCGCCCGGCTCGAAGCGCGCAAGGCGAAGGGGTAAGGGGCCATGTACGTATGGGTGGTCGTTTTCCTGTACTGGCTCTTCCAGAAGCGCGGCGCCGAGAGAGTGCGCGCGCAGGGCCAGGACATCGCCAAGGCGGACGAGCGCTTGGACAAACTGCAGGCCGCCGTCAACACGGAAGACTGGCGCGCGTTCGACCGTGTGCGCGGCGACCTCGAGCATCAGCTCCAGCAACTGCCGCCGGTGGCGAAGCCGCGCATCTCGACCGTGCTGGCGCTGGTCGCCGGCGACGGCGAGGCGGCGCGCGGCCAGGTACCCGAGGCGCGCGCGTCGTATCGCCGTGCGTTGATCGAAGCCAAGCGCCTGGCATTGGAGCCCGCGCGCGAATGCGGATTGCGCGCACTCGCGAGCCTGGGCGTGCTGGTGGGCGAGGACGATCCGCAGGCGGGCGAGCAAGGCGAGCAGGGCCTGGAGCGTGAGTCCGAAGCAGCATGGCCGATCACGCGCCTGCGCTTGGCGCAGGCGGCACTGTCGCTGGCGCGCTGGCATCGCGCGAACGGCCGCCATTCGAAGGCGGACGCGCGCCTGCACCAGGTCATGCGCATCGCGCTCGAGTTCCCGGGCGAGGAAGCCGAGATGTTCGGTATCCAGGCGGCCATGGACCTGGCGCGGCATCTGCTCGTGAGTTCGCAGCTCGAAGAGGGCTGCCGTTGGCTGCAGCAGGCCGCCGACCGCGCAGCGCCGTTCGAGAATCCGTTGGCGCGGCAGCTGCGCGCCGAGGCGCTGCTGTTGCTGGGCCAGCAGACCACGGTCGATCCGCTCGAGGGCGATGCCAAGCAGCGCGCGTGGTTCCGCGGCGCCGTGGATTCCGGCACGGCGAGCGATTCGGGGCTGGGGCGTGTGATCGCGGCGCGCGCCGCTCTGGACCTTGCGCAGCTGCTCGGCGCCGCGGGCGAGCACCGCGAGGCGGCGGCGGCAGCGCGCGAAGTGCCGTTGCTCGTAGGCGAGCTGCCGGGTGACATCCAGGGGACGCTTGTCGACGAAGCGCACTCGCTCGCCGGGCAGGCGCTGCTCATGGCCGGCGAGCGCGAGGGCGCCGCCGATGAGTTGCGCGCGACCATGGAGCGCGGACTGGCTTCCGATGACGCCGGACGGCGCGCGATCGGTCGCTTCGCGGCGTTCCGGCTGAGCGCGTTGTGCTGTGACCTGGACCGGTTCGAAGAGGCCGATGCGATCCTGGACCGGCTCGAAGAGGACGCGCAGTCGTTCGCGGGCGAGGAGCGTGTGGGACTCGAAGCGCGCCTCGCCCGCGGGCGCGGCTATCGCGCGTGGCGCAGCAACGACCGCTTCGCGGCCAAGCACCAGCTGGAGCAGTCGCTCGCGATCCTCGAGGCGCTGCCCGAGGCCGAGCGCGCGGGTGCCATGCATCCCGCGTGGCGCGATCTGGGCATGATGGCGCTCGAGGACCATCGCCTTGACGATGCCATCCGCGACCTGCAGCGCGCGGTGGATTCCTCCGAGGCTGGCGAGATCGGCGACGCCGAGACCGCTTCGCTCTGGAATGCCCTTGGGCTCGCGTTGCAGATGCACGGCCGCGTCGATGCGGCGGTGCAGGCGTGGCGGCGAGCGTTCGAGGCGGGCCGCCTGAGCGGCGAGACGCAGGGCCGCGTCACCGCGGCGGCTGCCGCGATGAACCTGGCCGTGCACCTGCACGAGACCGAGGAACGTCTGCAGTGGGTGGAAGCGGCGCGGTCGCTGGCCAAGCTCTCGGGCGCGCCCGGAGCCGAGACGCTGGTCCATGATGCCGAGGGTTTCGCGCGCATGCTGCGCGATGAGGATGAGGACGAGGCCGAGGGCGACGCGGGGGATGCTGGGCGGGATGACCCAGAAGGCGGCCTGAGCCGCGAGGATGGCGGCTCCGACGCAGACGGCGATGATGCCGACGAAGACGACGACGATGAGGACGACGACGACGAGGACGAAGCGCCCGGGATGGCCTGACAACTCCGGCGCGGCCACGCGATACACTTTCGGGGGTTCGCAGCCGTGCAAGAGGTCGCGCGGTGAGTCTTCCTCGGAGGCACCTTGCCGCACGCGACGCCATCCTTGAACGGTCCCCGCTCCACGATCCTCGCGATGCTGCTCGCTTGGCTCGCGCCGCTGCGCAATGGGTGGCGCGCGCGCTTCGCCGCCGGCCGCAGGGCGTCGCAGCCTGAGCCGACCGACAAGGCGGCCGTCGCGGCCGAACTGCTCGGCAGCGCGCTCGCCGAGGATGATCCCGCGCTGCGCATCGAGAAGTTGCGCGCGGCGATCCGCTTCGGCGAGGAACTCGCGGGCCCTCCCGGCGACATCATCGTCATGGAGGCTTCGCTGCACCTGGGCGAGAAGCTGCGCGCGATCGGCGCGCGCGATGAAGCGATCGCGCACCTCACGCGCGCCGTGGAACGTTCGTTCCGCGTGGAGGAGCCCATCGGCCGACACCGCCGCGCGGGCGTCCTCACACGCCTGGGGCTGCTCGACCAGGAACACGGCGAAGGCGCGCGCGCGCGCCAGCACTATGAAGAGGCGCTGCGTCTGGGCGCCGATGCCGACTCCGACCTGCTGCTGGGCATGCTCACACAAGCGGCCTTCAATCTGGGCCTGCTCGACACCGACGGCGGCGATGAAGACGCGGCCATCGCGCATTGGCAGCGCGCGATCGAACTGGGCGCGCGAGCCGGCCACGCGAGCGGCTGGGACCCGGCCGCGATCGCCGCATTCAATCTGGGCCACCTGCACGCGCGCCGCGGCGAGCGCGAGATCGCGCGCACGCGCCTCGAAGAGGCGTGCCGGCTCGCCGAGCCTGCGGGCACACCCCTGGGCCTGATGGCCGCTGCCAAGGCGGCGCTTGCGCTGGCTACATTGGCGGAGCAGGAAGGCCTGCTTGGCGAGATGGAGGCGGTGCATCAGTACGAGCGCGCGCTGATGCTGGGCCGCGCGAGCGGCCTGCCCGAAGGCGTGATGGCCGCCATGCAGGCGGCGATGGGGCTGGGCGAACAGGCGGGCAACGCGGGCCAGCGGGACGCCGCGATCGTGCGCTACCGGGAAGCGCTCACCCTCGCGCCGGCGGCGGACCCGGATTCGCGCGAGCGCTTTCACGTGCTCGCGCAGCTGCGGCTGGGGCAGACGCTGGCCGAGGCGGGCGCGCGCGAGGAGGCGGCGCTGCTGTTGCGCGAGGCGTTCGCGCGCGGCCGTGCGAGCGCGGAGCCGTGGGTGCGCGAGCTTGCGGCGCAGGCGGCCGTGGCGCTGCACCGGCTGCTCGGCGCGCTCGATCGCTGGGACGAGGCGCGGCTGCTGGCCACGCAGGCCGCCGAGTTCGCGGCGACGCTCGAGACGCCCATGGGGCGCGCGCTCGCGGTGGCGGCCCGGCATGCGCATGCGTTCCAGCAGGTCCACGACGGGGAAGACGAAGCGGCGCTCGACACGCTGGGCGATGTCGCGGACCTGGGGCTCGCGTGCGGGCACGAGATGGGCGAGCGCGTGGCGATCGACGCGCTGCTGCTGGCCGGGCACCTGGAGCGCCAGGCCGGCCGCGCCGAGGCCTCGATCGCGCACTTCAAGCGCATCCGCGCGCACCTGCGCGGCGTGCACGAAGGCGAAGCCGACACGCTGGCGGCGATGGCGGCCGTCAACAGCGGCCATTGCCTGCTGCAGCTGGAGCGCCGTCTCGAAGCGCGGCATGCCTACGAGGACGCGCTCGCGCGGGGCCGCGCGTGCGGCCAAGGGCCGGGCCGCGCGGCGGCGGCCAACGCTGCGCTCAACCTGACCGCGCTACTCGAGGGCGAGGCGCCCATGGCGCAACGTGTCGAACTCGCGCAGCTGGCGATCGCGCTCGGGCGTTCGAGCGCGACGACGCTGGGCAGCGAGTGCGCCGTGCAAGGCGCCCGCGCGATCGTGATGCTCGAGGGCGAGGAAGCGGACGGCGACCCCGAAGGCGAGTAGTCGCGGTGGGCGGGCGGGGCTGGCTTCACAAGCCGGGCGCTTTCTTCTAACTTCCCGCATTCACGCTCGCCCTTCCTCCCGAACGATCAGGACGCCATGCTCACGACTGCCGAATTGCGCAAGCGCATCGATACCACGCACGAGAGTCTCGAGAGCCTGCGGAGGTATCTTTGACATCGAGGCCAATCTCCAGAGGATCCGCCAGTTCGAACAGCAGATGAGCGAACCGGGTTTCTGGGACAAGGCAGACGATGCGAAGAAGACCGTCGGTCAATTGAAGACCGCCAAGAAGATGGTCGAGGATTTCGGGATCCGCGCGAAAGCGCAGACGAACCTCGCCGAGCTCCTCGAGATGGCCGAGTCCGAAGCCGACGAAAGCATGCTCAAGGAACTCGAGAAGGAGATCGGCCAGCTCGAGACCCAGATCTCCGACCTCGAGACGCGCAGCCTGCTTTCGGGCGAGCACGACCGCCTCGCGGCCATCGTCAACATCCACCCGGGCGCCGGCGGCACCGAGTCGCAGGACTGGGCCGAGATGCTCATGCGCATGTACCAGCGCTGGGGTGAGCGCAAGGGCTACAAGGTCACGCTCCTCGACTACCAGCAAGGCGAAGAGGCCGGCATCAAGGACGCCACGCTCGAGATCGACGGCGAATATGCGTACGGGTATCTCAAAGCGGAGACCGGCGTGCACCGCCTGGTCCGCATCTCACCGTACGACGCGAACCAGCGCCGGCACACGTCGTTCTCGGCCGTTGCGGTGATGCCGCTCATCGATGACACGATCGAGGTGAACATCGCCCCGGGCGATATCCGGGTCGATACGTTCCGCGCGGGCGGCGCCGGCGGCCAGCACGTGAACAAGACGGAATCGGCGGTCCGCCTCACGCACATCCCGACGAACATCGTCGTGCAGTCGCAGGGCGAGCGCAGCCAGCACCGCAACAAGGACGCGGCGATGAAGATCCTCATGTCGCGCCTGTTCGTGCACTACGAAGAGATCGAGCGCCAGAAGACCGCGAAGATCGCCGGCGAGAAGAAAGCCGTGGATTTCGGCAGCCAGATCCGTTCGTACGTGCTGCAGCCATATACCATGGCCAACGACCACCGGACCGAGACCAAGATCGGTGACGTGCACGCCGTCCTTGACGGTGATATCGACGCGTTCATCGATGCCTATCTGAAGAGGAAGGACCCGTCATGATCCCCGGCCACATCTTCCGTGAGTACGATATCCGCGGCCTGCACGAGACGGAGCTGACCAACGAGACAGCGGAAGCGGTCGGCCGCGCGTTCGCGACGCTGATCCGCCGCGAGGGCGGCAAGCGCGTGGCGATCGGCAAGGACGTGCGCCCGAGCAGTGAGCGCCTCGCGCTGCACGCCGAGCGCGGCATGCGCGCGGCGGGTCTCGACGTGGAGCGCGTGGGCGTGGTGCCGACGCCGGCGCTCTACTATGCGGTGACGGCGCACGGGCTCGATGGCGGCATGCAGATCACCGGCAGCCACAACCCGCCGGAGTTCAACGGCTTCAAGATGGCCAAGAAGAAGCTGCCGCTCTACGGCGCCGAGATCCAGGAGATGAAGCGCTGCATCGAGTCGGCCGAGCTGGCCGGCGGCAATGGCGATGCGGCCGATGCGCCCATCTTGAACGAGTACCAGGACATGCTCGCCGAGCGCTGCAAGTCGGCCAAGGGCCTGCGTGTGGTCATGGACTGTGGCAACGGCTGTGCCGGCACCGTGGTGCCGCAGGTGTTCGAGCGGATGGGGCACACGATCATCCCGCTCTACGCCGAGCTCGACGGCCACTTCCCGAACCACCTGCCCGATCCGACCGTGCCGGCGCTGCTCGTCGATCTGCAGAAGAAGGTGGCCGAGACGGGTGCCGACTTCGGCATCGGCTTCGATGGCGACGCCGACCGCATCGGCGCGATCACCGGCTCGGGCCGCATCGTGTGGGGCGACCAGTTGCTGGCGCTCTTCGCGCGCGATGTGCTCACGCGCCTGCCGGGCTCGCAGATCATCTTCGACGTCAAGTGTTCGCAGGGGCTCATCGAGGACATCCTCGCGCACGGCGGCAAGCCGGTCATGTGGAAGACGGGCCACTCGCTCATCAAGTCCAAGCTTCAGGAGACCGGAGCGCCCATCGCCGGCGAGATGAGCGGTCACATGTTCTTCAGCGAAGGCTTCTTCGGCTTCGACGACGCACTGTTCGCGGCGGGCCGGTTGCTGCGCTACGTGGCGTCGACGGGGCAGACGCTCGAGCAACTCGTCGCGTCGATCCCGCAATATTTCTCCACGCCGGAGACCCGGCTGGAGTGCCCCGAAGACCGCAAGTTCCTGGTCCCGGACGAGATCCGCAAGGCGTTCGCGGGCAAGTACAAGGTGATCGACATCGACGGCGTGCGCGTGGAGTTCGGCGACGGCTGGGGGCTGGTGCGCGCATCGAACACGCAACCGGTCGTCGTGGTGCGCTTCGAGGCCAAGACTCAAGCGCGGCTGGACGAGATCCAGGCCATGATGATGGGGCCCCTCAAGCAGCTCGGCGTGGGCGAGGCGAAGGGTCACTGACGCTGCCGGCCTTCGCTTGGCGAGAGGCGGGACCGCTGCCGCGCGCGTTTTATGCGCGCGGCAGCGTGGCGCTCGCCCGGCTGCTGCTCGGGCGCGTGCTGGTCCGGCGCGAGGGACGCCGGCTCCTTGCCGGGCGCATCGTCGAGGTCGAGGCCTACCGCGGCAGCAGCGACCCGGCGAGCCACGCCTATCGCGGGATGACGCCGCGCAACCGTGTGATGTTCGGCCCGGCGGGCCACGCCTACGTGTATTTCGTCTATGGAACGCACCATTGTCTGAATGTGGTGGCGGCCCGTGAGGGCGTCGCCGAAGCGGTGCTGCTGCGCGCGCTCGAGCCGCTCGCGGGGCTCGAGTACATGCGCGGGCGGCGCGGCGAGGTGGCCGATGAGCGCCTCATGTGCGGGCCTGGCTGCGTGGCGCAGGCACTGGGGCTCGAGCGTGCGGACGACGGCACGGACATGGTAAATGGAGCCTTGTGGATCGCCGACGTCGCTGCAGAGCGCGGGGGGCGGCGTGTCGCGAGCGGGCCGCGCATCGGCATCCGGGTGGGCGTGCAGTCGCCTTGGCGCTTCTGGCTGGCCGGTCACCCGGCGGTCTCCGGTCCGCGCGGGGTGGGGGCAGAGCGCCCGCGCGGCCGAGTTCCCCGTTGACACTTTGCGGCCCCATTCCTATCCTGCCTCGTCCGTGCTCCGCGCAGCTCGTTGACCGTGCGCACCTTCGCCCGGCTGCGGCTTCTTCGTCTCTCCTCCGCGCGGTGTCGACCTGACTCCTACGGGAAACGTTGGAAAGGAATCTAGATGAGCCCTTCTCTCAGGGTTCTTCCGAACGCGCTTGTCCTTGCCTTGCTGGCTGCGGTGTCTTTGTCCGCTCCGGCCTCGGCGCAGTTCTACAACACCGTCCAGCGTTCGCTCGACTTCTCGAATGATGTGGCCCGCAGCCCGCGCCTGATCGGCATGGGCCGGCTCTCACTCGTGATCCCCGACCGTGACAACGGCCTCAACCTCTGGGATTTCGCGGGCAGCCCGATCGGCGCCGCCCGACACGATTCCAGTTCCACGCTCGACCTGCGCCCAGGTACGGCTTCGGCGGACGGGATGCATGACGAACCCGGCTATGCCCGTCAGGACCTGGGTGGCCGTGGCACGCGATTCGGCTACGAGCTCTTCCGCCGCGACGGCGGCAATGCCTTCGGCGCTACCGGCTCGTTGAACTCGGTCACCATGAGCACGCCTTACGCTTCGGATGAAGCCGTCCAGCGATCGGTGAGCCACCCCGAGATCGTGCCGATCATGACCGGCGGCCTGCCCTACCTGGGCAAAGACAAGCTGCGGTACGCCGTGCGTCTACGCTTCGGAGGCGACCACCAGCAGGACAAGTACCGCACGCTCATCAGCAACGCCGCGGGGCAGTTCCTCACGCTCGACGGCGTCACGCTCGATCCACCGAATGTGTTCTCGCCCGATCAGGTGCGCGTCAATGTCTCCTCGCTCGGTGGCGCGCTCAGCTACCCGATCGGCAAGTCCCACACGCTGGCGATCGGCCTCGACGGTGTCCGCGAGTTGATCAAGGGCTCGAACACGGGGTTCCGCTACTCCGGCGAACAGCGTGAGCGCCGGCCCTATGGGATCGGCCAGGCGACGTTGCTCGGTCACTTCGGCAACAAGCTGGAGTACGGCATCGACGGGCGCGGCTGGACCAGCCAGTCGAACGAGGACTGGGTGTTCTCGGTCTCGGCCGGTGTCGGCGCGGTCCCGCTCGAAGGCCGTGGCAAGCTGCTCGAGCGCGAAGAAAAAGGCAGCCAGCTCAACACCCGCGTTCGTTACACCAGCGGCAAGGTCGAACTGGGCGGCGCGCTCTGGACGCAGGCGAGCAAGGTCAACATCAAGGCTCCGGCTACCTCCGACTTCACCTCGTTCAATCGTTTCCTCGACGTGCTGTGGTATCGCACCGGCGCCGACTCGCTGGTACATCCCGACAGCGTTTCGACCGTCGAGGTGCGCGACTACGCGTGGGGTTACGGCGGCGGTGTGTCGTACAAGCTCAAGAAAGGCATCGCCGGCGTTGAGTACCACTACACGCGCGACGAGCAGTTGAGCGACCGCAGCGGCAAGGGGCCGCGCGCGATCCAGTGGGACGTGCGCTCGGGCCTGGAGTATCGCTGCAACAACGTTCTGACCGGACGACTCGGCTACGCGTACCGCTGGGTGGACCGCGATGACTACACCAAGGGAAACGAATATCTGGGCCACACCGTCACCGCGGGCTTCGGTCTGCGGCCGGCGGGGGCGTCGTGGAACGTCGAAACCGGGTACGCCATCGAGTGGCTGCGCAGCGACTTCGGGGACCCGACGAACCAGCGTTCGAGCCGTCAGGACCTGTCGATGCAGGTCCACTGGTCGTTCTGAGTGCCGCGCCCTCGGGCGCGATGAGGTAGCCCCGGCGAGAAAAGGCTTGACGCCTCGCCGGGGCTTTCCGATATTAGAGGGGACCGGGCGTCTGGGCGACGCCACCAAGCTGTTCCCACCTGTTCGCCCAATTCGCGGAACTGCTGCCGCGACTCTCCACTCACCGCCGATCCGTCCTGAAGCGAGTCCGTGCGTTCTTCGAACATCTGCGAGTTCTCGCGCTCCATCGGCGGAACTCCAGACTCGAAAACGAGTTGGACCCTGAAAGACGTTGACATGACCGGGTGAGGTTGGCATCTTGTGCCGGATTTTCCGTTGCGGCCATTCGGTCGATTCCACGAGAGGGTTGAGTCCCATGCTTGACTTCGCCAGACGCTTCATCGCGGCTTCGACGGCCGCGCTTGTGGTGCTGGCGCTGGCGCTCCCCGCGCTTGCGCAGCAGAAAGCTCCCGCCGCGGCACCACGCCCCGCAGCGGCTGCACCCACCAAGGCGGCACCGCCGTCCACGCCAACGGCCAAGCCGGCATCTCCTGCGGCCACGGCTCCGGGGGGGCTCGTCGGTAAGATCGCGGGTCGTGTCATGGACGGCAAGGACCCCGTCGGTTACGCGAATATCGTGGTGCTCGGTTCGGGCCGCGGTGCTCCTTCGGATGACAACGGCAACTTCGTCATCAGTGGAGTCCCCGTCGGTGCCTACACCGTCCGCATGCAATTGAGCGGACACGAGACCGTCACGAAGTCGGTCCAGGTGAACGCTGGGCAGACGGTGACGGTCGACTTCCAGCTCGGCGCCACCAAGATCGTCACCACCGTCGAGACGATCGAGGTGCGTGCCGAGAAGCGCATCGACACCAAGTCGTCCACGACCAAGCAGAGCATCTCCGCCGAGAAACTGCGCGAGATCCCGGTCGACAACCTGAGCCAGGCGATCGCGACCAAGGCCGGCATCGTCGCGCAGGGCGGTGAACTGCACTTCCGCGGTGGACGAGGCGGCGAGGTGAAGTTCCAGTTCGACGGCGTCGAGGCCACGGACCCCGCGTTCGGTGGCAGTGCGAACATCGCGAACCTCGCTGTCGCCGGAACCGATGTGCTCTCGGGCGGTTTCGATGCCGAGTACGGCAATGCGCTCTCGGGCGTCGTCAGTGTGAGCACGAAGGAAGGCACCGACCGCTTCAGCGGCGAGGTGCGCTGGGACACGGATCGCTACGGCGACCCGACCAAGACCTTCGACAACTACGACCGCTTCACGTTCGGCTTCGGTGGCCCGACGCCGATCAAGAACCTCACGTACTTCGCCACGTACGAGGGATCGTTCTCGGATACCTACCTGCGGTCGACGATCACCAAGCCGCACCGCACGATCCTGGACTTCATCCAGCTGGGTAACCGCCAGAACAACCAGATCAACTCGAACTTCAAGCTCGCGTACCGGATCAACCCGAAGAACAAGGTGACTTTCGAGACGATCAACAATCACACGATCAGCACCCAGTACAACCACATGTGGAGCCGCTCGGGCTACGTGCAGGTGCTGTACGACACCACACGTGCTATCGGCCAGGCGGACCAACTCACGCCGCGCTACGGCACCTGGTCGGCGACCAAGGTGGATTCCAGCTACCAATACGAGAACATGCCGGATCACATCCCGACCCTGGATGACCGCTTCCAGCAGTTCACGATGGTCTGGACGAACCAGCTCTCCGACAAGAGCGTCTTCACCACGCGCGCCTCGACCCTGAACTTCAACACGACGTTCGCGGTGCAGGGCAAGCAGCCGTGGGAATACGACACGCAGAGCCCGTTCTACTGGAACGGCAACACGGTCTTCGGCTCCGAGAACAACCCGTACTTCGCCACACACGGCGATTTTCCGAACTACTTCGAGCGCCAGACCACGGTCTATAACGTGAAGAGTGACTACTCGACGCGCCGCTGGAAGCAGCACACGGTCAAGACGGGCTTCGAGGCCAAGTACAACCGCGTCCAGAACCTGAACCTGCAGCTGCCGAACTCGGAGTCGAGCGGCCTGCCGGGCGGTGTGCGATCGGACTACGTGAACTACAACCCCGAGGGTGCGGCCTACCTTCAGGATCGTTGGGAGTTCGAGGGTCTCGTGCTCAACGCCGGCGTGCGCTTCGATGTCTTCTCGCCGGGCGACCAGATCGCGGCGACCGATCTGAAGAGCGGCAAGCGCTACAAGCAGCAGTTCAGCCCGCGTCTGGGTATCGCTTACCCGGTCTCGGACCGCGACGTGCTCAGTTTCCATTACGGCTGGACGTACCAGACGCCGGCGCGCAGCTTCGTCTTCGAGAACCGCGGCATCAGCTCGACCGTGGGTGTGAAGGGCAACCCGGATCTCGAGCCGGAGACCAACATCGCCTATCAGGCCGGTGTCCAGCACCTCTTCACCAAGGACATCTCGGGTCAGTTCTCGGTGTTCTTCAAGGACATCTACGGACTCATCACCGTGCGCCAGGAGCGTGACCAGTTCGGTAATCTGGTCAACGTCTACTACAACGGTGACTACGCCTCGGCGCGTGGCTTCGAGGCCAGCTTGTCCAAGAGCTTCAGCCACAAGTTCTCGACCGACATCAACTACACCTACTCGATCGCGACGGGTGTGGCGTCGGACCCGAACCAGGCGCTGCAGTTCTTCAACGGCGGCCGCCTCTACCTGCCGATCTCGGAGCAGCCGCTCAATTGGGACCAGCGCAACACGATCTCGATCGCGTCCACCGTGCGCGATCCGGGCAAGTGGGGCTTCCGCATGCTCTGGAGCTACGGATCGGGCTTTCCCTTCACGCCGGCGTTCCGCAACGACCGTCGTCCGGATCCGATCCTGAACAACTCGCGCCGCCTGCCGTCCGAAGCGCGTCTGACGATCGACGGCGACAAGTACTACAAGATCTGGGGCCAGAACGTGACGCTCTTCGTCGACGCGCGTAACGTGCTCGACTCGAAGAACCTCAACAGCCTGTCGCAGGGCTCGTTCCCGAACCCCTACGTGAATACCGCTGGTGACGATTACACGATCTACTACACCGAGACCGGTCGTGCGGGTGGCGCCTACCTGCAGGACATCAACGGCGACGGCGTCCTTGACTGGGTCCCTGTGCACGATCCGCGCGTCTTCGAAGAAGGCCGCAACGTCCGCATGGGCGTCAGCGTCACGTTCTGATCATGACCATGTCCGCACCGGGACGAAGGAGCATGCGACACATGAAGCGATTCCACCAGATGGGGTTCTCGCTCGCGCTGGTCGTGACGGCGCTCGCGGGGCTCATGTCGCCTGCGCAAGCAAGGCTGCGTGAGACCGACCCCGAGTACCAGGGGCTGCTCGAGGTCGAGCGGCTGTACCAGGTCGGCGATTTCGCGGCAAAGCCCGGGGACACCCGCGCTCGTCCGGCTCGTCCGGCCGCGATCCCCGACATCTTCGGGCCTGGCTCGGTGCTCAACGTCGGCAACGTCCTGATGAAGGTCACGAACTTCGGTCTGGACGGCAATCCGTTCACGAACCTGTCCAGTGACCCGTCCATGCAGTGGCCAGGCGCATCGTCGGTCGAGTACATGAACTTCCTCGGTATGGCCGTGGGCGCTGTGAACCCATTGGCCACCGACCCCACAGCGCTGCGTCGAGTCAGCTATTCCACGGAGTGGCGTCCGCCGTCGCTCGATGCCGAAGACCGCATCTATCGCGCGTACGACGGCATCGTGAACGGCACTCGCTTCGTGAACGACGACGGTGATCTGGATCCGGCGACCGGTGATGAGCGCATCGACGAGGACTTCCTTGACGGGCGCGACAACGACGGCGACGGCAAGATCGATGAGGACTACGCGGCCATCGGCCAGCAGATGTACTCGTGCGTCATGCGTGACGACACTCCGCAGGCGGTTCAAGCTGCGGCTGCCGAGCGTCACGTGCCGCTGGGTCTGGAGTGCCGCAAGATCGCGTGGGCCTATTCGATCCCGGGCTACACTGACTTCAACGTCATCCAGTACGACTTCTACAACCGCTCGGGCCACCAGTTGGACTCGGTCTCGGTCGCTTTCCGTGTCGACATGGACTGCGGCCCGCTCGACAAGGCGAACTACTTCTCGGATGACTTCGACCTGCCGCAGTATCCGCACGGCAACTTCCTCATCCAGACGAAGCAGACCGACCTGCGGCTGCAGATCCCGCACCTCAGGGTCCAGGACGCCCAGGATGACTCGGCGCTCTGCCCTCGTTACCTGGTCAAGGTGAACGGCTTCTCGTGCGCGGATGACGACGGCGATGACAACAAGACGCCGGGCATCCCGACTTTCATGCTCATCGACCACACGATCGATCCGACCGGTGTGAACGGTCCGGCCATCGTGGGTTTCCGCGCGTTCCGTTCGTTCCCGGGCGGTACGCCTTACGCGCAGGGCGGCAATCCGACCATCGACCAGCAGCGCTACGAGATGATGGTCGGCACCGAGAACGTGCACTCTCTCCGAGACCCGAAGGATCAGACGACCGACGACGGCTGGATCAGTGCGCAGCCAGGCGATCAGAAGGGTGACTACTCGGAGTGGGCGTCGATCGGGCCGTGGACGCATCTGCCGGACGGGGGCCACCTCTCGGCCACTGTCGCGATGGGTGTGCGCCCGGGCAAGTACCGCGACGAACTCCAGTACACCAACGATTACGAGCGCGCGGCGACGAACTTCGTCTACGCGGGCAACCTGATCCGTGGCGTCACTGACGCGACGAACCTGATCGCCAAGTACCCGTCGCTGGATAACGCATTGGCTGCGCAGATCGCGTTCCAGGGTGCGTACGAAGTGAAGGCGTGGCCGTTCCTGAACGACTTCCACGGCCGCGAGACCGCGCTCAAGGCGCCGGTCGGTCAGTTCTTCACCGCGCAGGGTTGTGAAGCTCACGACCCGTCACCGCGCTTGGTGAACGACCGTCAGTACACGTGGTTCGATTTCGACTGCGACTACTGCACGGGCGCCTACTCCAAGAACAGCGGTGGCCTGTTCCACCGCACGTGGCTCGCCGAGTCGCCGCCGCCGAACCCCGCGACGAATCTCTCCAGCCTCTATAACTACACCGACAATCCCGACCGTCGGTTCATCGCGGCCGGCGACCGGCAGGTGACGATCGCTTGGGACAACTTGTCCGAGGTGACCCCGGATCCGAAGTCCGGTCAGTTCGACTTCCGTGGTTACAAGATCTGGAAGGTCTCGAATTGGCAGCGCCCGGTTGGCTCGGGCGGTCCCAGCGAAGATGACTGGACACTTCTTGCCGAGTACCGCCTCTTCGATGCACATCCCGACAACCGCATCATCCGGGCGGCGGGCGACACGATCTGCCCCAAGGTGTTCGTGCCGCAGACGGGCGAGAGCCTGTCGGTCTGTCTCGCGAACGGTGACATCTGGAATGCGCAGAGCGGCGACGTGATCCACCCGGATCCGAACGTGCTTTGTGTGGGCTACCCGAACTGCAAGGTCGAGCTCGGCCTGCCGCTGGGCCAGGCGGCCGGCGCTCGCGTCGGCCGCACCAAGTATCCGGTGGGTCGTTATCACTACACCGACCACGATGTGAAGAACGGCTTCGTTTACTTCTACTCGGTCACGGCTTTCGACTCGACGGGTTCGGGCGACGGCAGAGTCGAGCTGGGAGGACGGCGTTCCGCAGTCGAAGCCGAAGGCGTGGTGCCGCAGTCGGGCGCCGACACGCTGAGCGGTGGCTCGAAGGTGTGGGTCGTTCCCAACCCGTACCGCGGCGTCAAGCAGATCAAGGATCGTCCGTCGTCGTGGGACCTCACGCCGAACGCTTCGGATCCGACCGGTACGCACGTCGACTTCCTTGGCCTGCCGCGCGGGGAGTGGAGCATCAAGATCTTCACGGTCTCGGGCGACATCGTGCAGACGATCAAGTCGACCGATTCGGTGAATGAGTCCATCCGCGGCAACGTCACGGATCCGGGTGGCACGGTCCGTCCGGGCTACAACCGTCAGGCGGATAACAGCAACGATGGCCAGGCGCGCTGGAACCTGATCTCGCGTAACGGCCAGGACGTCGTCTCCGGTATCTACCTGTTCACTGTCGAAGTCGGCGGAAACGTCAAACACCGCGGCAAGTTCGTCATCATCCGATGAACGGCGAACATAGGAGGATTAACGTGAAGAAAATGATCGCGGTGGTGGGCGTCGCGGGGCTGCTGATCCCTGCTGCGGCCTTCTCCGCCAATATCTTCGAGAAGGTGGGCACGTTCGACGGTCAGTTCCTCAAGATCGAGGTCGGTGCACGCGGTTCTGCCATGGGCGGCGCGTTCGTCGCCGTTGCGGATGACGCCACTGCCTTGTTCTGGAACGCCGCCGGCATCGCGCGCATCGACGCCGACAAGTCGGAGTTGTCGCTGAATCACGCCAACTGGCCGGCGGACCTGTCGTTCGACCAGGTCGGCTACGTGTTCCACGTGAAGAAGATCCCGGGCGCGTTCGGTGTGCACGCACGTGCGCTCTCCATGCAGCCGATGGAAGAGACCACTGCCTACCAGCCGTACGGCACGGGCCGCACGTTCGATGCCGGCATGATGGCCGCCGGCCTCACCTACGCGCGGTCGTTCACGGACAAGTTCAGCGCCGGCGTCACCGCCAACTTCATCCACGAGGGCCTTGCAGATCTCTCTCAGCAGAGCTTCGCGCTGGACATCGGCACGCTCTACGACGTTGGTACGGCGGGCATGAAGATCGGCATGGCGATCTCGAACATCGGCTCGCAGATCAAGTTCATCGATCGCGAGGCGCGTATCCCGTCGATCTTCCGTGTCGGCACCTCGGCCACGCTCATGCAGTCGGCGGACCAGAAGCTCACCGGCTCGTTCGAGTTCTCGCATCCGCCGGACAACGCGGAGCGCCTGAACATGGGTGCCGAGTACTCGTTCCGTAAGTATGTGTTCCTTCGCGGCGGCTACAACTTCAACTATGACTCCGAAGGCGTTGCCGGTGGCGTGGGCTTCCATTTCCCGGTCTCCGTCGCGGGCATGGCCGACCTCGACTACGCATACACCGACATGAAGGACCTGGGCTCCGCACACCGCTTCTCCCTGCGCTTCCAGTTCTAGAGACAGGACGGTCCATGGGGCTCGTTCCCCAGATGACTCGAAACACCACACCGGCGCGCCCCCCTCGCGGAGCGCGCCGGTATGTCTTTCTCCTCGGCTCATGCTTGCTGATCGCGCTCGCTGTGCCTGCTGTGGCGGGCATCGAGAAGCAAGAAGGACCGCCGCCCTGGCGCGTGGGCGGACGAGTGGGCTTCACACTCGACGCCAGCGCATTCCCGGACTCCTCGGGGCTGCAGCTCGAAGTCGACTTGCGTGTGCCGCCGGCCACGATCCTGCAGTTGGCTCGCGACGGCGAAGGCGACGCGAGACTCCACGCGGAAGTGAAAGTCCGCGGACGCTATGGCTCGCGCGACCTTCAGAGCGAGCAGGACTTCATGATCTCGGCGAGTGACACGGCGCTGGGACAGGGCAAGGTGCTCGTCATGCACTTTCCGGCGGCGCCGGGCCCTTGCGAGATCCAGGCGCGCCTCGACGACATCTTCTCCAAGCGTCGTGGCCTGCTCTACACCGGCCGTGACGTGAACGAGAACGCCTCGGTCGCCGGCGTCGTCGAGATCCCGCGCCCGCAAGCCGGCCGCGACATGGGCGACATCGAGTTCCTCTGGCCCACGCACGGCGAGCGCGTCGGATTGGCGTTCGTGCGCAGCGGCCGCGTCGTGGTGCCGAACCCCGAGCGCATCTACGGACTCTTCGCGGGCGAGCTGCACGCAGCGTTCGTGGCGCGTGCGAAGGCCGGTGACGCGCGGCCATGGCACTATGTCGCGCGCGTGTTCGATGCCAAGGGCGATGGCGTCGCGCAGGTCGAGAGTACCTCGGCCGCGACCCGTATCCTTGACGGCGATGTGAGCTTCGACATGTCCAAGGAGCCAGCGGGCGCCTATGACCTTGAAGTCAAGGCGTGGCAGGACGGCGATGCCGGTGCGTTGCTGCGCCGCTCGCGCTTCAGCCTGTCGTGGAAGAGCGATACGTGGTTGCGCAACTCCGCCGACCTCACCGACGAGGTGCACTTCCTGCTCGATGGCGATGGCGAAGACGCGTTCGCGGTCATGCAGCCAGGGGAGCAGGAGCGGTATCTTGATGAGTTCTGGAAGCTACGCGATCCCACGCCCGAGACAGCATTCAACGAGGCGTATGCCACGTTCCGCGAGCGCGTCGATCACGCGAACACGAGCTTCCATCACATCGGCATCGAGAAGGGCATGTTCTCGGATCAGGGCCGCACCTACATCCGCTACGGCGAGCCGACCGAGATCCTGCACCAGGTGATCCCGGCCGGTGACGAGACACTCACTCAGCAGCTCGACGACATCTCCGCCACCGAGGACCGTTCGGTGGGCGAAGTGCGCCAGAAGGGTCTGGGCGGAGACATGCGCCCGTTCGAGGTGTGGGTCTACGAGGGCGATATCCCATTGCCACCCGACGCCGACCCGCGCGTGCGCGACCGCCGCCCGCCGCGGCGCCGCATCGTGTTCCTGTTCGTGGACCAGCACGGCACCGGGAACTACGTCCTGCGCTATTCCACCGAATAGCCGCGCTCCACGCGGTTGCAACCACATCACTAGTATCACGCAGCCGCCCGGCTTGACCACGCTGGGCGGCTTCGCCATAGTCACGACGAAGTAGTGTCAAGTCGTTGTCATAGGCAGACTTCGCCCACTTGTCCGACCGGACCTAGCCTGCCACGCGCACCTCGCTCGAGGCGCGCGAACCGTACGCGAATCACCTCTACCGGAGGTCTGCCATGGCTCTCAAGGTCGCGATCAACGGCTTCGGCCGCATCGGCCGTCTGGTCGTCCGTGCCGCAATCACCCGCAAAGCCCCTATCGAATTCGTCGCTGTCAATGACCTCACCGACGCAGCCACGCTGGCGCACCTGCTCAAGTACGACACCGTGCACCGGATCTGGCACGAGGCGTCGGGTAAGGCCGTGGACGGCAAGCTGAGCATCGGCGGCGAGAGTCTGGCGGTCTCGGCCGAGCGCGATCCGTCCAAGCTGCCGTGGAAGGCGCTGGGTGTGGACGTGGTGATCGAATCCACGGGTCACTTCACCGACCGCGATAAGGCCAAGGTGCATCTCGAGGCCGGCGCGAAGAACGTGCTCGTCTCGGCGCCGTCGAAGGGTGCCGACCTCACGTTCGTGATCGGCGTCAACGACCAGCTCTACAATAAGGAGCAGCACCGCATCACGAGCATCGGTTCGTGCACCACGAACTGCCTGGCGCCGGTCGCCAAGGTGCTCGATGACACGTTCGGCATCGATCATGGCTTCATGACCACCATTCACGCGTACACGAACGACCAGAACATCCTCGACCTGCCGCACAAGGACTTGCGGCGCGCACGCGCGGCCGGGATGAACATGATCCCCACGTCGACGGGCGCTGCGAAGGCGATCGGTGAAGTGCTGCCGCAGCTCAAGGGCAAGCTCGATGGTCTTGCGGTGCGCGTGCCCGTCATGGACGGGTCCTTGGTCGACCTCGTCGTCAAGGTCAAGCGGGCCACCACCAAGGAAGAGGTCAACGCGGCGCTCAAGGCGGCGGCGAACGGCCCGCTCAAGGGCATCCTCGAGTTCTGCGAGGATCCGATCGTGTCGAACGACGTGATCGGCAATCCGCACAGCAGCGTGCTCGATGCGCTGTCGACGAACGTCATGCAGGGCGACATGGTGAAGGTCCTCTCGTGGTACGACAACGAGTGGGGCTTTTCGAACCGGGTCGTCGACGCGCTGCTCAAGATGGCCTAGGAGATACGGCCATGAGCTTCGCGAAGAAGACTGTTCAGTCGCTCGGCTGCGCGGGGAAGCGCGTGCTCATGCGCGTCGACTTCAACGTGCCGACCAAGAACGGTGAGGTCACCGATGCCTCGCGCATCGAGGCGGCCATGCCGACGATCCGCTACCTGCTGCAAAAAGGCGCGCGGCTCGTGCTGTGCTCGCACCTGGGCCGCCCCAAGGGCGGTCCGGAGCCCAGATACTCCATGAAGCCCGTGCACGCGAAGCTCGAGCGGTTGCTGCGGATGAATGTGGCGTGGGCCGATGATTGCGTCGGTCCGGCCGCGGAGGCGGCCTCGCGCGCGCTCACCGATGGTCAGGTGCTGCTCGTCGAGAACCTGCGCTTTCATGCGGAAGAAGAGCAGAACGACCCCGCCTTCGCCGAGGCGCTCGCCAAGCTCGGCGACATGTATGTGAATGATGCGTTCGGCACCGCGCATCGCGCGCATGCGAGCACCGAGGGCGTGACGCACTTCCTCAAGCCGTGCGTCGCGGGCTTCCTTATGCAGAAGGAACTCGAATACCTGGGCGGCGCGCTCGAGAACCCCAAGCGGCCGTTCGTGGCCGTGCTGGGCGGGGCCAAGATCTCGGGCAAGATCGACGTGATCACGGCGCTGCTGGGCAAGGTCGATCGCCTGCTCATCGGCGGCGCGATGATGTTCACGTTCTACAAGGCGCAAGGCAAGGCCACTGGCCGCTCGCTCGTCGAGGATGATCGTCTCGACATGGCGCGGCAGGTGCTTGCAGAAGCCGCGGCCAAGGGCGTCGACCTGGTGCTGCCCGTCGACATGATCGCGTCCATGGCGCCCGACGGCACTGCGGCAGGGCTCGATCGCGACATCGCCGATATCGCCCAGAACGAGATGGGCGTCGATATCGGCCCGCTCACGCAGAAGCTCTTCGCGGCCAAGCTCGCCGATGCCAAGACGGTCGTGTGGAACGGCCCGATGGGTATCTTCGAGGTGCAGGCCTTCGCGGCCGGCACGATGGGCGTGGCCAATGCCATCGCCTTGCTCAAGGACAAGGGCGCCGTGACGGTCGTGGGTGGCGGCGATTCGGTCGCGGCAGTCCAACAGAGTGGGCTTGCTGAGAAGTTCTCGCATCTCTCCACGGGCGGCGGTGCGTCGCTCGAGTTCCTCGAGGGCAAGGTGCTTCCCGGCGTCGCTGCGCTCGACGACGAGGGCAAGTGAGCAGGACGATCGCGCGCCGGCCGCGGATGGTCGCCGGCAATTGGAAGATGCACCGCACCGCGAGTGAGGGTGCGGCTCTCGCTCGCGAGTGTGTGGCCCTGGCGGCGGCCGATCCGCTGGCCAAGCGCTGCGAGGTGGTGATCTGTCCGCCGTTCACGGGCCTCGCCGCAGTCGGCGAGGCGCTTGCTGCGCTCAAGGGCAGCGGTGTCCATCTGGGTGCGCAGAACATGCACGCCGAGGTGCAGGGCGCGTTCACGGGTGAAGTCTCGGGGCCCATGCTCAGTGCGGTCGGCTGCGAGTTCGTGATCGTTGGCCACTCCGAGCGCCGGCACGTGATGGGGGAGACCGATGCCATGGTGGCCGCGAAGCTGCGCGCCGCACTGCGCGATGGCCTCACGCCGATCGTGTGCATCGGCGAGACGCTCGCCGAGCGCGAGCAGGACAAGACGGCCGAAGTGCTCGTGCGCCAGCTCTCGGCCGCCTACAGCGGCCTGGATGCGGCCACGGCAGCGGCTACCGTCGTGGCCTACGAGCCCGTCTGGGCGATCGGCACCGGCAAGGTCGCGAGTCCTGAGCAGGCTCGTGACGCGCACCGTGTCGCTCGCGCCACGCTCGACCAGGTGGTGGGCCCTAGTACCGGCTCGGCCGCGTGCATTCTTTACGGCGGCAGTGTGAACGCTGGCAACGCGGCCACGCTCTTCGCCGAAGACGACATCGACGGTGCCCTGGTGGGTGGGGCATCGCTCGAGGCGGCATCGTTCTGGAAGATCATCGCGGCGGCCTCGGCCCTGAACCGGCCCTGAACCGGCGCTGCGGGCCTGGGGACCACCAGACCCGCGGCCGCCCGAAGGCGCTGGCAGGCCCCACGTTGACGCTCCAAGGGCTTGCTGGTAGATTCTTCGGCCTCTCGTCACGCGGGTCATCGCGAGGCGCCATACCGTTTGAACCTTCGAGGTACGCATGTACGCAGCGGTGCTGGTCATCCATCTTCTGGTCTGCATTGGCTTGATCGCCACGGTCCTTGTGCAGTCGGGCAAGGGCGGCGGTCTGGCCGGCGGCGCCTTCGGCGGCGCGACGCAGACCGTGTTCGGCGGCCGCGGTGCCACCGACTTCATCACCCGCGCGACGATCGGCCTGGGCGTGACCTTCTTCATCACGTCGCTAGCACTGGCGCTCATGACGTCGAACGGCGGCCTGCGCCCCGCGAAGAGCCTTATCCAGGAACAGGCGAAGAAGGCCCAGACGGCCGCTCCGCAGGTACCGTCGGCCCCGGTCGCGAATCCGGCCAGCGGCGCCGCGCCCAAGCCTGCCGCGCCTGGGAACACCACGCGCTAGGAGCTGAGCAGTACCCGACATTCCGTGCCCGGGTGGTGGAATTGGCAGACACGTACGCTTGAGGTGCGTATGGAGAAATCCGTGCGAGTTCAAATCTCGCCTCGGGCACCACGGAATCACAAGGCCGCGCCGCGAGGTGCGGCCTTTGTGCGCCTAGGGTGCACGACCGCCCGCGCTAGGGCTTGGCCCCGCGCCGGTACGTCGCGTCGTAGACGGTCTTCCAAGTCGCGCCGCTATCGGGTGAGACCTCGATCATCTGGCGCACCGTGCCGCCCGCCTGCGGCGTGAGGGTCGTCTGGTCGAGCACCTGCCTGCCGTCCAGGCGCGTCGCCTTGCCGCGGAACCGCACGGCGCCGTTCGCGAGCGGCGCGAGCATCTCCTTCTCTTTCACGCCTCCGGCATCGGTGACCCACACCTGCTTCCAACGCTTCTCCGCGCGCTGGTAGTAGAACCAACTGCGGCCCTCGCTGCCGTCGGCGTCGCTCCAGCGTTCCACGATCGCCGCGCCGTGCAGTACACGCTCCACGGTGTCGTGCCCATCACGCTGGTGCGTATCGTTCGTCTGCACCTCCCAGTCGCCGAGCCAGAAGTCGAGCAGGTGATAGGCGGGATCGGCGTCGAGCACGCTCGCCGGCCGCGCGGGCGGCGTTTCGGCTCGAAGCCATGCAGGAATCCCCACCAGCGCGGCAACCAGCACCGCGATCGATCGCCTCATCCGTCCTCCGCTCATCCTTGGCCAGAGCCACTTGCTCAGGGGCCCACCGACCTTCGCCGGGCCCCGCACATCCTCGCAAACACGAGCGCCGCGCGACAGGTCGTTGTCGCGCGGCGCTTGTGAGTCTACTTGCCAGCGTGGTCGCAAGTCTTAGTCGGTGATCTCCTTCACGTAGCTCTCGAGCGTCTCGCGGTCGATCATGCCCACCACGCGCCGGACGATCTCGCCCTTGCGGTTGATGAAGATGGTCGTGGGGATCGAGCGGATGGGGCCGTAGGCGTCGAGCATCTCGTCGTTCGCCATGGCGATGGTGAACTTGACGCCCATGCCGTTCGCGAACTTCTTCACGGGAGCGGGGCCCGACTCATCGACGCTCATGCCGAGCACGACCAAGCCGCGGCCGGCGTACTTGGCCTGCATCGCGTCGAGGTGCGGCATGCTGGCGCGGCACGGGCCGCACCATGTGGCCCAGAAGTCGATCACGACCGGCTTGCCCTTCATGTCGGCGAGCTTGAGCGTCTTGCCTTCGACACTCTTCACCGAGAATGCGGGCGCGGCGGGATCGGCCGCGTGCGCAGCAGTGGCGGCCGTCAGGCACGCGACGCCAAGCGCGAGGGCGAATGCGAAAGAGTGAGGCGGGCGGTTCCGAACCACGGAAGATCCTTTCGAGCGGGGTACTTCGGAAGTGTCGGCCTGTACACGTAAGAGAGTAACCTGAAGTGACCCACGAACGGTGTCAGACCTTCTGGAATTGTCAGTCCTTTGACTGCGGGCACACCCATGCTTCACGAGTGCGCGGAACCACGCGGCTCGCGGCGGGTATGGCGGGAATGACGGCCACTCAAGGGCTTATTCGCTTGGGAGCGTGCGCAGCGCTGTGCTAGCGTCCGGGCGCTCTCCCAGCACCCCGAACCTTGCCCCTTGCGGGCTCGGAACGACTTCACAAGGAAGGTGAAGCCGATGGATATCGCATTCATGATGTTGCAACTCGGGGGCGGCGCACAGGGATCGATCCCCTCGCTCATCGCCCACGCCAGCCTGTTCTCGAAGGCCGTGCTGTTGCTGTTGCTCGGCATGTCGGTCTACTCGTGGGCCGTGCTCTGGGACCGCTTGCGCCTGTACGCGGCGGTATCGCGTCAGGATCAGGCATTTCTCACGGCGTTCCGCAGCCTGGCTGCCGGCGCCGATTGCCGTCTGATCGCGGCGCAGCATCCGCAGAGCCTCTTCGCGCGCGCCGCGCTCGCGGGACAGGCCGCGCTCGATAAGCTGCCCACCGACGCCGGCAGCGCCGTCACACGCTACGATCTGGTGCAGCGCGCCATGGACCGCGCGGCTAATGACGAACTGGGCCGCCTCGAGATGCGCGTCGGCTTCCTGGGCACCACCGGCAGTGTCGCGCCGTTCATCGGTCTCATGGGTACGGTGTGGGGCGTCATGGCGGCGTTCATGAACATCGGCTCGCAAGGCTCGGCATCGCTCGCCGTGGTCGCGCCGGGTATCGCCGAGGCACTCATCGCCACGATCGCCGGTCTGGCCGCGGCGATCCCCAGTGTGATCGGCTACAACCAGTGCCTGGGCCGCTTGCGCGACATGGGCAACCACGCGGGCTCGTTCGCCAGCGAGTTCCTGGACCGCCGCATCGGGGCGCAGCTCAAATGATCTCCGGTGGTGGCCACCGCCGGCCCATGGCCGAGATCAACGTCACGCCACTCGTCGACGTGGTGCTCGTGTTGCTGATCATCTTCATGGTCACCGCGCCGTTCCTTCAAGGCGGTCTGCAGATCGACCTGCCCAAGGTGGCGAGCAAGGGTCTCGATGTCCACGAGGGCCTGATCGTGAGCATCCGCCGTGACCTCACGCTCGCAGTGGGCAATTCCGTCGTGCCCTCGCGCGATCTGGAAGATGCGCTCTCACGCGCGAATGCCGCCAAGCGCCCGGTGTTCTTGAAGGCTGACCAGAGCGTGCCTTACGGCACGATCGTCGAGACGATCGCGCGCCTGCGCCGGGCGGGTGTCGAGAAGCTGGGGCTCGTCACCGAGCCGCCGGCCAAGGGGCACTAGGACATGCGCCAGGAGATCATCACCTCGGTCGTCGTGCACGTGCTCGCGGTAGGCGCGCTGTTCGTGGGCGTGAACGCCACGCGCGAGGTGAAGCTCCCGGGCAGCGACGTGGTGGAGGTGGCATTGATCGGCGCGAGTGTCGCGCCGGAGCCGCACGCGCCGGAAGCGCGCGCCCCTGAAAAGGTGGCGCCATCCGGCGAGACGGGCGTCAAGCTCGAGCAGGCGCCGAAGTCCGCCAAGCCGCCTGCGCCCAAGCCGGAGGCGGTGCCCCTGCACCAGAAGACGTCGCCCAAGTCGACCTCGGCGCCCATCACGCCCACGCGCACCACGCTCGCTTCCGAGGCCATCGGTGGCGGTATGCGGGGCGACCTCGTGGTCGATGGCGACTTCACGTTCGGCTTCTACCTGCAGCGCATCCGGTCGCTCATCGCCGCGAACTGGGCGCCGCCCGCAGGCAACACGACCGGCACGCGCGTGGAGCTCTACTTCCGGGTGGCGCGCGACGGCACGCTCAGCGCGCCGAGCGTGGAGACCGCCAGCGGCAACGCCTATTTCGACCAGACTGCCCAGCGCGCTGTGATCATCACGGCCAAGCTGCCGCCGTTGCCGCAGGGCTACGATGGCAGTGACCTCGGAGTCCATCTGGGCTTCGAGTACTCAGGACCCTAGGAACGCATGCGCCAGCTCTTCCGGAATCTCTTGCTGCTCCTGTGCTCGCTCGGCGTCGTGTCGATCGCGCGCGCCGACGACGTGAAGCTCGACATCAGTTCGGGCGCCACGAGCCGCCTGCCCATCCGTTGCGTCCCGCTCACGCCCACCGGCGACAAAGATGCGCGCTCCACCAGCACGCAGGCGGACCAGGTGCTGGCCGATGATCTAGCACACTCGGCGGTGTTCACGGTGGCGCGGTCTTGGGATACCTCCACGGATACCGCCGACCCGCAAGGCATCGTGGGCGGCAAGTGGACGGTGACGAGCACGGGCATCACGCTCGCCGGCGAGGTGCGCGACCCGCACCAGAACAAGCTCATTCTGAGCGTCACTTACAAGGGCACGCGCGCCAACTGGCGCCGCTTGGCGCACCAGTTCGCCGACGCCGTGATCCAGCAGTTCACGGGGGAGAGTGGCATCTCGAGCACGCGCATCGCGTTCGTGGTGCGCGACGGCCGCACGCGCGAGCTGTGGATCATGGACGCCGACGGTTACGACGCGCATCCGCTCACGCACGACAAGTCGCTCGTGCTTTCGCCGAACTTCTCGCCGGACGGCTCGTTGCTGGCTTTCACGTCGTACCGTGGCAGCGGCCCGCAGCTCTGGGTCATGAGCCTGGCCGACGCCAAGCCGGTGCTGCTGTCGGGGCGCAAGGGCATCAACGCGTGCGGCACCTACTCGCCCGATGGCCGCAACATCGCGTGTACGCTCAGTATGGACGGCAACTCCGAGGTCTACGTGCTCGATGCGCGCGGCGGCTCGCCGCAGCGGCTCACGAGTTCGCGCGGCATCGACACGGCGCCGAGCTGGGCGCCCACGGGCCGGCAGATCGCGTTCACGTCGGACCGGGCGGGCACGCCTCAGGTGTACGTGATGGACGCCGAAGGCACGAACCCGCGGCGGCTCACGTACGACCTCGACTACACCGACTCGCCTGCGTGGTCGCCCAAGGGCGATCGCATCGCGTTCGTCGCGCGCACGAATGAGGGCTTCGACATCTACGTGTGCAAGCCCGACGGCGAAGGCGCGATCCGCGTCGTCTCCGGCGGCAGCAACGAGAATCCGCGCTGGTCGCCCGATGCGCGGCACCTCGTATTCAGTTCGGATCGTGACGGCGCCAAGGCGCTGTGGATCACGGACCTCGATGGCACTCCCCCCAGGAAGATCGATACCGGAGGCCGCAAGGCCCTCTCACCAGCGTGGTCGCCGCGTCCCGCGACGATCGCGCCCTAAGTACCAAGGAGGCATCACATGAACCCCACGAACATCCGCCGCGCGCTGCTCGTGCTCGCGGTCCTCGCCCTGCCAGCGGTGGGCTGCAGCAAGAAGAACGTGAAGATGCCGGAGGTGCCGCCTGCCAAGACGGAAGACAAGGCGCCGGTCCCGACGCCGACGCCTGCGCCCAAGCCGGTCGAAGAAGCGAAGCCGCCGGTCTCGGAGTCGCGTGATGCGGTGATCAAGCAATTGCGCACGGTCTATTTCGCGCTCGACTCCGACGTGCTCACGAGCGAGGCGCAGGCCGTCCTCGATGCGGATGCGCGCATTCTGGCGGCCAACACGTCGCTGAGCGTGGAGGTCGGCGGTCACTGCGACGAGCGTGGCAGCGAGGAGTACAACACCGACCTGAGCGCGCGTCGTGCGAACAAGGTGGTGGACTACCTCACCGCGCGCAATGTCGCGGCCTCGAAGCTCAAGCCCGTGCCCTACGGCAAGACACAGCCGATCGCCGAAGGCCATGACGAGGCCTCGTGGTCGCAGAACCGCCGCGTCGAGTTCAAGTGATCATGAAACGCCGCGCAACACACGCGCGCCCGCTCGCAGCGCGCGCAGGAGCTCGCGCCGGCCTTCTGGCCGGCGTGCTCCTGCTGTCGGCGGCCGGCGCCAGTACGGGCTGTTACGCGCCGCAACTGGCGTTGCTCAAGTCGGGTCTCGATAGCCTTCGCACTCAGGTCGATACGCTCACTGTTCGTGATGCTGTGAGCTATCGCGTCCTCGCCGACACGCGCGACGATGTCGCGCGTCAGCGCGAGCTCATGCTCAGCACCAAGGCGAGCGTCACCTCGTCGACGCAGGACATGAACGACCTCTTGAGCCGCTTCGATGCCAAGCTCGATGAGGCCATGCATCTGTGGAAGGTCAAGTCCGAGCGTTCCGGTGGCGGGATCTCGCCGCCCGTGGTGAGCGTGCCGCCCGCGACGGCGACGAGCACGGCGCCGGTCACGACGCCGGTCACGACGCCGGTCACGACACCTGCCACGGCGCCGGTCACGCCGCCGCCCGCGGCCACGGGCCCCGACCCCGTACAGCTCTATGACCAGGCCACGCTCGACCTCACGCAGGGCCGCTACGGCCTGGCGCTGCAGGGCTATCGTGACCTCTTGCGCCGCTTCCCGGCGGTCGACCTGGCCGACAATGCGCAGTACGGCGCAGGGGAGTGCTTCTTCGCGCAGGTGGCGTTCGATAGCGCGGCCGTGGAGTACGCCAAGGTGCCGGCGAGTTACCCCAAGGGCGACCGCGTGCCGGCGGCCATGTACAAGCTCTCGCTCTGCCAGGACCGGCTCGGGCGCGCAGGCGAAGCGCGCAAGACGCTCGAGGACCTGGTGCGGCTCTATCCCAACGCGAGCGAGTCGCAGCTGGCTCGCGATCGTATCGGTGCTGCGAAGCGCTGACCTCGTCCACGCCCCACGGCCCGTGCCGCGAGCATCGCGCGCGCGGGCCGTTGTGTGCGTGGTCGCGGCGCTGCTGGCGCCGGTGCCGGTGCGCGCACAGGGCGCGGCGGCTTCCGACTCGCTGGTCGCAGCCCCGACCGGCCGCATCGTGCGTCGCATCGTTCTCGAACCGCACGATATCTTCGATCCCGCGCCGCGTGGACGGCTGCATCGCGCCTACGAAGTCGTGAACGCGCTGCATGTGCGCACTCGGCCGGGCACATTGCGCACGGCGCTCGTGCTGCGCGAGGGCGCGCCATGGACGCGGCCGGCAGCCGACGAGACCATGCGCAAACTGCGCGCACTGGGCTTTCTGCTGCCCGATTCGCTCGCGTACACCGAGGTGGGCGAGGACTCGGTCGACGTGCGCATCGCGACGCACGACAACTGGACCACGAGCCCCGAGTTGAACCTGGAGAGCGCCGGCGGTCAGCAGTACGGCTCGTTCTCGTTCAACGAGCGCAACCTGCTCGGCATGGGCACCAGCGTCGATCTCTCGTATCGCCAGGATCCGGCCGGGATCTCACGTTCGGCGTCGGTAAGCGACGACGCATTGATCGGATCGCACGTGCGTGCGGGCTTCACCGCGGGCAACGGTGCGAGTGGTGATGATCGCAGCGCCCAACTGCTCCTGCCTTTCTGGGCCGAGGCCGCCAAGCGCTCGATGGGCGCGCGTTGGACGCGCAGCCATGCCGACATCCAGCTCTTCGCGTTCGGCATCAAGGCCGCCGACTTCCGCCGCCGCACGGAGGAGACCGAGTTGGTGTGGGGTGTCGGCGCTCGTACGCCCGAAGGCCAGGTGCAGCGCGTGGTGCTCTCGTTCGATGCCATCGACCGGCAGTTCGCGCCAAGCGTGGTGCAACCGGGCGCGCCCACGCCTTTTGCGGGCGGCGCCGAAGCGCTGCGCATCCGCCGCGTGGGCGGCGAGATGCGGCTCTGGCATCCGCGCTATCTTGTGCGCCGCGGCGTGGAGCAGATCGATCGCGACGAGGACTTCGACGTGGGGCCGCAGTTCGGATTCAAGGTGGGCTTCTCGCCGCAGTTCTTCGGCTCCACGCGCGACGAAGGCTACGCGCGACTGCGCCTGGACCTGGGTACCGACCTTGGCCACGCCGGCTTCGGCATCATGCGCGCGAGCGCCGAGACGCGGTTGGTCGACGGCTTTCGCGAGAGCGTGGGGGAGTTCCACGGCCGCTGGGTGCAACAGCCCTGCCGCAACGGCAGCTTCGTCTTTGGCGCCGTGATGGTCGCCGGCGATCGCATGCCGCGCGATTTCCAGCTGACGCTGGGCGGACTCACCGGCCTGCGCGCGTTCCCGGTCAGGGAGCTCTCGGGCACGCAGGTCTGGCGGCTCAACGGTGAGTTCCGCTACGCCGCGCTGCGCGAGTACCTGCACTTGGTGAGTTTCGGCGCCGCGGCGTTCTGGGACGCGGGCCGCGCGTGGGGGCCTGGCGCCGAGTTCGAGCCGTGGCACCACGACGCCGGCTTCGGCCTGCGGCTGAGCCTGCCGCACAGTACCGTCAATACGGTGGCGCGGTTCGATATCGCGTGGCCGCTCGCGCCGTCGATCGACGGCCGCCACGACCCCGTGTTCTCGTTCGGGAGCGGGCAGAGTTTCTAGCCGGCTCGGTGCCTTGACGCTCCCGGCAGGCGCCTCGTAGCGTGGTGATGCGTCCTCTCGATCCACCCGGAGCCCCCATGAACATCACCGCCGTGCCGCTGGTCATTCCGGCCGATGCGAACGTCATCGTCGGGCAGTCGCACTTCATCAAGACGGTCGAAGACATCGCCGAGATCGTGGTCACGACCGTGCCCGGCGCCAAGTTCGGCTTGGCGTTCTGCGAGGCCTCGGGCCCGTGCCTGATCCGCACCGAGGGCAACGACGACGCGCTGGTCGCGGCGGCGGCCTCGAACGCGCAGGCGGTGGGCGCGGGGCACGTGTTCGTGCTGCTGCTCGTGGGCGCGTACCCGATCAATGTGCTGCCCGCGATCAAGGCCTGCCAAGAGGTGGCGCATGTGTTCTGCGCCACGGCGAACCCGCTGCAGGTGCTGGTGGTGGAGAACGCGCAGGGCCGCGGCGTCGTGGGTGTGATCGACGGCAGCGCGCCCAAGGGCCTGGAGGACGCCCCGGCCAGGAGCGCCCGCCGCGAATTCCTGCGCCGCATCGGATACAAGCGGTGAGCCGCGCCCCTCGCGCGCGCGGCGCCACTGGCTTACACTCGCCGGTGGTCGCATCGTCCATGCATCGCTTGATCCAGGGCCGCGCGTGCTGAGGTTCGGCACGTCGGGGGTCCCGCTCTCGAGTCCAAAGCCCGGCACCGTCCACGGCATCCGCCGCGCGCGCGAGTTGGGTCTGGATCATCTCGAGATGGCCTGGGTCAACGGCGTCAAGATGGGGGACGCGGCTGCGGACGCCATCGCCGCGCAAGCGAAGGCCTGCGACCTGTCACTCACGGCGCACGCACCGTTCTTCGTGAACCTGTGCGGCGAGCCCGACGTGGTTGAGCGTAGCCGTTCGCGGCTCGTCGAGACCGCCCGCCTGGGCGCGCGCTGCGGCGCGGAGTCGTTCTGCTTCCACGCAGCCTTCTACGGCAAGCGGGAGCCTGCGGAAGCCGACCGGCGCATCCGCGACGGGCTCGCGCAGGTGGTTCAAGAGGCCCGCGCGATCGGCGCACGCATCGATGTGCGCACCGAGCTCACGGGCAAGCCATCGCAGGCCGGCTCGCTCGCCGAGCTGCTGGCATGGGCGAAGGCGGTGCCGGGCGTGCTGCCGTGCATCGATTTTTCGCACCAGTACGCGCGCGAGCAAGGCAGGCACAATACGTACGAGGAATTCGCGGCGACGCTCACCGCGATCGAACAGGCTCTGGGGCGCGAGGCGCTGGAACGGCTGCACATCCACATCTCGGGCATCCAGTTCGGACCCAAAGGCGAGCGGAAGCACGAACCGCTCAAAGAGACTGCGTTCGCCTGGAAGGAATTGCTTCGAGCGCTCAAGGATATGCGCGTGTCGGGCTGGGTGGTTTCGGAGTCCCCTGCGATGGAAGAGGACGCGCTCTTGTTGCAGCAGACCTACCGGAGGATGAAGTGAGCTCAGTCCCACAAACCGCGCCGGTGGTGATCATCGGCGCCGGTTGCATCGGGGCCGCGATCGCCTACCACCTGGGGAAACGCGGTGTTCGTGACGTCGTCGTGCTCGAGAAAGAGCTCTTCTCCGGCGCGGGCTCCACGGGCAAGTGCGCGGGCGGCATCCGCCAGCAGTTCTCGACCCCCCTCAACTGCACGATCTCGCAGCGCAGCGTGCATGCGTACGAGCGCTTCGCAGAAGAGATGCAGACCGATCCGGTGTTCTTCCAGGTGGGATACCTGTTCTTGCTGAGCGACCCCGCGATGTGGGAGCGCTTCCAGCGTCAGGCCGACATGCAGCGCTCGCTCGGCATCCCGACGCAGACGCTCACGCCCGAAGGCGCCTCCGCAATCGTGCCAGAGGTGGACATGGCCGGTGTGCTGGGCGCCACGTTCTGCCCGACCGACGGTCTGGGCAATCCACACGAGATCACGCAGGCGTACGAAGCGCGCGCGCGCGCGCTGGGCGCCCGGTTCCTCTTTGGCGTCCCCGCCACCGGCCTCGTCATGGACGGCACGCGCGTGGCCGCCGTGCGCACGGCGCAGGGCGATATCGCCACGCCGATGGTGGTGAACGCTGCGGGGCCGTATGCGGCCGAGGTCGCGAAGTGGGCGGGCGTCGACCTGCCCGTGCTGCCCTACCGGCGGCACTGCTTCACGACCAAGCCCATGGCGTTCGTGCACGAGAAGCTGCCGATGATCGTCGACATGAAGACCGGCGTGTACATGCACCGCGAGAGCGGTGGCATGCTGCTGGGACTGGCCGACAAGGATGAGCCGCCGGGATTCGACATCAGTACGAATTGGGACTTTCTGGAAAAGGTCGTCGAGCCCGCCATGGAGCGGCTGCCCGCGCTGGCCGAGGCCGAGATCGGCCATGGCTGGGCTGGCCTCTACGAGACCACGCCCGACCACAACGCGGTGCTGGGGGTTCCTAAGCGCGTGCAGGGGCTCATGCTCGCGAACGGCTTCAGCGGGCACGGTTTCATGCAGGCCCCGGCGGTCGGGGAACTGATCAGCGAGTGGATCGTGGACGGCAAGCCGAGTCTGGACCTGCACGAGATGCGTCTCGAGCGCTTCGCCGAGGATGCTGTGGTCGCCGAAGCCAACGTCATCTAAGGCTTGGAGAGGCCATGCCGCTCGAGAGCCGTCACCTCAAGCTGGGCCCGCTCGACAACAACACTTATGTGCTCACGTGTCCGGTCACGCGCCAGAGCGCCGTGCTCGACGCGGGCTTCGAGCCGCAGCGTGTGATCGAGCTCGTGCAGCGCGAGCATCTCGAAGTCGGCTGGCTGCTCGCGACGCATGCGCACTACGACCACGTGGCCGGCATGCTCGAAGTGCAGCAGGCCGTCGGTGGCGTGTTCGCGCTGCACGCTGCCGAACTGCCGCTGCTCGAGGCGGTGAACGAGCAAGCGGACATGTTCGACTTCCCGCATGTGGATGTGCCCGCGGTCGGGCACTACCTCACCGATGGAGAGCGCGTGCGCGTGGGCGAGCAGGAACTCGAGGCGATCTTCACGCCGGGTCACTCGCCGGGGCACACCGCGTTCCGTCACGGCGGCACAGTGTGGTGCGCCGATGTGATCTTCAACGGCTCGGTCGGGCGCACCGATCTTCCGGGAGGCTCGTTCGAGACGCTCGTGCGCTCGATCCACGAGCGGCTATTCACGTTGCCCGACGACACGCGCTTGCTGCCGGGACATGGCCCGTCCACCACGGTGGGCGCTGAGCGCCGGAACAACCCGTTCGTCGGCGAAGCCGCGGGGCTACGATGAGCCGCTACAACGATTGGCCCGAAGACGTCCGTGTGGACCCTTCCGTCTTCATCGCACCGGGCGCCGTGGTGGTGGGGCAGGTGCACATCGCCGCGCGCGCGAGCGTGTGGTTCCATAGCGTGCTGCGCGGCGATTCGGCGGGCATCACGATCGGCGCGGACTCCAACATCCAGGACATGACCACGGTGCATACCGATGAAGGCTATCCGGCCATCGTCGGTGCGCGCGTCACCGTGGGGCACCGCGCGATCGTGCATGGCTGCGTGATCGAGGACGACTGCTTGATCGGCATGGGCGCCGTGATCCTCACCGGCGCACGCATCGGCGCGGGCAGCCTGATCGGAGCTTCAGCGCTGGTGAAGGAGAATCAAGTCATCCCGCCCGGCAGCTTGGCCGTGGGCGCGCCGGCGCGCGTGATCGGGCCCGTGAATGATGCGCATCGCGAGGCGATCCGCGTGGGCGCGGTGCACTACGCCGATCTGGGCGGCTCGTACCTTCGGCGCGGCATCGGTTCGGCCTCGCCGCCGTTCGCGGACCCGAGCGCGCCCATGCCGCGCGCACTCGAACCGATGGATCATCTTGAATGGGAGCAGCGTCTGGATGTCCTGCACGGCACGCCCGACTTCATCGAACTACGCTTCGAGGATGAAGGCGAAGGCGCTTTTCGAGAGCGGCGCGACGAATCGCGCTGGTGCGCGAACGAGATCCTGGGGCATCTGTGGGATTGCGACTCCGAGGTCTTTGCGCCGCGCTTGCGTGCTGCGCTCGTGAATGACTTTCCCGCGGTGCCCGCGATCAGCGCGCAGATGTGGGTGGAGTCGCGCGGCCATCGCGCCGCCGATGCGCTCGCGATGCTCGCCGCGTGGCGCGAGGCACGCGCCCCGCTCTTGCGGACGCTCGCGTCGTTCACGCCAAGACAGTGGCAGCGCATGATGGTGCATCCGGTGCGCGGCCCGCACACGATCGCCGATATGGTGCGCTACTGGAGCGAGCACGACCTGTCGCACCGCCGGCAGTTGCGTGGCGCGCTCGGGGACTTCGCGTGATCGTGACCCCGGGCGTGCTCGACGCGCCGGCCCAGCGGCTGCTGGATGCGCTGGTCGCGCGTGGTGAGCGCTTGCTCGATGCTGCCGCCGTGCCGGCGGGCACCGAGCCCGTGACGCTCGCGGTTTCAACGGGCGCATTCGTGTTCGACTTCGCGGGCCTTGTGCGCTCGGTGGCGCCACGGCCGTTCCGCGTGATCATTCTCTCACGACTGGGCGCGCACCCCGACGCCAAGTCCGACAGCCTCAAGCGCCTCTGGCGGCTCGAAGAGCATGTACGCGGCGGCGGCGCGCCCACGCTCACCCTGCGCTTCGCGCCGCTCGTGGGGCCCGCGAGCCCATTCTGGCGGTTGCTGCGCGGCGGCCCGTCGTTACCGGGCGGCGGGCGGCAGATGGTCTGCCCGGTCGCCGAGAGCGATGCCGTAGAGACCTTGGCGCGCGCGCTCGGGCTCGCGCAGCCGGCGCTGAGCGACGCGGCGTTTCGCGATTGGTACGAAGTGGCCGGGCCCGACGCGATGACGCTCGCGGAGCTGCGCGAGTTGGCGATGGGTAGCGGTGGTTCACGCGCCGGAGGCGCGTGGGAGCCGTCCCAAGAGGAGTTGGCCGAGCATCGTCTGGCCGAGTGCGAGCCGTGGGCGTCGCGCTTTGGTATCACGCCGATTCGCATCGCCAAGGAGGCGTCAGCATGGGCCGCGTGAAAGCCGCACAGAGCACCCGCACGGGCGCACACGCCGCTTCCCGCGCGGCCGCTGAGCCGCGTGTGGCGTGCGCGATCCTCACCGTGAGCGACACGCGCCGCGGCGCCGACGACACGAGCGGCACGGCCATGCAGAACCTGCTCGAGAAGGCGGGCCATGCGGTGGTCGCGCGCGCGTGGGTGAAGGACGAGCGCCGCGCGATCCGCGCAGCCGCGGTGCGGCTGTTGGCGCGGCGCGGCGTACGCGTGGTGCTGGTGACCGGCGGCACGGGCATGAGCCCACGCGATGTGACGCCCGAGGCTCTGGAGCCCCTCTACGAGCGGGAGTTGCCCGGCTTCGGCGAGGCTTTTCGTGCCCGCTCGTGGGCGCAGGTGGGCGCGGCCGCGTGGTTCTCCCGTGCGTCGGCGGGCATCGTCAAGGGCCGCTTGCTGGTGCTCTTGCCCGGTTCGCGCGCAGCCGTCACACTCGCGCTGAAGGAACTCCTGATCCCCGAGCTGCACCACGTGGTGCGCATGCTCGGTGCCGCGGCAGTCACCACTCGCGTTTCCACCCGGAGTACTCGATGAGCATCAAGCCTGACCACTGGATCCGCAAGATGTGCCGGGAGCACGGCATGATCGAACCGTTCGAGGAGAAGCTCGTCCGCACCGGCGTGATCTCGTACGGATTGTCATCATACGGATATGACGTGCGTGTCGCCGACGAGTTCAAGATCTTCACCAATGTGAACTCGACCGTGGTTGACCCCAAGAATCTCGATCCCAAGAACATGATCGACTTCAAAGGTGACGTCTGCATCGTGCCGCCGAACTCGTTCGCGCTCGCGCGCACGGTCGAGTACTTCCGCATCCCGCGCAATGTGCTCACGATCACCGTGGGCAAGAGTACGTACGCGCGTTGCGGCATCATCACCAACGTCACGCCGTTCGAGCCCGAGTGGGAAGGCCACGTGACGCTCGAGATCAGCAACACCACGCCGCTGCCGGCCAAGATCTACGCCAACGAAGGTCTGGCGCAGGTGCTGTTCTTCGAGGCCCACGAGGTCTGCGAAGTGAGCTACAAAGACCGCGGCGGCAAGTACCAGGCCCAGACCGGCATCACGCTGCCGCGGCTGTGAGCTCAAGCAAAGGCACGAGGGATCACATGAGGAATCTTCGCGCAGCACTTCGCGCCATGGGCGTCGCCGCGTGTCTTGTCGCGGCCGCCGCCACCGCGCACGCCCAGACCACCGAACCCTGGCGTGTGCACTACCGCGCCGCGCTCGATGCGCACACGCGCCGGGACTACCGCTTGTTCCGCGACGAACTCCTCAAGGTACGCGAGGTACTGGGCGGGAACTCGGGCCTTTCATACAACCTCGCGTGCGCCGAGGTGCTGCTGGGGCACAAGCAGGCCGCGCTCGACTATCTGCGCGAATACACCGCGTGCGGGCTCATGACCAATGTGCTCGCCGACAGCGACTTCACGTCGATCAAGGACGAGCCTGATTTCCAGCGCCTGGCGCTGCGGCTTAAAGCCAATGGCCGCACGGCCGCGCCGAGCACCCTCGTGCATACGTTCGGCGACGTGGGCGCGCTGATCGAGGATGTCTCGCACGATGCGCGCACGGACACGTGGTACGCCTCGAGCGTGCGGCGCGGGATCGTCTTCGCGTTCGATACCTCGGGCGTCGAGAAGCGCATGGCGGTCGCTCCCGACGGCTGGGCAGCGTTCGCCGTGAGCGTCGACAGCACGCGCCGATTGCTCTGGGTGTCGGTCGCCGCGCTCCCGACCGCGGATGGTTACGTCGACGCCGACTCGGGCCGCACTGCGCTCGTGTGTTGGGACCTCGCTGCGGGCAAGGTGCGCAAGCGCCTCGAGACGCGACGCACCGGCGACCGGCGCCTGCTCGGCGACATGTGCCTGACCGCAGACGGCACGGTGTACGTGACCGATTCCTTCCGTGGCACCCTCTACCGCGCGAGCCCGCAGAGCGAGTCGCTGCAGGTGGTGGTGGGCGACGGCGTGATCCGCGGCCCGCAGACACCGGCGCTGGCCGCCGACGGCAAGCGCCTGTACGTGGCCGATGGCGGCAGTGGCATCTCGATCGTCGATCTGGCCACTGGCGGCGTGCGTCCGATGCGCTGCAAGCCGGGCGTGTGCCTGGAAGGCATCGACGGTATGGTGCGCGACGGCAGCATCCTGTACGCCGTGCAGAACGGCACGCGCCCGGAACGCGTGGTGCGACTCCAGCTAAACGCCAAGGGCGACGAGGTGACCGCGTGGACGCTCTATGAACAAGGCGGCGCGGGACTCGGAGACCCCACGCATGGCGTGATCGTGGACGGCGGCTTCGTGTTTGTCTCCAATAGCGGCTGGGATCGTCTGGGCAAGGACGAGAAGCTCAAGGATGCGCTGAGCGCGCGCCCCGCTCAGCTGCGCCGCGTACCGCTGGCGGCGCAGCCGGCGCGATCCTCAGGGGAGAGGTGATCATGCGCTGTGCACGCGGCCCGTGGGTGAGCGGCTTGACCAGCCTCACCCTGCTTCTCGCCTGCGTTCCGCAGGGCTACGCGCGGCCCCGGTTCGCGGCATCGCTCGGACTGGACCGCTCATGGATCCGCCAGGACGAGGCCGTGGACGGCAGTGCTCGCACGTGGCGATGGGCGCCCACGGCTGCGCTCGCCGCGCGGTGGCGCCTTGGCCGGCTGCTCGAGTTCGAGCCCGGCCTCGCGCTCTCCGCGGTGGGACGGCAGGACCGATGGGTGCTGCTCACCACGGCCCAGGGCGGGACCGTGCTCCAAACGGTGCGCACGCCTTTCACCGTCAAGCAGACCATTCACGCGGTGGAGCTGCCGATCCGGCTGCGATTCATGCCGGGTGCGCGCACGGGTGCGTTCGCAGACGCTGCGCTGGTGCCGGCCTATCAGTATTCGGCGGATCTCCAGACCGCGTTCGGGACCTCGTCGACGGCGGCCGCGTCCGCACCGCGCCGCGCATCGCCGGAGGCCGTGATCTTCGAGACCGTGGGCTCGGCTACGGGCCTGCGCGCGAGCCTGTATCCGTGGGATCTGCGCGTGAGCGCAGGTGCAGGCTGGCGCTTCGCCGTTGCGGGACATGGCGTCGATGCTGCGTTGCGGTGGGATGAAGGCGTGGTCGACATCCGCCGCCGCGGCCTGCCCCAGGCGCATACGCGCGTGATGCGGGCGGTCGTCTCGCTCGCGCTCTGAGCGTCATCCCCGGGCTTCGCCCCGCTTGCACCCCCTCGCTGCCGCCGCTATCTTCCATGTCATATTCGGCCGTACGTGCACCGATCGTTGTGGACCGTGCCGCACATCTTAGAGGACACCCGCGATGCTGAAGGAGCTGGCGACAGGACTCGGGGTCACGTTCGAGAACCTGTTCAAGAAGCCATTCACTGTCCAGTACCCGGACGAGAAGCTCGAGATGTTCCCGCGCTTCCGCGGCCTGCACATTCTGGCGCGTCACGAAGACGGCCTGGAGCGCTGCGTCGGCTGTGAGCTCTGCGCCGTGGCCTGCCCGGCCGATGCGATCTTCGTCAAGGCTGCCGAGAACGATCCCGCGGCGCCGGTCTCGCACGGCGAGCGCTACGCCGAGCGCTACGAGATCAACATGCTGCGCTGCATCTTCTGCGGCATGTGCGAAGAAGCCTGCCCGGAGGACGCGATCTGGCTCGAGAAGAACTATGAGCTTTCCGACTACAACCGCAACGCGTTCATCTACACCAAGGACGAGTTGGTGGTGCCGATGGAGAAGAGCGGCTACCTGCCCACGCGCTGACCCTAGCGCGATGCAGCAAAGCGAAGAAGAAACGACGGCGCCCTCGCGGGCGCCGTTCGTGTTTCTGGCGCCTCAGGCCTGCAGCTGCGAGAGCAGCTTCGCCGCCAGCACCGGCCACGCCCACGGCGCCGCGCTGGCCGGTCCTGCAGCGCCTAAGCGCGCACGCAGGCCCGCGTCGGTGAGCACGCGCTTCGCGGCGCGGCGCACGAACCACGAATGGCGCCAGGTGACGAGCGCGTTGCGCTCATGCACCGCGAAGTCGCGCGTGCCGCTGCGCGTGCACACGAGCGCGCAGCCGCACGCAAGCGATTCGAGCGCGGTGTTGCACCAGCCGGCTTTGCGCTCGGCAGCGATGAAGAGGTGCGAGGACTGATAGAGCGCCAGCAATTCCTCCTGCGTGGGGCCTAGCACGAAGCGCGCGTTGGGTGGCAACGGCGCGCCATCGCGCGGGTCCTGGCGGTTGTGCGCTTCGACGCTGTCGAAGAGTACGACCTCGAAGTCAGGCACCTGGCCGATCAGGCCCGCGAGCGATTTCAGCACCAGGTCCGTGCCCTTCTTGGGCCGCGAGCGCCGGCCGTTGACCAGCACACGCAGGGGCGCAGCAGTGCGCTGGGCCGGGCCGGGGCGGAAGAAGTCCGTGCGGATGCCGCCCACGCCATCGAGCACGACTTGCCGGAAGCGCTTGGCGAGCGCCGCTCGCAGGTCGCCGGAGTTCGCCGCCAGCGTCACGCCGGGATCGGCGGCGGCCCGCGCCAGGCCCTCGTCGCCCTCGATGACGCAGTAGTACACATGGCGCGCGGCGGGCATGGCGCGAAACGCGTCGTACGTGTGTGGATCGGCGCAGAAGGCCACGTCGCAGGAGGAGGTGGCGGCGCCCAGCGGCGCGATGCCACCGCCATAGGCCAGCCAAGTGGGGGGCAGGCCCGCCGGCGTGTAGAGCGTCACATCGTGGCCCAGGCGCGTCCACTCGTTGCCCAGTTCGAGGAAGCGGCGGACGCCTCCGAACACGCCCACGTGGGGTAGGAAAGTCGCGATGCGCATGACCGGCCACGCTAGCAGGTCGCGCGGATAGCGGCCACCGCGCGAGGGGGCAGCGTCGCAGATTGAAGCAATGAGCGTCCCGGCGTGGAACATGCCTCCGTCGCAACCTGGCACAGCGCCGGCGGCAAGGATTCGCGTGTCACCTGCGGTGATGCCGCTATCTCGTTGCACATGAGCGTGCTCGCCGTGGTGAGCAAGACCTTGGCACAGCGGCTGCTTCCAGCCATGGCATACGAGCCCATGCGCCGCGGCGGTGACCGCGGGCCGGGCCTGTTCCATATGTCCACAACCCGTCATCGCAACAGGAGAACACCATCATGACGATCATCCGCTGGAACCCCGACCGCGCTGCTTCGAACCGCGATATGGACCGGCTGCTCGATAGCTTCTTCACCCGCAGTTTCGCCCCCTCGCAGTCCCCGGCACTGACCCTTGCGGTCGACGTGGCCGAAACGCCCGAGGCGTTCATCTTCCGCGCGGACCTTCCGGGCCTGGATCCCAAGGACGTGAAGGTCAAGATGGATGGCGACACGCTCACGATCCGCGGCGAGCGCCGTCGCGAGGAATCCCTGAATAGCGGCCGCTATCATCGCACCGAGCGCGCATTCGGCGCTTTCGAGCGCACGTTCACGCTCAAGACCGCAGTGCTCGGCGACCGCATCGAGGCGCGCTACCAGCTTGGCGTGCTCGAAGTCCACGTGCCCAAGGCCGAAGCGGCGAAGGCGCGTGAGATCGAGGTCCAGGTCGGCTAAGTCACGCGGCCCGTCTCACGCCAACGCAGGACACATCCCGACAGTCACAACGATCTCCCGGCCATGCCCGCCACCCGGCGGGGCGTGGCCGGGACACTGAAATGAAAGAGGTGAAGAATGGGTAAGGTCATCGGCATCGATCTGGGGACCACGAACTCGTGCGTCTCCGTCATGGAGGGCGGCGAGCCCAAGGTCATCGCCAACGCGGAGGGCTTCCGCACCACGCCGTCGGTCGTGGCGTTCGCAAAGAACGGCGAGCGCCTTGTCGGCCTCGTCGCGCGCCGGCAGGCCGTGACCAATCCCACGAACACCGTCTACTCGGTCAAGCGCTTCATGGGCCGCCGCTTCGACGAGGTGAGCTCGGAGCGCAAGCTCGTGCCCTACGAAGTCGTGAGCGGCAGCGCTGGTGACGCGCGCATCAAGTGCGGCAACGAGGAGTTCTCGCCGCCCGAGATCAGCGCGATGATCCTGCAGAAGATGAAGGCCACCGCCGAGGAGTACCTGGGCGAGAAGGTCACCGAAGCGGTCATCACGGTGCCGGCCTACTTCAACGACACGCAGCGCCAGGCCACCAAGGACGCGGGCCGTATCGCGGGCCTCGACGTGAAGCGCATCGTCAACGAGCCCACCGCGGCGGCGCTCGCGTACGGCTTGGACAAGAAGAAGGACGAGAAGGTCGCGGTGTTCGATCTGGGCGGCGGTACGTTCGATATCTCGATCCTCGAGATCGGCGACGGCGTCTTCGAGGTTCGCTCCACGAACGGCGACACGCATCTGGGCGGCGATGACTTCGACCAGAAGATCATCGACTTCCTGGCGGACGAGTTCAAGAAGAGCGAAGGCGTCGACCTGCGCAAGGACGCGATGGCGCTGCAGCGGCTCAAGGAAGCCGCCGAGAAGGCCAAGTGCGAGCTCTCCGGCACGCTGCAGACCGACGTGAACCTGCCGTTCATCACGGCGAACGCCGAGGGCCCGAAGCACCTCAACATCACGCTGAGCCGCGCGAAGCTCGAGCAGATCGTGGCCGATCTCGTCGAGCGCTGCCGTGGCCCGGTCGTGCAGGCGCTCAAGGATGCCGGTCTGACGCCATCGCAGATCGACGAGGTCGTGCTGGTCGGCGGCTCCACGCGAATGCCCAAGGTGCAGGACCTGGTCAAGGAGATCTTCGGCAAGGAGCCGCACAAGGGCGTCAATCCCGACGAGGTCGTCGCCATCGGCGCCGCGATCCAGGGCGCGGTGCTCGCGGGCGAGGTGCGTGACGTCGTGCTGCTCGATGTGACGCCGCTGTCGCTTGGCCTCGAGACACTGGGTGGTGTGATGACGGTCCTCATCCCGCGCAACACCACGATCCCGACCAAGAAGAGCGAGACGTTCTCCACGGCGTCCGACAGCCAGCCGTCGGTCGAGATCCATGTGCTGCAGGGTGAGCGTCCCATGGCGAACGGCAATCGCAGCCTGGGCAAGTTCCATCTGGACGGCATCCCGCCCGCACCGCGCGGCGTGCCACAGGTCGAGGTCACGTTCGACATCGACGCGAATGGCATCATGCACGTCTCCGCGAAGGACAAGGCGACGGGCAAGGAGCAAAGCATCCGTCTCGAGGCTTCGAGCGGGCTCAAGGAAGACGAGATCCAGGGCATGGTGAAGGACGCCGAGTCGCACGCCGAGGAGGACCGCAAGCGCAAGGAAGCGGTCGAAGTGCGAAACCGCGCCGATGGGCTCGTGTACGAGACGGAGAAGAACCTCAAGGAGCACGGCGAGAAACTCGACGCTGGTCTCAAGAGCGACATCGAGTCGCAGATCACGGCTGTGAAGGAAGCCCTCAAGGGCGAAGATGCTGCGGCGATCACGACATCGACCGAGGCGCTGCAGGAGGCGTGGCACAAGGCATCCGCCGCGCTCTACCAGCAGACGCAAGCGGCCGGCAGCGCGCCGGGAGCCGAGGCTGGCGCCTCGGGACCGGGGGCACCGCCCAGCGGCGATGCCAAGAAGCAGGGCGGCGACGGTGCGGTCGACGCGGATTTCGAGGTCGTGAACTAGCAAGTCGTGGACTGGCGGGATGCGAGGGCGGCCGGGGAGAGATCCCCGGCCGCCCCTTTTCATGCGCGGACTCCGGCGCCAAGCGAACGGCCCTCCGCGGGGGCGAAGGGCCGTGCCATTGCAGCGATGTCGCGCGTGACTAGAGCCGCACGATCTTCTTCGACTTCTTACCCTTGAGCGCGTTGCGCGTGTCGACGATGGCCTTGGACCACGTCAGCGCCTTCGAGTAGGACACCGCCTTATGTGCGGTCGCGATCACGGCGCAATCGAAGCGCTTGACGTTCGCGGCCGTGAACGGCACCGACTTCATGGTCGCGCCAGCGAACTTGATGCTGGGCACGAACGGGTCGGAGTACTCGATCTTGGCGCCGCGCTCGCGCAGCTTCTCCATGATGTCGAGCGACGGGCTCTCGCGCACGTCATCGATGTCGGCCTTGTACGCCACACCGAGCACAAGCACCTTGGAGCCGCGGATCGCCTTGCCCTGCATGTTGAGCGCTTCGCTCACGAGCTCGATCACATGGTCCGGCATGTGGCCGTTCACGTGGCCGGCGAGCTCGATGAAGCGCGCCTCGAAGCCGCTCGCACGCGCCTTCCACGACAGGTAGAAGGGATCGATCGGGATGCAGTGGCCACCCAGGCCCGGGCCGGGGTAGAAGGGCATGAAGCCGAACGGCTTGGTCGCCGCGGCCGAGATGACCTCCCACACATCGATCTTGAGCCGCGCGCACATGAGCGCGAGCTCGTTCACGAGGCCGATGTTGACGCTGCGGAACGTGTTCTCAAGCAGCTTCACCATCTCGGCGACCTGCGTCGACGAGACCGGGATCACGTGGTCGAGGCGCTGCTGGTAGAGCTTGACCGCGACATCCGTGCACGTCTGCGTGACGCCGCCGACGACCTTGGGGATGTTGCGCGTGTTGAAGTTCGGATTGCCCGGGTCGACACGTTCCGGCGAGAAGGCGAGGAAGAAGTCCTTGCCGACCTCGAGTCCTGTCTCCGACAGCATGGGGAGCAGCAGTTCGTCGGTCGTGCCGGGATAGGTCGTGCTCTCCAGGATCACGAGCTGGCCCTTGTGCAGGTAGCGCACCACCTCCTGCGTGGCGGCCACGATGTAGCTCACGTCCGGGTCGCGCTGCTTGCTGAGCGGCGTCGGGACGCAGATGTTGACCGTGTCGCACTTCTTGAGCACGGCGAAGTCGGTGCTGGCGTGGAAGCGGCCCTTGCGCACGAGGTCGCGCACTTCGGCCGTCGGCACGTCCTGGATATACGACTTGCCTTGGCTCAACTGCTTGACGCGGGCTTCGTCGATGTCGACGCCGAAGACCTCGAAGCCGGCCTGGGCGAGTTCGATGGCCAGCGGCAGGCCCACGTAACCCAGGCCGATCACGCCGAGCCGGGCGGTGCGCTTATCGAGACGGGAGACGAGGGTCTGGGCGGCGGTATGGCTGCGGGTGCTCTTACGGGCGGTCGTCATAGGGCGGGGACGATAACCAAGGCCGAGAACGAGCGTCAAACCTTGGTGCCCACCCACGGGAGAAGCGGGCGAACCGGCAAGGACTGGCGCAGGATGGCATCCGCCCGTAACCGACTTGTGGCTTGACCCGGGCTGGGCGCCTGTCTCATCGTTATCGGCAGAGAGGCGTCCTGTCTTCGCCGTGCATCTGTGAGCTCCTTCATCCTTGTGAAGCGGTCCGGACGTGCCACCGCTCCAGGATGCCCCGGACTCACGACACGCGTCGGATGGGGTGCCCTCGTTCTTTTCGGGCTTTTTCGCAAGCCGCGTCCCTGCGGTAAGATACCTGTCTTGGAACGCTCCCCGGATGCTCCCGCCCGCGCGCCGCTGCTCGCGCGCTATCGTGTCGCAGGCGCCACCCACCATGGCCTGCTCGAAGGCGCTGCTCTCGCGCGCCTGAGCGCCGCGCCGTGGGATGGCGGCGCGCCCACTGGCATCTGCGACGCTGCGGCAGAAGTGGAGTGGCTCACGCCCTGTGCGCCGAGCAAGATCCTCTGCATCGGGCTCAATTACATCGAGCACGTGCGCGAGAGCCTCACGTTGACGGGTGCGAAAGAACCGCCAAAGGAGCCTCTCTTCTTCCTCAAGCCGCCGAGTTCTGCGCTTGCGAGCGGCGGCGCCATCGAGCATCCGGGCGAAGGGCAGCGTCTCGATCCCGAGGGCGAGTTGGCGCTCGTGATCGGCAAGCGCGTCCGGCACGTGGCCGTGGAGCACGCGCTCGAGTACGTGGCCGGCGTGACTGCTTTCAACGACGTGAGCGCGCGCGATTGGCAGAAGAGCGATGGCCAGTGGGCGCGCGCCAAGGGCTGCGACACGTTCGCGCCGTTCGGCCCGGTGATCGCGCTCGGCGTCTCGCCACTCGACGTGGCGTTCGAACTGCGCGTGAACGGTGAGATGCGCCAGAGCGCCCGCACGTCGGGCATGCACTTCGGGCCGGCGTTCCTGGTGCACCATCTCTCGCGCTACATGACGCTCGAGCCGGGCGACGTGATCGCCACCGGCACACCCGCAGGCATCGCGCCGATCGTGGTGGGCGACCGCGTCGAGGTCGTGCTCGATATCGCGGGCTTCCCGCCGCTCGTGAACCGGGTCGTGGCCGCAGGCCGCGCCGCCTCGTGATTGCCACGCTGCGCGCGCTGCTCATCACCGGCGGACGGCTCTGGTCGCCCGAGGGTCCCGTCACCGGAGATGCCGTCCTGCTGGAGCACGGTCGCATCGTGACCGTGGGCGAGGCTGCGACCCTGGCCGCGCTCGCGCCGCAGGCGCAACGCTTCGATGCGCAGGGCGCCACCGTCACGCCGGCGCTATGCGATGCGCATCTGCACTTCGTGCCATGGGCGCAGTCGCGCCGGCAGTGCGATCTGCATGGCGCGCACACGCGAGCCGAGGCGCTGGTGCGCGTGCAGCGCGCGCTCGCGGCCGATTCGGGCACCACCCCGCTCGTGGGCCGCGGTTGGGACGAGAGCACCTGGGAGGCGATGCCCGATCGCGCAGCGCTCGATGCGATCTCGGGAACGCGGCCCGTGCTGCTCTATCGGCACGACTTCCACGCGCTGTGGGTGAACTCGGCCGCTCTGCGCGCCGCGGGCGCCACGCGTGAGACGCCCGATCCCAGCGACGGTGTATTCGTAAGAGACGCCGCGGGCGAGCCCACCGGCCTGGTGCGCGAGAACGCCGTGCGGGCGTTCGAGGCGCAGCTGGCGGCGGCCGGCCCGCTCATCGATGAGGCGCTGCTCGATGAAGCCGCGGCGGCACTGCACGCCTTGGGCATCACGAGCGTGCACGACTTCCAGCGCGAGGCGGTCGACATCGCGCGCATGCGCGCGCTTGCGGGGCGAAGGCACCTGCGCGTGCTGCAGCAGGTGGGCCTCGAAGCGCTCGCGCATCTCGAGGCGGCCGGCATCGCGAGCGGTGTGGGCGATGCATGGTTCCGCATCGGTGCGCTCAAGCTCTTCGCCGATGGCACGCTTGGCTCGCGCACGGCCTTCATGCTCGCGCGCTACGATGACGCCGATCACCGTGGCATGGAGGTGCTCTCGCGCGATGCGTTGCGCGAGCACGTCACGCGCGCGGCGCGCGCGGGCTTCGCCACCACGATCCACGCGATCGGCGATGCCGCCGTGCGTCACGCGCTCGATGCGTTCGAGGCCGCTCAGGCCGCCACGCGTGGCGCCACGCCGCCCGCGCTGCCCTCGCGCGTGGAGCATGTGCAGCTGTGTGACCCCGCGGACCGAGACCGCTTCGCCGCGCTCGGCATCGCCGCGAGCATGCAGCCGCAGCATTGCTTGAGCGATATCGACGCGGCGCGCGCGGCGTGGGGGGAGCGCTGCGTGCATGCCTACCCGTGGGAGTCGCTGCGGGCGAGCGGCGCGCTGCTGGCGTTCGGCTCCGATGCGCCGGTCGAACCGCCGGTCGCGGCGCGAGGACTTCACGCCGCCTTGACGCGAGCCGGCGGCGCTCGGGGCGGGCGTTTCGAGCCCGCGCAGTGCGTCACGCTCGATGTGGCGCTGCGCGCGTACACGGAAGGACCCGCGCGTTTGGCGGGTCTGTGGCCTTCGAGTGGCGCTTTGGCCGCTGGCGCAGAGGGCGACGTGGTGGTCTGGGACCGCGACCTCTTCGCCACATCGCCGGAAGATATCGGCTCTGCGCGGGCAGTCCTCACCACGCTCGGAGGGAAAATCGTGTATGTATTGCGATGTGACGTGGTGACTCCTCGCGCTTCGTCGACCGGTGGAGAGACCTCATGAGCCCAGGATTCGCGGAAACAGCCGACGTCGAACTCGTGCGCCTCGCCCAAGAAGGGCAGACGCGTGCTTTCGACGAGCTGGTGCGCCGCTATCAGGACCGGGTCTACCGGCTTTGTTACAAGATCCTGCGCCACGAGGAAGATGCGGCCGAGGCCCTGCAGGACGCGTTCCTGTCGGCGTTCAAGGGCCTGCCTCGGTTCAAGTCCGAGTCCACGTTCTCGACGTGGCTCTACCGCATCGCCACCAACGCGTCGCTCATGAAGTACCGCCGCCGCCGTGCCGGGCACGTCTCCTATGAGCAGTCGCAGACCGGCAGCGAGGACAACGAGCCGATGGCGATCGCGGATTGGTCGACTCAGCCACTCGATGACCTGCTCGACACCGAGACGCGCGAGATCCTGAGCCGTGAGATCGATCAGCTGCCCGAGAACGAGCGCGAGGTCTTCATCCTGCGCGACATCATGGAGCAGTCGAACGAAGAGGTGGCGAAGGAACTCGGGCTCACCGTGGCCGCGATCAAGTCGCGCCTGCACCGCGCGCGCGTGCATCTGCGCGACCGCGTGAACCGCTACTTCCGCGACAAGCTCAGCAAGCGCCCGGGGCCTGCTGGCGCCTGAAGCAGCGCGGCTACTGGTGGCGCGCCACCCACGCGAAGAGCAGGACCGCCAGCGCCACGCGGTACACGGCGTAGACGCCGAAGCCGGCTTTGCGCAGGAAGCCCAGCAGCACGTTGATCGCGAGCACGCCGAAGACCGCGGCGGTCACGACGCCGATCGCCATGGTGCTCATGGGCACGTCGTGCGGCATGTCCTTGAACTT
>JANYBS010000106.1 GCA_025360715.1 Candidatus Eiseniibacteriota bacterium | reverse complement strand
CGACCTGTCGCTCTCCGAGGTCATCGGCGCCGCCGATAAAGTCGGCGTACGCGTGGCCACGTGCTACGGCGCTGCCGAAGACGACACGCCGCTCGAGCGCCGAGCGGCGATCGACGAATGCGTGGGCTTCGCGCGCGAGCTCGGCCGCAGCAACCGCGGCCGCTTGCGCGGCATGCTGGGCGTGCAGGCCACGACCATGCATGGCATCGAGACGCTGCTCGCCGAAGCCATGGAGAGCGCGGGCGAGCGGTTTGCGGTCCACGTGGACCTGGCGCTCGACCTGACACCCGCCGACCGCTGGACGCGCAGTGACACGCTGCCCGGCACCACGCTGCCGGCGTTGTGGGCCCACGCCGAATGCGCCCCGCGCGGCTTGTTGGGCGCCGTGCGCGACCGCGGCGACGCCCTGTGCTCCACCGGCAGCAGCTCCGTGGCCGCGCTGGTGCGCGAGACCGAAGTCGCGTGGGGCAGCGATGACGGCGCCAACGCGCCGCCCGTACCCGACGGAGCGTTCGCCGCGAACCTGGCCGACGCGCACTACCGGCGGTTGTTCGTGAACGGCGCGCGCTGGGCCGCGGATCACTTCGGCGAAGCGGTCGGCAGCGTCACGCCGGGCGCGCCGGCCGATTTCATATTGCTCGACTACCAGCCGCCGACCGAGTTCACCACCAAGACGCTCGCCGCGCACCTGTGGAGCGGCCTTCTGCGCGCACCCGTCGCTGGCGTGATGGTGGCGGGCGACGTGATCATGGACAACGGCGTCATCGTGAGCGTGGACGAACAGGAAGTCGCGATGCGCGCCCGCGAATGCGCCAAGCGCGTGTGGGGGCGGATCGGGTAGGCGGGATCCCTGTGCGCCGAAAGCAAGTCGGCATCAGACCTACTCGACGACCACAACCCTCGCCGTTGCGCGTTGCGTGCCCTGCGACAGCCGCAGCCAATAGATGCCCGCAGCAAGGCCAGGGGATTCGCCCATGCGAAGCGTGTGCTCGCCGGCGGCGAGTCCACTTGAGCTACGCTCGGCGACGCGGCGGCCATGGACGTCGTAGAGCTCGATCGTCGCAGCGCCCGGCTGGGCGAGCGAGAAGGCGACATTCAGGTCGCGCCGGCTCGCGGGATTCGGCCGTGCTCCGGCGAGCGCGAAGCGGTAGGGCAGGGGTACGAGGATATTGGTCTCGGCGGAATACCGCTGCTGCGTTCCCTCGGCGTACCCGATTCGGTAGTCGTAACGCGCGCCGGGCACGACGCTGCGATCAGTGTAGGTCAGCTGGCCCTGCCCGTCAGGAGCGATGCTCGCCAGTGTTCTCCAGGCGGCGTTGTCGTCGCGGCGCTGCACCGTGGCACTGCCGACGCGGTCGCCGCTTGCGGTCCAGGTGAGCGAGACGTGATCGGGCTGGGCGTCGCTGGAGGAGAGCGCGAGTTGCGTTGCGACAACGCCGCCGACCACGAGCTTCTGGATGCAGGAGTGGATGGCGGTTGGCTGGCGGCGGTCCCAAGTGAGGATCGCAGTCCCGGGTTCTGATGAGATGAGCTGCGGATTGGTCATGTCGCCTTGGGGCGAGTCGTCGACGATGTATCCCGCAGCGGACCACGGGGCGTCGAAATCGCCGTGCCCGTTCAGGTGTTGGGCCGCAATAAGACTATTCCCGATCGCATCGTACACTTGCGCAGCGGCGAACATGCCACCGATACCGTCGCTGGCGAGCACGTAGTAGAAGTCGCCGTTGTTCGCGAAGACGGCCTTACCGTCGACAGGCCACCCCCGTGCGATCGTGGCATCGCCGAGGATGTGTTGCGCGTGGACTCCGTAGCCCTGTCCGCCGCTCGGACCCCACAGGACAAAGGCTCCGCCTTGTGTGTCAGACACGATCTTTGGGTAAGTCTGGAACGACGGACTCTTGCACACCGGCAGGCCCGTCGCAGGCCAGCCGGGAGCGACGTGCCCATCGGCGGTGACGCGCGTGATGTAGATGTCGTAAGTGAATTCGAATGCGGGGAAACCCAGTCCGATGCCGTCCCGACTGTCCATCCACGCCACGAATACGCCACCTGCGCCGTCCGGCGCGAGCACGGGAACACGAGGGTTCGATGGCTGCCCGACGAACTCGATCCGACCGTTGCCGATCGTCGAGTCCACGGCGCCGTCGTCGCGGAGTCGGACGAGCCAATCATGAACAAGCGAATTGTCTTCGTATGCTCCCGAAACAGAAGTCATTGCCAGCCACACCCCTCCAGCTGCCGATGGCATCGCATCTGAAAGATAGAAGTTAGTATTTGAACTGGCCGGCGGGACGTAAAGCACGACGCCACTGTCGGCGAATCCCGGAGAAAAAGTCGATGTTGAATCAAGCCGCCAGCACTGAATCGCGCCGTCGTGGTGCTGTCTCTGCGATAGTACGAGGTTTCCTAGCGCGTTCGCAGGCAGCACGATTGTTTGGTCCTGCTGATTCCCGATTGGCCGCGTTTGCCAGCCGGGCACGGTCGTGCCATCGCGGCGGAACCGCGTACACCAATTCACGCTATCGGCGACGGCTACGGTCACCGAGCCGTCAGCGTTCAGACAGCCGCTGAGCGGTCTCGGCTCGATCGTCGATCCGATATCCATAACGACGCCGATATCCGGCCAGCCTTGTGCGATTGCGCCGGAGGACGTGAACCGCTTCGCATGCAGCGAAAGCGGAGGGCCGAGCGCAAAGTCGTATACCCCTCCGTGGCCGTCATCGACCGGCAACCCCAAAGCTTGAAATTGAACAAGACTGTACGGCAAGCCGTTCGGAACCCACTGAGCGGCAGCTGTTTTGGCGAACGACATCGCGCTGAACAACAGCAGCGCTGCGAAAGGCCATGCAGGTGACTTCAGGGGACTTTCTCTCATGCCTTAATGATAGGGGGGCTGCGCCGCGCCTGGCTAGGAATTTTAGCTCGATTCATCTGTTCACGACCGCTATCGTTGCGTGCTGTCAGGACTCGGCCCCCGACGCCTCCTGCCAACGTTCATGTCGAGAAGGCTCTCGCACACGCACGGAGGCACCATGAGCATCGGGCGGTCCAGCAGGTGGCGCAGAACGTTGCTCGCAGTATGCGTTGTCGTACTCGCTTTGAGGGCGCAGCAAGCCCGAGCGACGAACCCTGGGAAGTGGGCGAGCGACCCCGGTCGGACGTCGACCAACTCGGCCTACATGAACGGCACGGGCGTGAACCTCACGATCATGCCTCGGGACTCTGACGGGGTCATCGGCCGGAGCATGATTCTTTGGTACGCCGACGATGAAGACGACGAGACCGCCAGCGCCGGTCAAGTC
>JANYBS010000104.1 GCA_025360715.1 Candidatus Eiseniibacteriota bacterium | reverse complement strand
CGCGCGAACGGCGCCGTCGGTCTGACCAAACGTGGTGTTGATGGGCTCCCAGAGATGCGCCGAGCTGTTCCAGTGTGCGAAATCCACTGCCGGGTCGAGCGGCGTCGGATAGATCACGAAGCTGCCGCCGGCATAGAGCTCGCCGTTGAAGGACGCAAGCGCGTAGACGCTGCCCGTGTTGGTGCCGCCATTGAACGTCTGCCACGCGGAGCCATCGAAATACAGAAGGTTGGCGTCAAAGGTGCCGGGGTCACTGTCGCCGCTGCCGCCCACGACCAGCTGATTGTTGTGGACGATGATCGCATTGGGAGTCGTGGCGAAGCCGTTGCCGATCGCCGACCACACCCCGGTGTTGGGGTTGCGCATGGCGATATGGTGCGCGGGTACGCCTTCGATATTGTTGAACGTGCCGCCGACCACCAGCATGACAGGCAGGGGGCCGGCGCCATCGGGGTCCCAGAGTGCCGAAGCGGTGATCGCGCCGTCGGCGCCATTGGCGACGCCGTTGCCAAGCGGGCCGCCGCGCCAGTCCGCACACTGAGCAGAAGCGAGCTGGCTCGAGGACGAGAGCGACACGATCGTCAGGAGCGCGAGGAGAGCGGCGAAGGGCGATTTCACGGTGGGCCTCCGGAAGGGGGAGCAAGTCGCCGGCCCCGGCAGCACGGGGCCGTGATGGGCACGCGCGAGCGGATCCCCGCGGGCGAGCCTGTCATCCTCCGTACGTCCCAGCCGGCGGGAGCGAACAGCGCCCGGCCGAGCGGGTCAGCGCGGGTCGCCCATCAATGCGAAAGTCGCCCAATACGCGGGGTGTGCGTACGGCTGGCTGCCGTCCGGCGCTCGCCACGTGCGCAGCGTCTGCTGCGCCGCCTGGAGCGCTTCGGCGCGATCGCACGGATGGGCCCGGTCGGTGAGGCGGCCATAGAACGCTCGCATGAGCAGCGTTGTGGCGTGGTCATCGGCCGGCCACTGGCTCACAAGCAACGACCGCGCACCGGCGATCAGGAATGCGCTCTGGAGGCCCGACCAGCCGTCGGTCGCCGAAAGCGCGCCCACCGCGGAGCGGCAGGACGCGAGTGACACGAGGTCCGCACGGATGTGCCATGTGTTCGCGATCTCTCGCGCCGAGATGCGCGAGTCGAGTGCGCCCCCGGCGTCGTCGGGTGCCAGCACCAGTGCCGATTCGAGCGGATGGACAAGATCGGCGGACGCATGCGACGCGATGTGCAGCGTCCCGAATCGCGCCAGCTCGCCCGAGTGGGCGAGTGCCCGGAGGCGCGCGGCGCTCGCGTCAGCTTCGAGCAACTGCGTGCCGCCGCCCAGCGCCTCACGCACCGCTTGCGCCTCGATGCGCGTCCCCGACAGCCGCGGCCAATGCCCGGGATCACGCGCCGAGTACTCGGGATCGCCCACGATCAACGTGGGCCCCGAGATCGCCGACGCGACTTCGCCGCGAGCCTGCCGGCGCGGGTCCACATCGCGAGCCTGCTCGCGCTGGCCCACAAGAAACAGTGCCGACGGCGTATACGAAATCACGAACCGGTCGGCGAGCATGCGGCCTTGGGCGTCGATGAGCACGCCCAAGGGCGCGCCGTTCACGAGTTCCGGCGAGCACACGATGATGCGCCGCACACCGGCCAGCGCCGGCTCGAGCGGCGTGAACCACTCGCGGCCCATCTCGCGCTGCAACGTCCGGATCGCGGTGGTGTCGGTCACGCGCAGCGGCCACGCGGCCGCGCGGCCGAGTTCGGCAAGCAATCGCTCGCGCGAGGTGAAGCCTTCCGCCGACACGCGTTCGCGGCGGTCGAGCCGGAACCACTGTGGCGCACCGCTCGAGCGCACGACACAGGCCCAGAGTGGGAAATCGTCGTATCGATTGGCCGCGAGCGGATGCGACCAGGTGATGAGCGCCGCATCGGTGGGCAATGCCGCTTGCGCGCGCGGGAGCAGTCCTGTCCACGGATCGCGCGCGATCGCCGCAGAGCCCAGGAGCCGCGCGCTCAACGTGCGGCTCAGGCTGCGCTGCAGTTCCGTGAATGCGGCTTCGGGCTGGCCCTCCGCGGCGAGCGCATTGGCGAGCTCGCGGTGCAAGAGCAGGCCCGAGGTCACGACGGAGCTTTCGTCCTGTTCGCTCATCGCCCAGAGTGACTCGCGCAGCGCGACCGCGCGGCGCAACACAGGCTCGGCCTCGCGCGCGCGCCCCAAGCGCATGAGCAGGATGCCGTGCAGGCCCATACGGAATGCGAGCGGGTCGATGTCGGCTGGAGGCGTGGCGAGCACGGCCTGGCGCGCAATGGACTCGGCCTCGAGGTAGGCACCCTGCGAGGCACCGAGTACGGCGAGGCTGCTCTGGATGCTCGCCGCATCGCGCAAGCGCGGGTCGCGGCCGTTGCCATTGCCGGGGACACGCCACTCGAGCGCTGCACGCAGCATGCGCCGCGCCTCGCTTTTCAGGTGTACCATGCGATCGAGATTGCCGATCTCCTGCAGCACCGCTGAGCACTCCGCCGAGGACGGCCCGTAGAAGCGCGTGCGATCGCGCAAGACCTGCTGATACGCCGGCAGCGTCTCCTCGCGGCCCAGGATGTGGTGGAAGTTCTTGGCCACGCGGCCATGCACGTCGAGCACGTCGGCCAGACGCGGGTGCTCCGGGCCCAGGCAGCGCGCGAATGCCGCGCCTGCGATCGTGGCGAGCGAATCGCAAGTGACCGCGTGCGACTGGCGGAATTCGGTCTCGGCCAACGCGAGCGCCGCCTCGGCCGTGGGCAGCGCATCGGCGCCCAGGATCGAGCGTCGCGTGGCGAGCGCCGCGCGGCCGGCTTCGGATGCCGCCGCGAGCGAATCGCGATCGAAGAGCCGCATCGCATCGCGTGCGTCCCGGTCCGCCTGGAGTAGCGCCTGTTGATCCGCCGGCGACGCGGCCCTGCGCCAGCGCAATACGCGCTCGACTTCGCGTGCTTCGAGGCAGCGCCACTGCGGTTGCAGACCGCTCTCGGCGGCCTTGCGCCGCTGTGACGCCAGCGTGAGCGCGGAGTCGAGCGCATCCTGCGCGCAGAGCGAATCGATGCGCGTGGCGACGATCGTCCAGTCCTCTTGCGGCGCGTCGATGAACGGGCGTTCCGGCACGCAACCGCATGCGAGTGGCAGCGCGAGCGCCACCGCGAGCAGTGGTACGCGCAGGGAGTTCCTGATCACGGCAAGCGCGGCGTTCCGGTCTGCGCGCCTGCGAGCGAGGCCTCGACGGAGTCGGCGGCTGCGGTGTGACCGGTGCGGCGCAAGACGCGTGCGAAAAGCTGCGCGCCGCTTGTTCGCCAAGGCTCGGGCAGGTCGAAGAACCGCACGCCGCGCAGTTGCACGAGCGCACCTGAAGCATCGCTCGAGGCTTCGAGCACCTGCGCCAGATACAAACGCCGCACGATCTCGGCCGTGCCCGTGGTGTTCGCAGCCGTGAGCTCGCGCCGCGCGCCCGCCATGTCGTGCGCACGTAGCGCCGCCAGGCCCGCCGCCAGATGCGGATCGCTCACGCCGGAGTCGCGGCTGAGGACCTCGTCGCCGGGCACTGGGAGCGTCGTGGCGGCGGGCGTCAGTGCGCGCGGACGCAGCATGGGCGCCGCGAAGACGATCGCGATGGCCGCCGCCGCCGCGAGGCCGCCCGTGATGAGGCCCCACTGCGGCCGCGCCGCGCGCAGCGGCAGCGTGTCGACAAGCGTCAGGCGGTCGGCCTGGGCGCGCTCGGTCGCACCCACATGCGCGCGCAGCCGCGCCTCGCAGATGGCGCAAACCTGTGCGTGCGCGAGCGCCTGGGTGCGCTCGCCGGACTCGAGCAGGCCGAGCGCCAGGTCCGCACAGCGCGCGTCGTCCAGATGGATCGCCAGCTTGGCCGCTTCAGGAGACATCTTCGCCTGCTCCTTCCACATCACTGCCTTCGAGCTGGGCCGGCAGCGATGACCATAGTTCCACGAATGCACCGGGCCGCGCATCCGCGTCGCGGTGCCCCTTTGCCTGCATGCAGCGCTTGAGCGCATCGCGCGCGCGTTGCACGATCACATCGATGTGCGACTCCTTGAGGCCCAGCCGTGCCGCGATCTCGCGGCTCGGACGTTCCAGGAACACGCGCCGGAACCACGCGTCACGCGCGCGCCCCGACAACCCCGCGACGCACTCGCGGAGCGCGCCGGTGAACTCCCGTGCCGCCAGATGATCCTCGGGACCGGCAGGAGCGGACGCGTCGTCGCGTGCGGCATGCGACCACGCTTCCGGATCCTCGGGTCCCGGGCATTCACGGCCTCGCCTACGCGCGAGGTCGATCAGGCCATGACGTGCGACCTGGGAGATGTAGCCCGCGACCTCTCGGGGTTCGCGGCCACCCAGGTTCCATGACCCTTCTTCGGCGCGGAGCAGGAGTTCTAACGCTTTGGCCGAGGCGAGGTCTTCAAGGTCCTCGCGTGAGACGGCGATCACCTTGCCCGACTGGGCTCGCAGGGCCGCGAAGAGCGCGCCATGCAGCAGTGGCCACAGTGCCGCCCGGGCTGCCCGCTGGCGAGCCGGCCGCGCCCGGCGCAGGTCTCGCGCGGCGGGCGCGATGCGCTCGGCCCATTGTGGTGGCAGCAGGGGGAAGGTGGACATGACACAAGCTTAACGGGGTGCTCCCCGCGTGGGAAGGCTGAGCACACGGACGAAAAATAGAGATCCCAGCGGCACCCGAAGGCACCGCTGGGCTCTTTCAGTGGACCGACCGTGCGAGCCTGGACGCTCCCCGTTGTTCCAGCTCCACCGCCGTCAGCCCACTTCTTGGGAGGACCGGCCTAGCGGCCGTCGTCCTCGTAGTCGTCCTCGCGGCTGGACCAGCGGCCGCGGTCGCGGCCTTGAAGCCGGCCGAAGTCGCGCTCGTCACAGTTGCGCCAGTCGCCATCGCACCACTGCATCGCGCCTACACAGCGGCCTGACGAGAGCTCGATCACTCGCACGAAGCGGGCGCGGTGGTGCGCGCCGTAACCGACCGGACAGTCGTCGAGCGAGCTGTAGTACTCGTCGTCGTACGGGTCGTAGTAGCGGTAGCGCGGCGGCGGCGGGCAGTCATGGACCATCACGTGGTCCACGTGACCGTGGCCGAACGCCTGGCCAAGCAGGAAGCCGCCCACGAGGCCGGCGATCGCCGGGCCGGTGCCGCTTTCGCGGATCACCACCGGACCGCGTTCATCGCGCGCCGTCCGCCAGCCGCGATCGACGCCCTTGTAGCGCACTTGTCCCGATGCGTGACCCCACGCGTTACCAGCGTGCGCGGCCGGGGTCAGCGTGGTCACGGCGGCGAAGGCGAGGGTGACGACGAGCATCAGGCGCTGAAGCGAGATCGAGCGGTTCATGCGTTCCTCCGTGTGGTGGCTGCGTACGGAAGATGTCTTTTGCATCGCGCGTGCCAAGCGCCACGTTGCGCCGAAGCTGCTGTGTCGCAGCACTTTCACACGCGGGACGGTCCCGGCGGACACACGAACGGCTGTGGCGCATGCGCCACAGCCGTCGCACAGCGAAGCTCGAGTTGCTGCCCGATGTCAGGGCGAGGTCACGGTGTGGTTCACCATGGAGCTGCGGTTGATCCAGCGCACGGAGCCGCCCGGCTTGATCGTCGTGCTGTTGGGCTTGAACGACAGCGCCGGGTTGTACGACGCGTCGCGGCCGACGGCGACCGTGTCGGAGTCGGCGCTCGCGCTCGCGTTCACGGTGACCGTGCCGGTCATGCCGGAGCCGCCGTGCGGGACGCAGTGGTACGCGAACGTGCCCGCGGTCGGGAACGTGAACGACTGGCTTGAGCCCGTGGCCGGGAACGACAGGCTGAAGGTCGTGCCGCCACCGCCGCCGCCAGGCGCAGGGTAGGTCGGCGACTTGCTGCCGCTACTGCACGCGCCGATGAAGATTGCAGCGAGCAGGGCCAAGAAGAGTGAAGCAGGGACGAGCAGCGGGCGTTTCGGCATTTTGCCTCCGGGGCAGGAACGACGCCGCAGGGAAGCGCCGTGGACTTTGGGGGTCACCGCCAGTACCGCGTGCGGCTGCCGAAGTGACCACGCGTTGCCAGAGTTGACTGGCGCCTGACCGGACCATGTTCAGTCGCCATCAACAGCGCTGCACAGACTCGAGCAGACGCGATACATTGTGCTTGGCCCCACGGCTACTGTTGGCTGCTTCGCTGCTCGGCTGCCTGGATTCAAGGAGTCCCCCGCTGCACACGCGCGCGCCGCATCGACTGCCTGTTGCGATCTTGATCATCGTCCTCGCCATGGCATCGTCCGGTTGCGCGGCTGACCCGCATCCGCCGGTCGCGCACGGCCGTGTCGTGCCCGTGCCGCTGCCGGCACCCGCGCTCGGCTTGCGATCGCGCGATGCGTTCGTTTACTTGCCGCCTTCGTATGACTCGCCCGCGGCCCGCACGCGCCACTATCCCGTGGTCTATCTGCTGCATGGCGGCCCGGGATGGCCGGGCGATTGGTTCCAGCACGGTCATGCGCAGCACACGCTCGATGCGCTCATCGCTGCCGGGCGTATCCCCGAGGTCATCGCGGTCGCGCCCGATGGTCGCGGCGCAGGCCGCAAGGGCATGTCGCTGTGGCTCGACAGTTGGGATGGCCGCTCGCGCATCGAGACCTACTTCACGCGCGACGTGATCGCCGGCGTGGACTCGGCGCTGCGCACGATCCCCGATGAGCGCCACCGCGCGCTCATGGGCATCTCCGATGGCGGCGACGCTGCGCTGCGCCTGCTCTTTCGCCACCCGGCGCTGTTCGGCGCGGCGGCCGGACTTTCGGGACGATATCATCCGCATGGCGTGAACGGACTCGAGGACGTGGTCGGGCCACCGCCGTGGCGCGCCCGACTGCTCGAGGACGAGGCCGCACTGCGCCTGGCTTCCGCCGCTGCACCGGAGTTGCACGACAAGCACATCTACTACGACGCCGGCGTGCTCGATGCCACGGCGTGGGACGTGGCGGCGATGGATGCACGGCTCGGTTTGCTCGGTGTGCCGCACGTCTCACATCTATATGTGGGCTATCACGACTGGCCGTTCTGGAGCCGCCGCCTGGGCGTTGCCCTGCCCGTGATCACGCAGGGCTTCACGCACGCCAAGCAGGCGTACGCTCAGAAGCCGTAGCCGAGCGCCACGTTCCACTGGCTCACGCCGCTGTCGTCTTCATGGTGGCGCTGCTGGCGGTCGGCCTTGATCACCACGCCGTGCGCGGGGGAATACTCCAGGCCCACGGTCAGGTTCGTCCGGTGATACAGCGGGTTCTCGGTGCCGATGGCGCCAACGCCGTCCTGTGTGTCGGTGAGTTCGAAGCGCACGTACGGGCGCAGCGCGCCCGCAGCCTGCGGCCACACCAGCGGGCGAACGTCGTACGAGGCTTCGATCTCGCCGCCGAAGCCGCGCTTGCCGAGCGCCGCAGCGGTGTGCGCCACGCCGAGCGCGCGCGAGAGCGCGTCGTGGTCCCAGAGCAGCGCCATCGCATAGAGCGCGCGCAGGTCCAAGCCGCCGCGGGTGATATGCGCGTGCGCTTCGTTCACCCACGTGCGCGGATGCAGCGCGGAGTCGGGCTGCTCGCCCTGCCACGCGTCGCCCGTCACGATGGAGCCGCCCAGCATGACGCTTTCACACGTACGCCAATCAAGCCGCGCCGCGAACGCGGGATGCGTGAGTAACGCCTGCGCGCCATCCTGCCGGCCATCGCGGAAGCGCTCCGCGGCGCTGAAGCGCGTGGCGTCCAGGCCTTCGAGTACATCTAGCGTCCATGCCAGGCCATGCGGCAGCTTGCCGCTCGCGCCCACGCCGAGCGCGCTCCACGTGCTGGGAATGATGAGCGTCTCCACATCGGGCCGCAGCGCGCCGCGAAAGTCGTCGGGCTCGTGCGCAAGGTTCACAAGGCCGCTCGGCACGAGCAGCTTGCCGCCCTGCAGCGTGAGCCGCGGGGAGCGCGACCATTGCACGATGGCGTATTCGACAGTGGCCTCGCCGCCTTCCTTTGCCTCGAGGCCGGGCACGCTGTCGGCTCGCGCTTCGCCGATGCCACCGTGTTCCCACTCCATCTCGACAGTCACGCGCAGCTCGCGCGAGAAGCGGTGCTTCACCTCGAACGCCGCGCGCACGAAGTCGGCGTTGGGCAGCAGGTGCGAGCGTGCGCCGTCCTCGCGCTTGGACTCAGGCGCCTGCAGCACCATCTCGCCATAGCCGCCGACTTCGGAAGCGCCCACGGCGAGCGAGTCGCCGGGTTCCTCGGCGCGCAAGGGTGACGCAGCGGCGAGAGCGGCGAACACGAGGATCGTGGCGGCGAGCGGTGCGGTGCGGCGCATGTGGGCTCCTGGAGACGATGGCTTGCGATCGGATGGACGCCGCGACTCTAACCATGCCGCCGCTCTTGCGCACGCCGGCTTGCCCGCCCTGCGCCGAAGCCGCACAGTGAACTCATGCAGCCCAACGACCCGATCCTCGCGCTCCTCTTCCAGACGCTGTGCACGGTCACGCTGGCCGCGGTGCATTACGGCCTGTGGCGCCAGCGGCGGCAGAGCTTTCACGCCACATGGGCGCTCGCTTGGACGGTCTACGCGGCGCGCCTGCTCTTCATCTCGCTGTACCTGAGCGACCGCCAGCTCATCTGGCTGTTCGCGCACCAGGTGGTCACGGGTTGGGCGGCGTTGCTGCTGCTGTGGGCCGCGTTGCAGTTCGCGCAGCGCCTGCGGTGGCACATGCGCTATCTGTGGCTGGGCCTGATCTCGGTGGCTTGGGCGTGGTATGCGGTCTTCTTCATGCGCAGCATGGCCACCGCGGGCATGACGAGCGCCGTGCTGCTCTCGGGTGTCACGCTGGGCACCGGCGCGATCTTCTGGATGCGCGTACGCCGCGCGCCGTCGCTGGGCGCGCGCGTGCTGGCGTGGTCATTCACGCTGTGGGGTCTGCATCATCTGGACTACCCGCTGCTGCGCGCGCTGGGTTCCGACGTGCAGCTGGGCGTGTTCATGGACGTCTCGCTCATCATAGCGACGGCGGTCGGCACGCTCACGCTGGTGCTGGGCGAGGAACGCGCCGCGCTCGCGCAGCGCACCGCGCAGCTCGAGCAGCTCACGCGCTTGTTGCTGCGCGCCCAAGAAGAAGAGCGCAAGCGCATCGCGCGTGAGTTGCACGATGAGGCGGGCCAGACACTGACTGCGCTCAAGATCGGCTTCGACCTGCGCGGCGAGACCGATGCCAGCGCGCAGGTCGCCACGGTGCTCGGGCAGATCCGCAACTTGAGCGAGTTGCTGCGGCCGCAGGCGCTCGATGACCTGGGACTGGTACCCGCCCTGCGCGCGCTCACGCAGGACATCGCCAAGCGCACGCAGATCGAGGTCACGCTCGAGGCCGATGACACTGCGCATTGGCCGCCCGACGTGGCGGCCGCGCTCTACCGCGTGGCGCAGGAGGCGCTCACGAACGTGGCGCGGCACTCCGGCGCCGCGCACGCGTGGGTGCAGCTCGAGACCGACGCCGAAGGCATTAGATTGATCGTCGAGGACGATGGCCGCGGCGCGCCCACCGACCCGCGTCCGCACCTGGGCTTGCTCGGGATGCGCGAACGCATGACTCTGGTGGGCGGAGATCTGAAGTTAGGGCCCGCCTCGCGGGGGGGATTGCGGGTCGAGGCTGCACTGCCGGCAGCCGGGGAAGCCTCATGAGAGGCATCATGGGAGGCATCATGAACGAAGCACGTACCGACGGCCGGCCACTGCGCGTACTGCTCGCCGATGATCACGCGCTCGTGCGCGCCGGCGTGCGCCGCGTGCTCGAGATCGCGGGGCGCTTCGAACTCGTGGGCGAGACCGAGCGCGGCGACGAGACGCTCGAGGTCCTCGGCCGCACGATCCCCGATGTGCTCCTGCTGGACTTGAACATGCCGGGCGGCGATGGCTTCGAGGTGCTGCGGCATGTGAAGACCGTCTCGCCGGGCACGCGCGTGCTGGTACTCACCATGCATTCACAGGGCGAGTACGTGACGCGCGCGGTGCGCGAGGGTGCCCACGGCTATCTGGTCAAGGACCTGGCCGTACAAGAGCTCGTGGCGGCGATCGACGCGGTGACCTCGGGCCGCAGTTGGTATGGCGCCCAGGCGCAGGAGGCGCTGGCGGCCTCCCTGCGCACGGCACATGAGCCCACAGCGGCGGACAAGCTCACGCCGCGTGAGCGCGAGGTGCTGGTGGGTATCGCCAAGGGGCTGACCACCAAGGAGATCGCGGCCAAACACCACCTGAGCGCCCGCACGGTCGAGAGCCATCGCGCCAGTCTCATGCGCAAGCTCGACTTGCACTCCGTGGCCACGCTCACGCAATTCGCCATTCGTGAGGGTCTGATCGCCCCGCCGGTGTAAGCCGGTCCGCAGGCTGCGCGATTCCCGTGCGCGCACGGGCGTGAGGTACGGACGTTCGGACAGGGGATATCCGTAATTCTACGGAGGCCATTTTCCGCAATCATCCGTATGGCCGAACGTAGCGGATGTGTCGAATGCTGTCTTTGTCATGAACAATCTCTGCAGGCCGCACTCGCCCGCTGTCTTTCCGGCACTTCTGACGCTGCTTCTCGTCACCCCGGTGTTCGCGCAGACTCCCACGCCCGCACCCGCTGTTCCGCCGGCGCCGGCCCCCCGCATGGCCGACACCGTCACGGTGCTCAAGCCGGTGCACGTGGACGCCGACCGCAACAAGGCGCAGGGCCGCGAGAGCGCCACCACCGTTCGTCTGGACCGTTCACAGATCGTGCGCTTCCAGCCCATGAGCACGGCCGACGCTCTTCTGAGCGCGCCAGGCGTGGACCTCACGCGCACCGGTCCGTGGGCGTCGCGCGTGAGCGTACGCGGGCTCTCGGGCGAGCGTGTACTGGTGCTCGTCGATGGCGTGCGTCTGCAGTCGGGCCGCGGGCACGGCGCGCAGACTTCATTGGTCTCGGTCGATCGCCTGGAAGGCGTCGAGGTCATGCCCGGCGCCGGCGGTGCCCAGTCGGGCTCCGACGCATTGGCCGGTGTGGTTTCGCTCAGCACGCACCGCGACCTGCTCACCGCCGTGCGCGCGACGAGATTGATGGTCTCCTCGCGTTGGAGCGCTCCCGGCGACGAATGGTCGTCGCTCGCGCGTGTGCGCTTCACGGGTCCGCGCATCGGCGCGGAGTTCGCCGGTGGCCTGGGCGGGCTCTCTGCCCTCGTGACGCCCGATGGCCGCATGCCGCACAGCAGCCATCACGAACAAGAGGTCACCGGCCGTGCCGCCGCGCGTCTGGGCACGTCCACGCTCGACTACGAACACCAGCGCCACGCGGCGTACGCGATCGGCCTGCCGGCATTCAACAGCAACGCGGGATCCTTGGGCACGTATCCGCTGCAGTCGCGCGACCTCGACCGGCTCGAGTGGACGCAGCCCATGGCGGGACGCATTCCCGAGCTGCACCTGCTCGCCGTGCAGCAGCGCTTCTGCACCGATTTCGATGAGACCACCGCCGACAGCCAGTATTTCCGCGGCCGCTACATCGCGCTGCGCACCACCGACGCGGCGGACCGCATCACCACGTGGTCACGCGGCCTCCAGCCCACCGTGCGCTTCGGCTTGGTCAAGTTCGATGGCGAGTATCGCCACGAGTCCACCACCGGTCCGCGTTCGACCGATGTGACCGTGGCCACGACCACGGGCCAGATCACGTCGCAGACCTCCACGCAGGGCCAGAGCGTCCCGCCCGCGCGCCGCGACGTGTGGGCCGGCGGCGCGGTGTCGTCGCTCGCTCGCTACGGCATGCGCTTGGATCTGGGTGCGCGCTATGAATGGCTTCGCTCGCGCGCCGACTCCACGGCGACCAGCTTCACGTCGTCGCTCGACGTGACGGATCACCGCTGGACCGACGAAGCCGGCCTCTCGCGCCCGATCGGACCGTTCACGCCGTACGCGCGTGTCGCGAGCGGCTTCCGCTCGCCGAACCTGGAAGAGCGTTACTTCAACGACGACATCCACGGCGGCCTGCGGCTCTTCGGCAATCCCGACCTGCGCGCCGAGAAGAGCGTCACGTACGAAGCCGGCGTGCGGGCGCTCGACGCATTCGCGGGTTATCTGGGCGAAGCCCGCGTGTCGGCGTATCGCTCCGACGTCAAGGATCTCGTCACGCTCAAGTACATCGGCCAGCTCTACCTGATCCCGCGCTTCCAATACACGAACGTGAACCGCGCCCGGCTCGAAGGCATCGAGGGCCACTTCGTCTTCCGCTGCAGCCAGGCGCGCTTGTCGATGGACGCGGCGGCGCCGCGCGGCTACGACATGGCCACCGGCAAGCCGGTCACCGACTTGGGCGCGGCGCGTGCCACGTTCGAGCTGCGCACGCCCGCGCCCCGGTGGGTCAAGCTGAAGGACGCGCAGGTCGCCTTGCGCGGCCGCTGGACCGACGCGAGCGGCAAGGGCGATCCCAATCTCTCGCGCGCATCGTTCTGGACCGCCGACGCCGAGATGGGCTTCACGCTGCGCGAGGCGCGCATCACCGCCACCGTGCGCAACCTCACCGACACGCGCTACCGCGAGCCGCTCAGCTTCATCCCCGAGGCCGGTCGCAGTTTCGCTTTCGCGATCCGCCGCGAGTTCCCGTTGCTTCAGCCGCACACGCCTGGAAAGGAGGCTCGCTGATGAGCCCCGTCCGCCGCCTGCACCTGCATCCCGCGCTCTTCGTCGTCGCCATGCTCACCGTCTCGGCCGGCATCGCATCTGCGCGTACCACGCCCGAGAGCGTGCAGCGCCTGATCCTCGATCCGGGCCTCACGCGCCGTACGGCACGCATGAACGCGCAGCCCGCCAGCGCGCAGTCGGCGAACACATTCAACGTCGGCCTGCCCGCGGGCGCGGTGCAGCTGGACTCCGTGTGGTACGACCTGCAGGACATGGGCTCGCTCGGCCACCGCATCGAAGTGGGCTCCGACGGCCGTGTGCACGTGGCGTGGCAGGATGAGTTCTGCGAACTGGGCGGTGGCTGCCCGCCGAACCTGAATGCGCCGCAGCCCTATCCGAACCGCGACATGGGCTACGCCGTGCGTGACGCGGCGGGTCACTGGACCAACCAGGGCCGCGTGTTCGACAGCTCGGTGCCCAACTGCACGGGCTCGCGCGACGTGGTCGGCGGCTTCGGCGGCGTGACGTTGGCGCCCAGTGGGCGCGTGGCGGTCTCGCAGCACTTGAACTACGACGGCACCGGCCTGCGCGGACATTTTGCGCTGCAGGACGCGAGCGGCGGTAGCACGTTCAGCGAATATCTCTCGCCGCCGACGGGCACCGACTACCTGTTCCCGCAGGTCGCGGCAAGCACGAACGGCTCGTTCACGCTGATGGGCGAGCAGGCCGATGGCGGCCGCTACCAGGGCTGCCTCGACTTCAACATCGCGTACCTGCCCGCGCCGGGCACCAAGTACACGTGCTTCAACTGGCAACTGTCGTCATGGACGAGCGTGATGCCGCTCTCCACGTTCCGCGTGCGCCCGGGCTTCCCGTGCATGGCTGCGGGCGCCGATGGCCGCGTGGGCATCGCGGTCACCGACTTTGGCGGCAACGTGTACCTGGCTGAGTCGAGCAATGGTTCGTTCCAGCCCGGCACGGTGCGCATCCGCAACCTCACCAACTACTCGGACGCCAGCATCACGCAGCCCGACTCCACGTCGGCGCAGTACCGCCCGTACCTGCACTGCCACGTCGCGTACGCCGACACCACGCCCAACGTGGTGTGGAGCGAACTGCAGGCGCGCAAGAGCGGCACGACGTTCAACTACGTCGACTACCACAGCCGCATCCGCCACTGGAGTTCCAAGACCGGCGTGCGCACCGTGTATCAGGTGCCGGCGGGCGTGGCTGACCACTATGACGATCTGGACCTGGGCCTGAATGGCCCGATGGCCGGCTTCAACACCATCAGTGTCGACTGGCCGCAAGTGGGTTTCAGCGTCGATGGCTCCGAGACCTACATCGCGTGGCTGCGCTTCACCGATGCGCAGATCGATCCCACGGCCGACGCCGGCCTGCCGGGCATCATCACCGGCTGCGGGTACGGCGACATCGCCGCAAGCGTGTCTTTCAATGGCGGCGCGTTCTCGGCGCCGCAGAACCTGACCAACACCCCCAACACCGACGAGCGCTTCTTCTCGCTCGCCACGCGCAATCCGGGCAGCCGAGCGCACATCGTGCTGCAGGCCTCGGCCACGAACCAAGCCGGCGTCACCGTGATCGGCGACCGCGGCGCGACGAACCAGAACATCCTGCGCCGCATCGCCTACCTCGAAGTGCCCTTCAGCGCGAGCGTGCTCGATGCGCCGGCGCCGAGTGTGGCCGTGCATCAGGGCTTGCGCGTGTCGCCGAATCCCGCGTTCGCCACGAGCCACGTGCGCTTCAGCGTCTCGCCGTGGCCGATGACCCGCACGCTCGATGTATGCGACATCCTGGGCCGCCGCGTGAGCGCGATCGCGCTCGCGCCGGGCGCCGGCAGTGTGGAGTGGAATGGCCGCGATGCGAGCGGCCGCATCAGCCCCGCAGGGGTCTATCTCGTTCATGTGCGCGAAGAACCGGCGGATCCTGCCGTGCGCTTCGTGCTGGCCCATTGAAACGCATCCCGCAACCGCAACCCGAGATCCGGAGGAGGACCACCATGAAAGTTGTGAAGACGTATCTACTCGCCAGCCTCGCCCTCGTACTGTTCGCTGCGACGGCTTCGGCCGTCGTGATCAAGAAGGAGAGTGTCACCGGCGGCGTGCTCCAGAACGTCTGGCTGCAGGGCTTTGGTGTGCAGAACAACGCGACGGCGGTCACGCTGGCACCCGCGGACCCCGCGTACGCGAATCCGTCCGGTGACCACACGGTGATCTCGACCACGAACGCCGTGCCCGACAGCGGCGGCATCGTGCTGCCGTGCACCGATCCGCTCGGCCAAGCCGACTACGTGTGGGAAGCTGACATGTTCACGGGCGCCGGCAACACGCGCCGCGGTCTCGTGGTGCGCGCGGACGCGTCATTCAAGTTCCAGAACTGCTACCAGTTCGTGATCCAGTCGGGCCTGTTCCAGATCAACTTCCGCAAGCTGCTCAACCAGACGCCCACCACCATGGGCACGTGGTTCACGAACACGCTGCCCGGCGGTATCCCGCAGCCGAACACGTGGCACCACATGAAGGTCGTCGCGGCCGCGAATGCATTCGATTGCTACTTCGACGGCGTGAAGCTCAACACCCTGCCGATCATCGATTCCACGAACCCGCTGCTCACCGGCTGGGTCGGGCTCTACAACTTCCGCTTCGACCTGGGCGGCGTGCCCGTGCTGTGGGACGACGCGACGCTGTCGACCGACTCGGTCGTGGGCGCGAAGAACACCACGTGGGGCCGCCTGAAGACGCTGTACCGCTAGACCCGACTTCCATCCATAGGGCATCCATCCAAAGCGGTGCAGCACGCAGGCCCGGGCCACACGGCCCGGGCCTGCTGTCATTCGCTGATGCCGGCGCGGCTAAGCGTGCTGCTTCGGCTTGAACTCGTCGGCGTTGTGGTCGAAGTCCCAGTTCATGATGGGCTCCACGCCGAAGCTGCGCAGGAACACGTACACCTGGCCGCGGTGGTGCAGGAACTCATCGTGGGTGAAGCCGAACATCGCGAAGCCCGGGTAGGTGGCGCCCCACGGCGTCGACACCATGCCGGCGAGCTGCGCGTCGGTCACCTGGTGCGCGGCCTTGTCGCCGAGCGCCCACTGCTCCTGCGCGAAGGCCTTGAGCTGGTCTTTGTCGGTGATCGCGGCCACCGAGGCCTTCTCATCGACATGGCCGACGGAGCCGGTGAGCACCGACTGCGGGAATGCACTCACCGCCGTGTACATGTGCACGACGATCTGCTTGGCCGAGCGCATGCCGGCGATCGGCGTGACGTCGAGCTTGTCGGCCGGGATCTGGTCGATGATGCGGAGCATGAGACCGTGGTACATGCGCATCTGGTCCCACATGCCGAGGACGTTCTGCTTGTTCATTTCGCGGCTCCTGAAGAAAGGGTGCTGCGCGGCGTCCGGGGATGAGCAAGCGCCAGCGCGAGAGGGAGCTTGCGCTGGCGCGGGTGGCATCGTCAACGCCCTTCGCACGAGCGCGGTCCGGAGCGGTGTGGCGGCTATTCCGAGCGCCGCCGCGTGTTCAGCATCGCGAACCACGTGAGCGCCAGCAGCTGCGGCAGCTGGGCGATGCGGCGGGCCGCGTCCTCGATCAGGATCTCGGCGCCGGTTTTGAGGAACCCCCGCCGCAGGCCGAAGTGCACCAACGGCATGTCGTCGAGCGTGCGCAGTTCCCAATCCGACGCCAGGAAGCCCACACGCCGCAGCGTGTACTTGCGTTCACCGCCCACTTCGACCGGGCCGGTGCCGAACATGTGCGCGGTCACTCGCGCGAAGACCGGGCCACCTTGCGGCGCGATCGTGACGCCCTTCCAGAGCTGGTGGCGCAGGTCGTACACGCCGTCGGTCATGGTGAGCACCACGGGCTTCCACAGCGAACCCGGGCCGTTCAGTACCGCGAACGTGCGCTCGCCCGAGACCAAGCGCCACTGTGCGCCGAAGCGGCGCGGCTGCACCCATGCGAGTGCGATGCGCTCGGCGGGATCGAATGGCACCAGCGTGGGCGCCGGCCCTGCCGGTGCGAAAAGCGTCAGGGGGATCATCGCGTCAGTCCTTTGCGGGAGTCTCGGGCGGCGGCGCGGCCTTGAGCCGGCCTTCCCGCTGGAGCGATCGGCGCAGCACGAACTCGATCTGCGCATTGAGGCTGCGCAGGTCGTCCGCCGCCCATCGCTGGACGGCTTCGAGCACGCCGGGGTCGATCCGGAGCAGGAAGGGCTTACGTTCTGCCATCGTTCGTCTACTGGTACAACGTGCCGGTGTTCACGACGGGCTGCACATGGCGGTCGCTGCAGAGCACCACGAGCAGGTTGCTCACCATGGCCACCTTGCGCTCGGGGTCGAGTTCCACGATGCCCTTCTTCTTGAGCTCCTCGAGCGCCATCTCGACCATGCCCACCGCGCCCTCCACGATCTTGGAGCGCGCCGCGACGATCGCGCTGGCCTGCTGACGCTGCAGCATGGCGCTGGCGATCTCGGGCGCATACGCCAGGTGGCTGATGCGCGACTCGATCACCTCGACGCCGGCCTTCTCGAGCCGCGCCTGCACCTCGATCTTGAGCTGGTCCGCCACATCCTGCGTGTTGCCGCGCAGCGAGAGCTGGCCGTCGCCGTGCGCATCGTACGGATGCGTGGTGGCGAGATTGCGCAGCGCCGCTTCGGTCTGCACGTGCACGAAGTTGTCGTAGTTGTCTACTTGGAACATGGCCTCGGCGCTGTCCACGACGCGCCACACGACGACCGCGGCGATCTCGATCGGATTGCCGTCGTGATCGTTCACCTTGAGCTTGCCGCTCTCGAAGTTGCGCACGCGAAGCGAGACCTTGCGGCGCGTGGTGAACGGGTTCGTCCACCACAGGCCCGGCCGGCGCTCGGTGCCCTTGTACTGACCGAAGAGCGTGATTACCGCGCCGAAGTTCGGCTCGACCACGAAGAAGCCACCGAGCAGGATCGCGAGTAGCACCAGAGCGAGGATCGCCGCGATCACGAACATCGGCTCGTGTGCCTTGGCCGACGCGATGAGCCAGATGAAGTCGGCGACCATGGCAACGGGCACGATGAGCATCATGAACAGGCCACTACTCGAATGCGCTTCGGTCTCGCGGATCATGATTCTGGTCTCCATTGTTGTGGGGCGGTGTGAGTGGTATCGACATGATATCACTTTGGAATCTGCCCACAATACGAGACCCCCGCCCCGAAAGGTTGCACGGGGCGGGGGTCTGGCTTGGCTAAATGTCCTAAATCATTGTCTACAATGGTTTTGCGATTGCTGTTGCTGCGCTGGGCTTCCGTCGTGCCGTGGCCAAATGGGCTTCGGCGGGCCGGGATCACTCGACGATCACAACCCTCGCTGTGGTGCGCTGCGTGCCCTGTGAGAGCCGCAGCCAATAGATGCCGGCAGCAAGGCCAGGGGAGTCGCCCATGCGCAGCGTGTGCTCGCCGGCGGCGAGTCCACTCGAGCTGCGCTCGGCGACGCGGCGGCCATTGACGTCGTAGAGCTCGAGTGTCGCAGCGCCTGGCTGGGCCAGAGAGAACGCGACATTCAGGTCGCGCCGGCTCGCGGGATTCGGCCGTGCTCCGGCGAGGGCGAAGCGGTAGGGCAATGGCACCTGGATGTTGGTCTCGGCGGAATACCGTTGCCGGGTGCCCTCGGCGTACCCGATTCGGTAGTCGTAGCGCGCACCGGGCACGACGCTGCGATCGACATAGCTGATCTGGCCCTGTCCGTCCGGAGCGATGCTTGCGAGAGTCTCCCACGCGACGTTCGCGCCGCGGCGCTGCACCGTGGCACTGCCGACGCGGTCGCCGCTTGCGGTCCAGGTGAGCGAGACGTGATCGGGCTGGGCGTCGCTGGAGGAGAGAGCGAGTTGCGTCGCCACAACGCCACCGACCACGAGCTTCTGGATGCAGGAGTGGATGCCGGTCGGGTCAAGACGGTCCCAAGTGAGGATCGCGGATCCGGGCTCGGATGTCACGATCTGAGGATTGGTCATGTCGCCTTGGGGCGAGGTGTCGACGATGTATCCCGCGGCGGACCACGGCGCATCGAAGTCGCCGTGTCCATTCAGGTGCTGGGCACCGATCAGCCGGTTGCCGACCGCGTCGTACACCTGGGCGGCGGCGAACATGCCGCCGATGCCGTCGCTGGCGAGCACGTAGTAGAAGTCGCCGTTGTTCGCGAAGACGGCCTTGCCATTAGCAGGCCACCCCGGGGCGATCGTGGCATTGCCCAGGATGTGTTGCGCGTGGACTCCGTAGCCCTGTCCGCCGCTCGGTCCCCACAGGACGAAGGCTCCGCCTTGCGCGTCGGAGACGATCTTCGGGTAAGTCTGGAACGACGGACTCTTGCACACGGGCAAGCCCGTCGCAGGCCAGTCGGGAGCGATGCGTCCATCGGCGGTGACGCGCGTGATGTAGATGTCGTAGGTGAACTCGAATGCGGGGAATCCCAGCCCGATGCCGTCCCGGCTGTCCATCCACGCCACGAAGACTCCACCTGCGCCGTCGGGTGCGAGCACGGGAACGCGAGGGTTCGATGGTCGGGCAAGATAGTCGATTCGGCCATTACCAATGGTCGAGTCGACGGTACCGTCGTCGCGCAATCGAACGAGCCAGTTGTAGATGAGAATGTTGTCCTCATACGCTCCGGAGCCGCCACTCATCGCGAGCCACGCCCCTCCGCAGCGGGCTGGGAGTAGATCTGAATAGGCGAATCCTGAGTCGGAATTCGCCGGCGGGGCGTACAGCACCTGCCCGTGGTCCCCGTATCCCGGTGCGAAGGCCGCTGTTGAATCCAAGCGCCAGCAACGAACCTCACCATCGAGGTGCTGGGACTGGGCGAGGACGATATTGCCGAGTCGATCTGCCGGGAGCACGCGCATCAGGTCCTGTCGACCACCGATCGTCCGCGCCTGCCAGCCGGGGACAATCGTTCCATCTGCGCGGAACCTTGCGCACCAGTTCACGCTGTCGGCGATGGCGACGGTCGCCGATCCATCAGCGTTCAGACATCCGCTGAGGGGCCTCGGCTCAATCTGCGATCCGATGTCCATGACTATGCCGATATCTGGCCATCCCGTTGCGGTCGCGCCGGAGGGCGTGAACCGCTTCGCGTGGAGTGATCTCGGCAGTCCGAGAACGAAGTCGTAGGCGCCGCCGTGGCCGTCGTCGACGGGGAGCCCGTAGACCTGGAACTGGAGCGAGCTATAGGGGAGCCCGTTCGGAGTCCATTCAGCAGCTGCCAACTTGGCAATCAGCATTGTGCCAAATAAAAGCACCGCCGAGAACCGAATAGGAGGACGAGTGAGAAAGTCGAGGCGCATGTCTTGATTGTAGAGTGGCCGGGCGTGCGCCGCATAGGAATCTTGTCTTGCATCGGCTCTCCCCGGTCCTCATTGTCAAGTCCTGTCAGGACTCGGCCCCCGAGGCCTCCTGCCAACGTCCATGTCGAGAAGGCTCTCGCACACGCACGGAGGCACCATGAGCATCGGGCGGTCCATCAGATGGCGCACGACATTACTCGCAGTATGCGTTCTCGTACTCGCCTCAAAGGCCCAACAAGCCCGGGCGACGAACCCTGGGAAGTGGGCGAGCGACCCCGGTCGGGCATCGACCAACTCGGCCTACATGAACGGCACGGGCGTGAACCTCACGATCATGCCTCGGGACTCTGACGGGGTCATCGGCCGGAGCATGATTCTTTGGTACGCCGACGATGAAGACGACGAGACCGCCAGCGCCGGTCAAGTC
>JANYBS010000099.1 GCA_025360715.1 Candidatus Eiseniibacteriota bacterium | reverse complement strand
CGTCTCGCCGCGGTACACGGTGTAGCGCGCGCCGGCGTAGTCGCCGATCAGCGCGATGCGCGCTTGGCCGCCCTGCACGTCCACGCGCACGCCGGGGTCGGCGTATGCGAGCGAGACCAGCAGCATGACGGCGGCGGTGGCCAGCACGAGCGAGCGGATGAGCCTGATGAGCATGGGAGCCTCGAGGGAAGCCGCGGCAGCGGGGCAGCGCCCGCGCGCGAGTGTGTGCAGAGAGTACCCCGCGGGGGCGCCGATGTGACGGATTCCTCGCAAGCGGCCCGGTCGGGGTGCGCGGGCCGCTACAGCGGCGCGGCCTCAGCGACCCCGTCCACCTTGACCAATCCCGCTCGTCTCACTAGGTTGCGGGTCCGCCCGCGTGGCCGCGGGGGATCCTCAAGGACTCCTATTCCATGCGCCTTTCCGAGCTGCTCAACACCCAAGCGATCACGACGCGCCTGCAGGCTCGCGCCAAGCGTGAGGCTATCGCCGAACTGGTGCAGTTGCTGGAATCCGCACATGGCCTGCAGAGCCAGGGCGAGATCCTGGATCGCGTGCTGCGCCGCGAAGCCATGATGAGCACCGGTATCGGCAACGGGATCGCCATCCCGCATGGCAAGGCCCGCATGGTCGATCGCTTGGTGGCTGCGGTCGGCATCGCTCCCGAGGGAATCGAGTTCGAGTCCGTCGACGGCGAGCCCGCGACGCTCTTCGTGCTCCTGGTCGCGCCCGAATCCGGTGGCGCGTTGCACGTGAAGGTGCTGGCGAACATCTCGCGCCTGCTCAAGGAAGAGACCGTGCGCCGCTCGCTGCGTGAGGCCGCCAGCCCCGACGCGTTCATGGCCGCTCTGATCGCGGCGGAAGCCACGTACATCCCGTAAGCGCGCGGCGCGCTTAGCTAAGGCACGCCCATCGCTCGCGCGGCTGCGGAGGACCATGCACCTCCTCGACGCTTGGACCTCGCTTCCCTCGGCCGACCTTGTGCGCCTGCTCGGCATCCCCGTGGCGGTGCTGCTGGCGCTGCTGCTGCCGGGCCGCCGCGTGTCGGGCGCCGCGGCGCTGATCATCGCGCTCGCGTGCGTGCGGCTCACCGAGTTGGCGGCGCCATGGCCCGTAAGGGCTCTGTGGGTGCTGCTGTGGGCGCTGGTCGCGTGGCAGGCCGGCGGCGAAGGCCATGAGCGCGAACGCCCGCGGCCCGCGCGCCGTGCGGGCTTCGAGGCCGGAGCCGTGGCGCTGCCGCTGGGATTCACGTTGCTCGCGCTGCTGCTCGCGGCCGTCTCGCGCCAGAGTCTGGAGCCGCTCGATGCGCGCCGCGCTTCGCTGGGCGCGCTCACGCTGGGCGTGGGGCTGCTGCATCTCATGATGCGCCGCCACGTGCGCCGCGCGCTCGTGGCGTTCGCGGCGATGGGCTTGGGGTTGGAGCTGCTCACGGCCGCCGCGCGCGCCGCCGACGTGACGCATCGCGGCACGCCCGCGGGCGCTGCGCTAGCGGCCACGGCCACCTTGATCGTACTCGCGCGCCGCATCGCCGGCGCGCGGGAACGCTACGCGCATTCGCCGTCGATCGCCGACGCGCACGAGCTGGTGGACTGATGCATCGCCTGCGCGCACTGCTCACGCCGCTCACGTTCGGCATCGCCGCGCTGGCGCTGGGCTTTGTGGCGCTGGCGCTGCCGGGCTTGGTCGCGGCGGCGCTGGGCCTTGAAGGCGTGGCGCTGGCGTTCTGGATCTGGGCGCGCGCATCGAGCGATCCGCGCGAGGCGCTCGCGCGCTGGGCGTGGCTGCGCCGTCCGGCGATGGCGCTGTGGTTCGCGGCAGCTCTGGCGGCGGCTCTGCCCGCAGCGCCGGCCGTTCCGCTGGCGGTGTCGCCGCCGGTCTCGACCGGGCTTGCCGTGGTACTCGAGGTGCCCGAACTGGTCGCCACGCCATCGGCCGCGTCGCGCGATCCGCTCGCGCCGATGCGTTTGCTCGAGGCGCTCGCCATCCTCTTTGCCGGGCTCGAGCTGTTGGCCGCGCTGCCCACGTCGCGGCCGTATCCCGATCACGCGGGTCCGCTGCCGAACGTGGGCGCGTGGATCACCGGCGTGCTGCCCGCCGCGGGCCTGCTCGTGCTGTGGCGGCAGGCGCCGCTCTGGACCAGCGCGCCGCTCGTGCGCGAGTTCGCGAGCCTGGCGCTGATCTTCGCCGCGGCGCTCGCGGTACTGCGCGCGTACTCGCGGCGCACGTGGACCGCCAGCCTGCGCTGGCTCGCGGCGTGCGATTCGGCGCTGGCGGCCATGCTCATCGCGCTCGATGCGCTGCCGCGCGAGATCGTGTTGTTACTATGGTTCGCCGCTGCGGGCGGGCGGCTGACCGCGCTGGCCACCGAACTGCGCGGCTCGGCCGGCCGCCGCGGCGCGCTCTCGGCGCGGCTCTGGCGCCTGGCGGGCTTCAGCGCGAGTGCGTGCATGTCGTGGCCGTTGCTGATCGCGGTGGGATTCCCGAATGGACACTTCCGGCCGTTGGAATTCGTATTCGTGGCGGCGCCTGTCTATTTAGCCACCGCGCTGTCGCTGCGCCGCGTGACCCAAGTGCCCGAGCGCCGCGCCATGGCGCGGCCCGATGCCACGCGCGTGCTGAGCCTGGTGGGCGCGTCGCTCACGCTCCTGATCGGCCCGGCGGCTCTCGCGCTGGCGTGGTGGGAGGGCTTCGAGGCCAGCTTCCCCGCGGGAATCGTCGCCCTCATCCCGGCGCTGCTCGCGGCGTGGCCGCGCGCGTGGCTCGCGCGCGAGACAGAACTGCCGCCGGTCGTTCGCGCGTCGGTCGCTGCTGGCGCCACCGCTCGCGACTTCGCGCTGAGCGTGTACCGCTCGGTGCTCGTGTTCGAACGCCGCATCGCAGACGCGCTCGCGGCCCTGATTCGCGCACTGGGCGCACCCGCGCGTGACCTGCACGCGGGCGATGCGCAGGAGTACTTGCTGTTCTTGGTCGGCGTCAGCGTGCTCGCGCTGCTCTTGCCGCTGCTGCGATGAGCGCCACATGGCTCGCACTCGCGCCGCTGCTGGCGCCGGTGCTCGCGCTTGGCGCCGCGCTGCTGTTGCGCGCCGCGCAGCCGCAGCGTCCGGGCGCCGCGGGCGTCGTGGCCACGCTCATGCAATGCTGCTTCCTGGCGCCGCTCGCGCTGGCGATCGCCATTCCAGACACGCTCACGCCGCTGCGGATCGCGTTGCTGGCAGCGCTCGCGCTGGCACTGCTCGCGCGCGATCGTGAAGACATCTTGCAAAGCGAGTGTGCGCTCAAGCTCACGTGGGTGCTCGCGGCCGCCTTCGCGTTGTCGTGGGCTGGGGAATCACTGCTCACGCTCGCCGCCGGCACTGCCACCACCACCGAGCAATGGCCCGCGCTCGCGCTGCAGCTCGACCCCTACGGGCTCTGGAGCGCCGCGCTCGCGATGACGCTCATCGCGGGCCTCGTCCTATTGGGCGGCGCGCCGTTCCACTTCTGGCTCGCCGACGTGGCGCATGGCACGCGCGCATCGCTCGCGCCGCTGATCGCCACGGGGCTTCAAGTCTCCGGCGCCGCGCTGCTCGTGCAGCGCCTGCATGGCGTCGACGCGTTCGCGCAGGCGGCATCGCTCGTGCGCGGCCACCTTACGATCGCGTGCGTGCTCGCGCTGCTGGGCGGCGCGGCCACGGTGGCCACCGCCAAGCGCCCCGAGCGCCGCGTGGGCTTGCTTGCCAGCTTGCAGGGCGCGCTGCTGCTGGCATCGCTCATCGCCACGAGCGATGCAAGCGCGCTGCCGCTCATGCGCTGGGGCGCGCATCTGGCGCTGGCGATGACCGGCGCGCTGGCGCTCGCGCACTTCCTGCCCGTGGCGGCGGCGCCCGATGCGCCGGCGGCCGCACTCTTTCGCCGCCACCCGTACAGCGGCGTGGCCGGCGCGTACGCCATGCTGTCGCTGGCCGGCGCGCCTGGCACACCGGGCATGAGCCTGTGGCTGCAAGTGGCGCGCGCGTTGGTGCGCACGCACCACCCAGGGCTGCTGCTGGCGCTCGTGGTGGCGTGGATCACCGCGTTCTCGGTGGCCGCGACCACCGTGCGCGCAGCGTTCGGTTCGCCGAGCACGGCGCCCATGCCCGAACGCGCTGTGCCATGGCCCGCGCGCGCCGCGCTGTGGGCATGCGCGGCGGGGCTGGCGGCGATGGCGTTCGGGGTGCTGGGGCGTTAGCGGGGCATCGTCGGTTGAGGCTCAGTAACTCAGCAGCGCATCGCCGCCGGCCTGGTACGTCATGAGGACGATCAACGCGTCGGAGGCGACCGCGACATCGCGCGAGAGCGTCGCCATGGAAGACCAGCGTGAAGCGGGCGTTCGCGACCGGGATCTTCATGGCACCCAGTGCGTTCAATTCGGATCCCGCCATGTCGATCGCCGGCAGTAGCTCGTTGGGGGGAGCGGCGGCATGCGTCGCGTCATATGACCGCCTTGTAGATGCGCTTGCCGATGGGAGGCACGGCCGCACCGGGGATCACGACGAAGCCACTCGCGCCCGGGATCGCCGGCGCCGCGCACAGGCCATCCTGCCGTGCGCACCGCGGGTAAGCTCAGCCCTCGAGTTGCTCCGGGTGCTGGCGGTACCAGCGCTGGATGAATGCCGACAGGCGCTTGGAGCCCAGGTTCTCGGGCGGCTCGCCCCATTGGTTGATGGTCGCCGCGCGGCTGCTGCCGGCTTCGAGCAACAACTGGGCGATGGCGAGATACTCATCGTCGGCGCTGCGGCAGAAGCGCGAGCCGTGCACCGCCCACGCGAGCGGCGAACTGCCGTAGGTCCTGTCGCGGACATCGCGCGGCGCGCCGATGCGCACGAGTTCGCGCACCATCTCCACGTTGCCGCGCCACGCGGCGTGATGCAGCGGCGTTCCGCCCCATGCGCCTTCCCAGCCCAGGTCAAAGCCGAGGGCGACCAGCCTGGCGAAGTCGATCGGCTTCTTCTCGGCCATCAGCTGCGGCAGCGTCGCATGGTCCTCGGCATCGAAGCGCGAGATCAGGTCGGGCTCTGCGGCGAGTATCGCGCGCGCGGCGACTTCGTTGCCGCTCAGTGCGGCGTTCAGGAACTCGTCGACGCGCGAGGGCTTCGACGTCGCCCCGTGCGCGCGCAGTAACTCACACAGCGCCATGTCGCCGCGCCGGTACGCGATCACGTACGGCGTGCGGCCATCGGCGCGCGGGGCGTCGGCGTTGGCGCCGTGCGCGAGCAGCGCATGCGCGATCGCGAGTCCGCCTCCCTGCCGCGCCACCTGATGCAACGGCGTCTCGCGGCGCGCGTAGCTCGTCACGTTCGGGTCCGCGCCATGCTCGAGCAGCCAGCGCATGCCGGCTTGCGCGCGCTCGGTGGCCGGGTTGCCCGCGGCGTAGCCCGCCAGGAAGTACAGCGGCGTGTTGTCGTACGGCTGCTGACGGCTGCTGAAGTCGGCACCGTGATCGGCCATCGCCTGCAGGCATGCGAACTGCGCGTACTCGGCCGCGTGGCCAATGCTTTCGCCGTCGTCGGTGCGTGCGCCATGCTCGAGCAGCGCGCGCGCCACGCACACGTGCCCGCGGATGCACGCGCGATAGAGCGCGCTCTGCGGCGGGCCTTCGCCGACACCAGGATAGGCGCTGTTGGCGTCGCCACCCGCTTCCAGCAAAGCGCGCGCGATGAGTGCGAGTGATGGCGAGTCTGGCGGGAGCGGGGAGGCCGCCACGTAAAGCACCGCGGACCACGCCGCATCCGCGTGCATTGCAAGCGCAAGCGTCGCATCGGCCGCGAGCAGTCGCGACACCGTGGCCGCATCGCCCGCCGCGCTCGCGGTGAACACGTTGAACGCAGCGAGCGCAGGCATGTTCGCGATCCAGCGATTCGCGACGTCGTGATGTTCCTCGCGCACGTCGCGCAGGAAGTGCTCAGCCTGTTCGGCCAGCGGTAGCCCGGCCTCGACGATGGCCTTGAGCTTCGGCCAGCTCTCGGCGCCGTGCTCGATCGCGATCGCGTGCTGGGCGTCTGCTAACTGCGCGCGTTCGGCGATCGCTTCGGGCGCGAGTGCCGACAATCGCGGCACGCGGCGCAGGCGTTCGAGTGCCCGCGGCAGCGCGGCTTCGGCGTCAGCGAGCAACGCCTTGGCCTGCTTGCGCAGGTGTTCCAGGTCGGGCTGACCGGGCAGGGATGGGCTCATGACACGTCCTCCTTACAGATGCCCAGGGTCCGCCGGCTCGGGCTCAAGGAGACGTGGAGCGTCTCGTGTGGTTGCGACCAGGCGGGATGATCCCTTTCCGCGGACGGGAGGCGCCCTGCGCGCCGAACCATGATTGGAGCACAGTGCGCGGGGCGCGGGCAAGGGCGGCGCGTGTTCGCGCGATCGCTCGTCGCCGTGCGTCCGGCCCCTGACAAGAATCCGGTGCGCCGCGAGTTCGCCCAACCATCCAGCGCTGCGCTCCGTCTCCACTCGGGTGCGCTCACCACCGAGGTAGGCGCCCCAGACCC
>JANYBS010000232.1 GCA_025360715.1 Candidatus Eiseniibacteriota bacterium | reverse complement strand
CGTGAAGGGCATGCGCATCGGTGGCAAGCGCACGCTGATCATCCCGCCGGATATGGGCTACGGCGCTGCGGGTGCCGGCGGCGTGATCCCGCCGAACGCCACGCTCAAGTTCGAGGTCGAGCTGCTCGACGTGCGCTGACTCCGGCGCTGGCATCCCCGAATGGCGGCGCGGGCGCTTCCGCCCGGCGCCGCCGATTCGTTCCTGCCGCAGTCGCGGCTCTGGGAAAGGTCGAACGCCATGTCGCAGGATGCCGGTCTCGCACTGGTCGAACACCTGCGCGCGCTCTTCGAGCCGCCGCCGCAGGCGCTCCAAGCTGCGCCGCGCGGCTTCACCTGGCGCATCGGCGGCATCGAGCAGTGCGTGAGCGCCGAGCCGGTGCGGCGCGCGACGGGCCTGGACATCGCGCGCGTGAGCGCCGAGTGCGAACTGGTGCACGGCGTGCAGGGCGTGGGCGTGCAGTTGGGCGCGATCGCGCGCTGGAACGCGCGCGAGGCCGGGCTCTCGAGCCTGCGCTGGAATGCCGAGACGGGGGTGGTGTCACTGCGTTGCGCCGTGCTTGCGCATGATGCCGAAGTGCCGGCGGCCGCGGCGAGCCTCGCGCATGCGGCGCTGCTGCAACTGGGTGCCGCTGCCGCCGCGCAGGCGTCGCTCGCGGCCGAACTCGGCGGCACGCAAGCGCCGCTCACCTTGGCGCGGCATCCCGATGCCGCGCTGCTCGAGGCGTGGCGTGCGTATGCCGACGCGGGCCTCAAGCCCGGTGCGTGGGATGGCGCGGGCGCGTTGCAAGCAGCTGCTGCCATGCAGCCGCCGCCGTGGCTGCGCGTGCGCGTGGACGCCGCCGGACTGCACGCCGAGCTTCCGGCAGCGCTCGAGCAGGGACCGCAGCCGGGCAGTGCGCCCGGTGCTGGCGTCGCGTTGCTGCGCTTGATCGCGGGTCAGCCGCACCCGCGCTTGGGCGCCGGGCTGCTGGCGGTCCTGGAGCCGCCGGCCGATGCCGAGCCGGTGCGCGAACGTGCGGCGGCCACGGCGGCATTGCTGAACGAAGGCGAGTCGCGTGAGTGGTCGGGAGTCGACCAGCTGGGCGCATGGTGCGTGCATCCTGATCGCGGACTGGTGTTCGTGCTGTTCGTTCCGGCGCTCGCCTGCGCCCCGGGAATCGCGGAGAGGATCGCCTGGCAGATGGCCATGCGCGCGAATTGGTCGCGGCGCTTCCTCGCCCAGGTGGCGCAGCTGCGAAGCAGCCCTGGCGCCTGAAGCGGGCGCGTCGCGAGCTGCCGCGCGGCGTTGGCCCAGAAGGCTGCGGCGTTCGTCGGGGAAGGCCGGGAGAGCCTCACAGCGGGAGGCACCCTCGTGCTAGCGTCCGCCGCCTTGGGATCGTCGTCACGTTCGGAACGCTCGCGTCGCGGTCATCCGCGGCGCCGGAGGGATCACATGCCGTCTCGCCTCACGCTTCGTCTTTCGGTTCTCGCCCTTGCGGCCATGCTCGCCATCGCCGTCACGGCCGCGGTCACGCGCGCTGCCGACAGACCCGCCGCCGAGAAGGCGCCGGAGTTCGACCCCAAGCTCATCAAGGCGCTCACGTTCCGCTCGATCGGGCCCGCGAACATGGGCGGCCGCATCTCGGATCTGGCCGTTGTGGAAAAGAAGCCTGCGACCTTCTATGCGGCGACCGGCACGGGCGGTCTTTTCAAGACCACCAACATGGGCACCACCTGGACACCCGTCTTCGACAAAGAAGCGGTCGCTTCGATCGGCGCTGTCGCGCTATGGCAGAAGAACCCCGATGTCGTGTGGGTCGGCACCGGTGAGGCCAACAGTCGCAACTCATCGTCGTGGGGCAAGGGTGTGTACCGCTCCCAGGATGGTGGCGCGAACTGGAAGTGCATGGGACTCGAAGCCACGAGTGCGATCGCGCGTGTCGTCACCGATCCCGGCGACAGCAACACGGTGTATGTGGCCGCGCTTGGCCGGCTGTGGGGCGAGAACGCCGAGCGCGGCGTGTTCCGCACCAAGGACGGCGGCAAGACGTGGACGCACGTGCTCAAGGTCGACGCGCACACGGGCGCGGTGGATCTGGTCATGGATCCCGGCGATCCGCGAATCCTATACGCCGCGATGTACGCCCGGCGCCGCTCCGCGTTCTCGTACTCGGCCGGCGGGGAGACCGGCGGCATCTTCAAGAGTACCGATGGCGGCGAGACGTGGGCCAAGCTCACGAATGGCCTGCCGGCGCGCACCGGACGTATCGGGCTGAACATCTATCGCAAGAACCCCAAGATCGTGTACGCGGTGGTGGAGTCCGATGCCGGCGGCCGGCTGAGCGCGTTCGAGGAAGCCAGCCGTGAAGGTGGCGTGTTCCGCTCCGATGACGCGGGCGCGTCCTGGAAGCGCCTGAGCCCGTTCGCGCCGCGCGCTTTTTACTTCAGCCAGATCCGCGTGCAACCCGACGACAGCACGCGCGTGTACCTGTGCGGCACGGACCTGTATTTCTCCGACGATGGCGGCGTCACGTTCAAGTCCGGCGGCGCGAAGAACATCCATCCGGACTGCCACGCGCTGTGGATCGATCCCAGTGACGGCAATCATGTGATCGTGGGCAACGACGGCGGCGTGTACATGAGCTTCGACCGGATCGCCACATGGCGGTTCCTCAACAATCTCGCGATCGGCGAGTTCTATAACCTGGCTGCCGACTTCCGCGAGCCGTTCTACCACGTGTATGGCGGGCTGCAGGACAACCAGAGTTGGGGCGGCCCGTCGCGCACGCTGCTCGATGCCGAGAGCTTCGACGGCAGCCAAGGCGCCGGTCAGGCGGTGGATCAGTGGGCCGTCCTGGGCGGCGGCGATGGTTTCCACGTGGCGGTCGATCCCACGAACCCCGACCTGGTCTACTACGAATCGCAGGGCGGCGAGATCCTGCGTCATGACCTGCGCAGCGGCCGCGATCGCTCCCTCAAGCCCGCCGAGAACGAAGGCGAGACGCAGTTTCGCTTCAACTGGAACACGCCGTTCCTGATCTCGCCGCACGACCCCAGCGTGCTCTACATGGGCGGTCAGTATGTGTTCAAGCTCACCGAGCACGGCGATCGCTGGCAGAAGGTGAGCCCCGATCTCACGACGCTGGATCTCAAGAAGGCCTACGCCGGCGGCTCGGGCGCCGAGATGCATTGCACGGTCGTCTCGCTCACCGAGTCCGCGCTTCGTGCCGGTCAGCTGTGGGCGGGCACCGACGATGGCAAGGTGTGGATGACGCAAGACGGTGGCAAGGTCTGGAGTGATCTCACCGGGAACATCAAGGGCGTCCCCGCGAACCTCTACGTGAGCCGCGTCGAGGCCTCGCACATCGACCCCAACACCGCGTTCGTCTCATTCGACGGCCATCGTTCCGACGTCTTCGCACCTTTCGTATTCGTCACTCACGACCTGGGCCGCACGTGGACGAGCATCGCGGGCGACCTCCCCAAGGACTTCACGGTCAAGGTGATCCGCCAGGACCTGGCGAACGCCGATCTGCTCTTCGCGGGCACGGAGTTCGGTCTGTTCTTCACGTTCGATGGCGGCAAGAAGTGGATGCCGCTCAAGAATGGCCTGCCCACCGTGGCCGTGGACGACATCCTGATCCACGCCCGCGAGCGCGACCTGATCGTCGCCACGCACGGCCGCAGCATCTGGATCATGGACGGCATCCAGTCGCTCGAGGCATTCACGAGCGCGACCATGCGCGACACGGTCTCGTTCGCCCCCACGCGAACCGCATGGGAGTTCTATGCGCAGCCGCTCGGCGGCAAGTGGGGACAGGCCGACTTCCTGGCCAAGAACCCGCCTCCGGGCGCGTGGTTCGATTACTTCCTGCCCAAGGAGCTCGAGGGCGGCGTCAGTTTCGCCGTCACCGATTCCGCCGGCCACGACGTGCGCACCTTGGAAGGTCCCGGAGAGGCAGGATTCCATCGCGTGGCATGGGACCTTGTCGCCGGCGATCCCAAGACGCGCATCATCCGCGAGGAGTTCGCAGGCCAGCCGCAGTTCGTGGCGCCGGGCGTCTATAAGTCCAAGCTCACGGCAGGCAAAACGAAGCCCCAGGAGCGCTCGTTCGAGGTCAAGGCCATGCCCGGAACGCGCGCCTCTGGGCTGTAGACACAGGCGAAACACAGGCGAAAACCCGGCTTGACCCGGCCTCCGGCGCGGCGCAGACTGCGAGCCGCTGGAGCCGGGTCCTGAGCCGATCGCCATCACCAGATCAGATGCGACGCAGCTGCGGATGCCACTTCCGATCCGTGGCTGTTTTCTTTTCTGTCGGTGCTTCACCCGGAAACCAGCTTGTTCACACGACGCCCGGAAGCCGTCCCTGGGCGCCGGAACCCCTGGGGGGTGCGCCCCCCATGCAAAGGAGCAAGCAGTGGCGAACGGTACCGTGAAGTGGTTCAACGATGCGAAGGGCTTCGGTTTCATCTCCCAGGAGGGCGGCGAGGACGTGTTCGTCCACTTCTCCGCTATCCAGGGTGAGGGCTTCAAGACGCTGGCCGAGGGCGAGCGCGTGGAGTTCGAGGTGACGAAGGGCCCGAAGGGTCTGCAGGCGGCGAACGTCCGCAAGGCCTGATCTCTCGACACCGAAGTCCAAGCACGCGCGGACGATCCCGACCGGGATGTCCGCGTGATGCTTTTGCGGTCGATCCCGCCGTTGCGTGCGAAGGAGTGCAGCCATTCATGACGTCGCAGAGGACCGATCCTGTTCTCATCCCGCGAACGTTCACGCGGGCCCCGGCGTGACGCGCGCCCCTCATGGCCGCGGCGGCAAGCCACGCGGCGGTGGCGCGCGCAGAGCCGAGGCCGCGCCGGAGATGAACGACGCTTGGCTGCGCGACCTGGCGGCGCGCGGGCGCGACCCCGAGGCGTGGGAGCGCTTGTCGGAAGACGAGCTCATGCTGATCGCGTACCAACAGTGCCTGTTCTTCGGCGCCACGCGAGATGGTGATGTGGCCGAGGCGATCGGCACCCTGTATCGCACGTTACTCGAGCGCGTGCCCGAGGAAGAGCGCAACGAGCTGCTCGACCGCGTGACCGAAGCGGTGAGTGGCGGCGCTACCAACATCCTGGCACTGCTGCCATTCCTGCAGCACGAGACCTCGGTGGCGATCCTGAGCCGCGCGGCGCAGTCGTTCGCCACGCTCATGCCTCTCACGAACGGCGACGAGATGACCGGGCCGCGCACGCTGGTGAGCATGCTCGAACATGCCGATTCCCCAGCCGTCCAGGCCGGCCTCGTGACCGGCCTGTTGCAACTGGGCGACCGCCGCGTCCTCGCGCACCTGCTTGGCGCGTGGCACAAGCTCGAGCCCGAGGCGCGCGTGCTGATCACGCAGCTCGATACGCCCTTCGCCTACGCCGGGTTGGTCGAGTGGCTGGTCGCGTGGCTCGAGGATGCCGACGAGGACTCGCGAAGCGGCATCGCGGCGCTGCTCGCGCGGCTGCCGGCGCTGGGCCGGGGCCGTGTGCTCGAGGTGATGCGCAAGTTCCCGGAGAACGCGCGCGACGATCGGCCCGAGATCGAAGTCACGGGAGAGTGGCCGGCGGCCGAGTTCGCTGGCCGGCTGGAGACGCGGCTGCGTTCGCTCGCCCAGCGCGAAGAATCACCTCGCCACATGCCCGCCGTGCTTGCGGCGTGGGGGGTGACGGCGGTACCCGTTGCACCGGTTGCACCCGCTGCACCCAAAGGAGGCGATGCGTCATGAGTTTCGTCGAGAAGCTGCGTGTGAAGCCGGGCAAGAAATGCGATCTGTCGAACTGGAAGACCGACTCCACCCCCGGTGCCAAGGACGAGGCCGCGGCGGAGAAGGCGACGCTTGAGTATGTGCGCGAGCTCGAAAAGTACCAATACAAACTGCACGCCGAAGGGCGCCGGAGCGTATTGATCGTCCTTCAAGGCATGGACGCTTCCGGCAAGGATGGCGTCGTGCGGCACGTCATGAGTGGCTTCGATCCACTGGGTTGCAACGTGACGGCGTTCAAGGCGCCGACCGTGGAAGAACTCGCGCACGACTTCCTGTGGCGCATCCACCGCGCGATCCCTGCGCGCGGCGATGTGGGCGTGTTCAATCGATCGCACTACGAAGACGTCCTGGTCGTGCGCGTGCACGATCTGGTTCCCAAGAAGGAATGGTCAAAGCGCTACGAGCACATCAACGCGTTCGAATCCCTCTTGGCAGCTGGCGGCACGACTGTGCTCAAGTTCTACCTGCACATCGGCCGCGCCGAACAGAAGCGCCGGCTGATCGAGCGGCTCGATGATCCGATCAAGCGCTGGAAGTTCAACGCGCGTGACATCGATGAGCGCGAACTGTGGAAGGAATACCGGACGGCATACGAGGACGTGTTGACGCGTTGTTCCACCGAGGAGTCGCCGTGGTTCGTGATCCCCGCGGACCACAAGTGGTATCGAGATCACGCGATCTCTCGCATCCTCGTGGAGACGTTCGCCCGGCTCGACCCCGAGATCCCGGAGCCCGAACTCGACGTCAAGCGTCTGCGCGCGCGTCTGGTCGACGGCCCGGCACGAGGCCAGTGAGGACGGCCGCCACGACGATGAGCGAGCCCAGCAGGCTCGCCGCGTCCAGGCGCTCGCCGCGCACGGTCAAGCCCAGGACCAACGCCAGGACGGGGATCACCACCGAGATGAAGCTCGCGCGCGTGGCGGACCAGTGCTGGATCAGGTACATGAACGCGACGAATGCCACGATCGAGCCGATCAACGTCAGGTAGATCAGCGGAATCCAGCCCGCCGCGCTAATCGGCAGGTGCTGGGGTTCGTGCAGAAGCCGGCTCACCGGGAGCACGATCAGGGCGCCGGCGCCGTGGGCCACCGCATTCATGGCGACCGGGCTCGAGCCCGCCGGTGCGCGCTTGAGCAGCACGCCGGCCACGGCGGCCGTCGCGGCGGCAAGCGTGACCGCGATGAGCGCGGGCATCGGGATGGCGCCCGCGAACTGCGCCGACGTGAGCACGCCGACGCCCACGATGCCGAGCAGCGCGGCGATCAGGGTGCGCCGGACGAGTTGCTCCATGCCCAGCACGCGAGCCGTGAGCGCGGTGATGAGCGGGATCGTCGCGAAGAGTACCGCGGCGACGCCCGAGGGGACTCGCGTCTCACCCCAATAAAGCAGCGGCAGGCTCACGCCGAAGTCGACGACGCCGAACCAGAGTGCCGCCTTCAGCGCGCTGCCGCGAGGCCACGCATCACGCCTCGCGATCGCGATCGCGCTCAGGACCAAAGTCGCCATGCTCAGGCGCAGGCCCGCCGCCCAGACCGGTGGCGTGGCGTCGTTGCCGATGCGAATGAAGAGGAAGGTGCTGCTCCAGATCGCGCAGCAGACCGCGAACGCGACCCACGAGAGCGCTGCAGTGCGAGATCGCGAACTCGAGGCAGCGCCGGTCACGGGATGAGCACGAGGCGTTGCGCACTCGCGAAGCGGGCGGCGGGCTCCGGCAACTGCGGCGATGGGGGCAGAAGGCGCATCGCGTGAGTGTATCAATCCTGACAGAGCCGGCGCGAGTCGCCGATACGCCCGCGCTCGACGGCTGGGGTAAGGTCCGCTCGCGCTCATCCACTGTCTCCGGCGGCCTTGGCCGCCTCATCGGAAGGCCCGCCATGTCCCAGCCCTACACGCTTCCCACCCAGGCCGACATCGGCCATGTCCATCTCAAGGTGTCCGACCTCGAGCGCTCGATCACGTTCTACCGCGATGTGATGGGCTTCGAGATCACCGCGCGCTATGGAAAGCAGGCGGTGTTCCTTTCGGCCGGCGGCTATCACCATCATCTGGGGCTCAATACGTGGGAGAGTGAAGGCGGTTCTCCGCCGCCGCGCCGCGCGACCGGACTTTTCCACTTCGCGATCCGCTACCCGGACCGCAAGGCACTCGCCAGCGCGCTCAAGCGCCTGATCGAGGCCGGCGTACCGATCCAGGGCGTGGCGGACCACGCGGTGAGCCATTCCATCTACTTGTCCGATCCCGATGGCAATGGCATCGAGCTCACGATCGACATCCCGCGCGACCAGTGGCAGTACGAAGCCGACGGTTCGCTGCGCATGGTCACCGAGCCGCTCGACGTGCAGGCGCTGCTGGCGGAGGCCCAGCCGGCCTGAGCCGGCCTGAGCGCTGGCACGCCGCGCGTGCGCTGGGGTAGCCTGACGTGCTCCAGTCGCTTTTCCATACACCGACCAAGGACCGCCTTCATGCGCGAAGACGACATCCTGCGGATGCAGTGGATCGCCGATCCGCAGATCTCCCCCGATGGCACCCGCATCGCATTCACATGTGTCACCGTCGATGCCGAGGCCGATGAGTACCGCACGAACCTGTGGCTGCAGCGCGTGCCCGCTCCGGGAGTCTCGCCGGCAGCTCCGCAGCAGCTCACATTCAGTGGTCGCGACGCCCAGCCGCGCTGGTCTCCCGACGGCGCGGCGCTCGCGTTCGTGCGCAAGCCGGAGAGCGGCAGTGGCTCCGATGCGCCTAAACCCGGCGCGCAGATTCACGTTCTGCCGCTCGCCGGCGGCGAAGCCCACGCGCTCACGAGCCTGCAAGGCGGCGCGTCATCGCCCGCATGGTCGCCCGATGGCACGCGCATCGCGTTCCTCTCGGGCCACAACCCGGCGCTCGACACACCCGACTACAAGAAGCCCAAGCATGAGCCCGGCCGCGTCGTCACCAAGGTCGAGTTCCGCTGGAACGCTGAAGGTTTCACGGACTGGGACCATCTGGATCACATCTGGGTGATTCCCGCCGCCGGCGGTGAGCCTCGCCAGCTCACGACGGGCACGTCCTTCAAAGAAGGTGCGCCACAGTGGACCGCAGACGGCAGCCATGTCGTGTACGCGACCGACCGTCGCGCGGAGCCATGGTTCGGCACGCCGCTCGAGGACAACGACGTGCGCGCTGTGCCTGCCGACCTTGCTGCGCCGGTCGATGGCGAAGGCAGTTTGCTCGTCGCTGATATCGCGGGACCACTCGCGCCGTTCGTGCTGGGGCCCGGCGGCCGAATCGCTGCCGTGGGCGGCGTGCGGCCTGCGGTGGAGAACTCCTACACGCAGAACGATCTCTTGTTGCTCGAGGGCGCGTGGCCCATGCGGCAGCCCATGGCACTGACCACGGGCGCCGATCTCGCGGTGGGCGAGGGCGTCGGCGGCGACATGCATCCGCCGCGCGGCGGTGGCGCGCAGCCGCTGGCATTCGCGAGCGACGGCCGAGTGTTCTTCTCCCACACCAAGCATGGCACCGGGCATCTCGCGATCGCGGACCCGGCGAGCGGCGACACCCTGGACCTGACGCCGGCAGGCCTCGACGTGGTGTGCGGCACCGCCGCGGCGGACCGTGTGGCGCTGGTGATCGGCACTCCCGGCTCACCCGGCGACCTGTATGTGTATGACCTTGGCGCGCGCACGCTCACGCGGCTCTACGGTCCTAACGAGGAGTGTTTCGCGCGATCGAAGCCCTGCGACGTGGAGATGTTCTGGTATCCCTCGTTTGACGGTCGGCAGATCCAAGGATGGCTCGTGAAGCCGCCCGGTTTCGATCCCGCCCGGAAGTATCCGCTCATCCTGCAGATCCACGGTGGCCCGCACGCGGCGTACGGCTTTGGCATGTATCACGAGTTCCAGGTACTTGCCGAGGCCGGCTATCTGGTGCTCTACACGAACCCGCGCGGCAGTACGTCGTATGGTCAGGAATTCGCAAACATCATCCAATTCAAGTACCCGGGCGACGACTACCACGACCTCATGGCCGGCGTGGACCGTGTGATCGCCCGCGGCTGCGTGGATGAGTCGCGCATGGGCGTGACTGGAGGCAGCGGCGGCGGCCTGCTCACGAACTGGATCATCACGAAGACGCACCGCTTCAAGACCGCCATCACGCAGCGTTGTGTGAGCGAGTGGGCGACCATGTGGTATTCGTGCGACTTCGCGATGGTGCGCCCCACGTGGTTCCGCGGCGCGCCGTTCGAAGTCCCGCAGGATTTCGCGGCGCGCTCTCCGGCCACGTTCATCGACCAGATCCAGACGCCGCTCATGGTCCTGCACTCCGAAGAGGACTGGCGCACGCCGATCGGCCAGGGCGAGATCATGTTCCGCGGCCTCAAGAAGCGCGGCATCCCCACCGTGATGGTGCGCTTCCCGGGCGAGAGCCACGAACTCTCGCGCAGCGGCATGCCGGCGCGGCGCGTGCAGAACCAGCAGCACATCCGCCGCTGGTTCGACCATTGGCTCATGGACAAGCCGGCGCCGGAGTATGGCGTGCCCAGCCCGGGCGCATGATCGAGCGCTCCTACGAACTGCCCGCCACCGCCGACCTCGTGATCGTCGGCGGCGGCATCATCGGCGCGGCCACCGCGTTCTTCGCGTCTCGCGCGGGCCTGCGTGCGGTGGTGATCGAGCGCCGCCCGGCCCTGGGCACGCTCAGCACGTCGGCGGCCACCGGCGCGTTCCGCGCGCAGTTCGACAATCCCGATGAGATGGCGCTCGTGCGCGAAGGGATCGCGTTCTACCACCGCTTCGCCGACGAGACCGACCTGCCCGGCTACGACCTGGGCCTGCGCGCACAGGGTTATCTGTGGTGCGCACGCGCGGAAGCCACGGCCGCCCGGCAGCGCGAGATCGTGGCGCGCCAGCACGCATGGGGCCTCACCGACGTCGAGGTGCTCTCGGGCGACGAGACACGCGCGCGATTCCCTTACATCAGCCGCGATGTGGTGCAGGCGCGCTGGCGTGCCGGCGACGGCTGGCTCGATCCCAAGCGCCTCACCGCCGGCTATGCGCTGGCGAGCGGCGCGCGCTTCGTCGTCGAGACCGGCGTCACCGGGTTGGAGCGCGCGAATGGCCGCGTGATGGGTGTGCGCACCACGCGCGGTACGATCCACGCCGGCGCCGTGGTGATCGCCGCCGGACCGTTTTCCGATGAGCTTGCACGCCTGGCCGGCGTCACGCTGGGCATCTCGTGCGTGCGCCGCATGCGCATCCTGCTGCCCGAGGTGCCCGAGGCGCCGTCGTGGGCGCCCATGACCATCGATGAAGAGACCGGTGCGCACTGGCGGCCGTGGCTGGGCGGCGCGCACTGCATGTGGACGCAGCCGCACGTGCCGGCAGGTCCGCCGCTCGACGATGTGCCGTGCAGTGACCACTTCGTCTTCTCGGTGATGGATCCGCGCAGTCCGAACTCGGTCGCCGTGCTCTCGCCGTTCTGGCGCGACGTGTGGGACCGGCAGTCGTCGCAATGGACCGTGCGCGCCGGGCAGTACGACTATTCGCCCGACCACCGTCCGCTGATCGGCGCCACCGCGGTTCCCGGGTTGCTCGTGAACACCGGCTATTCGGGCCACGGCATCATGTGCAGCGCCGGCGGCTCACGATTGCTCGTCGATGTGCTCACCGGCCGCACCGCCTCGGCCGCCAATGCGTTCCGTCCCGACCGCGAGTTCGCTCATCGCGAACTCGATGTGATCTGAGCCACATGCGTGCGGGGCAACCGGACCGCCCGGCTGCACTGAGCCTTGTGGCCGCGCTCATCGTGGCGCTGTGGCTGGGCAGGCTCGTTCCGCAGGCCGTGCGGGGCACATTCAGCTCGGATGAGTGCTTCCACGCTGCGGCGATGCATGCGCTGCTCTTGGGCCATGGCCTGCCGCGCGTGTTACCGCAGTTCTACTCGGGCTTCTTCTACTTCTACCAACCCGCTTTTCACGTGCTCGGCGCGCTCTGGCTCGCGTGCTTCGGCGAGACCGGCCTGCACGTGTTGCCCGTGGCCGTGACCGCCGTCACGACGGCGCTGCTGCTCTCGGGCGCCGCGACCGGCTCGCGGCGCAGCGGCGCGTGGGCGGCACTGGCGCTGATCTCCGTGGCGTCCTATGGCGACTTCGCCGTGCGCCTGTATGCCGATGGTTTCGTCGTGCTGCTCTTCGTAGGCGCGGCCACCGCGTGGTGTGCGTTCACGGGATCGCCCAAACGCGGCCGCGCGCTCACGCTGGGCGCGCTTGCGGGCGTGGCACTCCTGGCCAAGTTCACCGCGTTGCTCTGGCTGTTGCTCTTCGCGGTGGCGCTTGTGGCGGCCCTCGTGCGCGGCCAGCGCACGCGCGCACAAGGCTTGGGCGTCGCGCTGGCGCTGGCGCTCGCGATCGTGCTGCCGTGGTGGTGGCGCAACCAGCAGCTCTTCGGCAGCGCGTTCTATCCCGCGGGGGCGCCCGATGTGGACCGCGCGTTGCAGACGCTCAATACGCGCCGCTACAGCGACCCGCCGCTGGCGCTGCTGTGGGCGTGTGTGCGCGAGGCGTGGGCGCCGTTCACGGCCGCGCTGGTGGCAGCGGTGTCACTGGCGAGCCCTGGCGAGGTGCCATCAGGGCGCGTCACGTTGTTCGTGGCCGCCCTGGTCGCGCTCGTTGCGTCGGTGTTCGGCCCGTACGCGGCGCTGCGGCACCTGCATGCGTTCGTGGCGGTGATGCTCGTGGCAGCGATGCCGCTCATCGAAGGTGCGCTCGATCGGGGCGCCTTCAAGGCCTCGGCCCGCGCGTGGGGCGCCCTGCTGCTCGCGCTCGCTTTGGCATCCGGGCTTGCCGCGCTCATCCAGTGCGACGGCCATCGCGCCGACCAGGAGCCGCCGGTGGAGTTGGGACCGGCGCTTGCGGCCGTACGCCGCCTCACGCCGGACAACGCGCGCATCCTGAGCCTGTGGACCTACGACACCGCATATCACACGGGCCGGCAGGCGACGTGGCCTATTCCCTGGGGACAGGAGGGCCATCCGGTCCGGCTCTTTCGAGCCGCCGATGCCCATGCGCTCGCCCAAGCGATGGCCGCCGAGCGAATTGACTGGTTGCTGATCCCCACCGAGGCCGACTCCGGCGCGTTCGACAGCGCGAATCACCCGGCCGATTTCATGGCCCACGTCGACACGCTGCTCGAGCGTGGCGAGCTTCGCGAAGCGTGGAGCAGCGACGACTTGCGTTTGCTCGCACGCGTGGCCGCACGCTGAATGCGAACGGCCGCCCCGCGCGCGCGCGCGAAGCGGCCGCCGGTCAGTCGCTTCGGGGGATTAGTTCTGCGAGGGCGCCGAGACCGCAGCGTCGCCCTGCGCCTGCTTCACCGCATCGTCATCGCTGCGGAAGCCGTAGAAGGGCGAGTTCACGATGATGCCTGCGCCCAGCGCCTGGGCGCCGGTGCCGGCCACGAGACCCTTCGCGTACACGGTGTAGATCCGGCCCGCGTCCAGCGAGATGCCCGGGAGCGGCAAGACGACCGTGTTCGTGCCCGCGAGGCGCACTTCCAGGTCGTACTTGCCCGCCGGCAGCGGCGTGAAGGCGGTAGCATCCTTGAACGACTTGTTGCCGAAGACGACCGGGCCACCGTTCGCGACCGCGACATCGACGGCGGGCGCATCCGGCGAGAGGTGCACGAAGCGCACGTGCGCCTTACCGGCCGCTGGAGGCGTGAGGTCATCGACCAGCACGAGCGGCGCGAGGTTCGCGACCTTGTCGATGGCGAAGACCGTATAGAACGTACGCGGCGCCAGCGTGGGCGTGGCATCGATCACGGTGGTGCGCGTACCGGCGACATTCACCTGGATGCGACGCGGGCCCGAGAACGCGAAGCGGTAAGGGGTGTTCTGGCCGAAGGCGAGGTTGCGCGCGGCCGGCAGCCAACCCAGGTTGATGTCGACGTTCGGGGCATCGGGTGAGGCGTGCACGAAAAGCACGCCGGAGATGCCCAGCCGCGTGCGATTCCAGAAACCGTTCGGCGTGTTCGCCGGGCGCAGTGCCTCGATGCCGCTGGCGCGGCCGCCGGCTGGCGAGAGCGAGTCCGTGGCAGACTTCGAGCAACCCGTGAGCGAAGCAAGGGTCATGACGGCGATCAGCGACAGTGCACTCAGGCGCAGCATGGTACCTCCGAATGGAGTGGCAGCAGGGGTGAACGACCATTCTACCGTGGCATTCCCGGCATTCGATGCACGAAATGGGCGTCGCGTTTCAGGCAATCTGACGGGAATGCATCGAGCCACCCCGGCGGATGCCGAAGTGGCCCGATGCGACTGCGGAATCGAGAGAGGCTACCGGTACAGCTGCTTGATCCTACCCCACGTGCTGCCCTTGGTCGGCACCGCGCACTGCAGGTCGATCTTGCCAGCATGCCGGAAGAGATACCCACTCGGGACGATCGTGGAGCTCCACGTGATGCCGCCCGTGAACAGGCCCGGGCACTTGGTCGTGCCGGCGCCGTACGTGCGGGTGAGGAGCGAGCCACCCGTCCAGGTGATATCGCCTTCCATGTTGCCCGTCTTGAGCGGCGTGAAGTTGTTCGTCTGCACGGTCATGTTCGAGATCGTGCCGGCGAGGATCAGCGTGCCGTCGGTGAAGTACGCGGGCACCGTGGCGCTGGGCGGGTTCGGGTCGAACGCGGCCGGCTCCGGCGTGGTGTCTTCGTAGATCTCGATCGTGCCGCCCGTGTAGTGCGTCTCGTACGTGGTCAGCGCCGGTGGGCCACCAGCGACGGTGCCCTGCGAGATCATGCCGTGGACGTAGAAGGTGTACTCCTTCGTCGGGTCGTTGGCATTGAGGTCACCGAGCGGGTTGTCGAAGTGGCTGATGATGCCGACCACCTTGAGCTCGCCGCCGACAGGCAGGTTGCTCGGCGAGCCGCCGGTCTGCCACACGTACGCCGGGTCCCAGTCGATCATGGGGCCGGCCGCGCGAGCGACACCCGCGCCACCGATCAGGACAGCGACAGCAGCGGCCGTGAGCACGGGCCGCGAGAGAAGCATATGAAGTGCGCGCATGGTCGTCGTCTCCTAACGGTAAGAGGCCTTGAGGCGGCCCCAGCTGGAGGAATGAGTCGAGACGACCTGCTCGATGAGGTTCTGCCCGACCACCTGATGCTGATAACCTGCGGGGATGTTCACGGCATTACCCGTCGTGCCCGCGAACGTCCAGCCGGTGCGCTGCGACGCCAGGAAGTTGTTGTACTGGGTGCCGCCGGTGACGGTGTAGTACGCGCTGAATGAGCCGCTGCCCGTGGCGGTGTTGAGGATGTACTGGAAGCTCACGACCTGACCCTGCAGGAAGACGGTGCCGTCGTTGAACGATGAAGGTGACGTGGCATTCGGCGGGGCGACGCCATAGTCGGCGAGCGTGCCGCCGAGCTTGTTGTCCTCGTAGACGTTCATGGTGCCGACCGAATAGTCGACGATCACATACGAGCCCGAGATCTGGCGATTGACCGGCGTGAGACCCGACAGCACGAACGTGTACTGGTCGTGCACGGTGTCGGCAGCCAGCGGCGCGAACAGGCCGTTGACGAATCCGACGGCGGTGTAGCCGGAGCCGGCCTCACCGAAGATCGACGGGTTCGGGTTCGGGCTTTCGTAGTCATAGCCCACCCAGTCGAACAGCAGGGACTGGGCGTGCGCCGCCGCAGGGGCCATCACCAGCAGGCCCGTGAGCAGCGTGAGAAGCAGTGGTAGCCTCAGCTTCATGGATCACCTCGGGGGTGTACGCGCGTGATGCGCCGGTCGATCTTGAACAAGGATGGAAGTCACGCCACGCCCACAAGCAGGGCTGGTCAGCCTTGAGAATACACATTCGCGCCTGCCCATAACAACCTGTTTCTAATGAGGTTGGGGGCGCCAAGTGTTGCCGGCTCAGGTTGTGGGGCCGTCACCATCAAGTGCCCGCAGCGCCCGCCGCAGAGCGTCAGCCGGCGCCAGCGCGCTGCCCTCGGCGCGCGCGGCAGCGGCCTGCGGGGCGCCCAGCAAGCCGGGCAGGCGGTCCTCGAGTTCGCGGCGCCGTTCCACTTCGAGCGGCGAGAGCCCGATGCTGTGCTCCTGCCGCTGGGCAGCCGCGGCCCCGGCGAGGACCGCCGCCTCGTGGGCGGCGCCGCTGGCCAGTGTGATGCTCGCGGCGGCCTCGAGCGCCAGGATGCCCTCATAGGGCGTCTCGAGCTCCACGGCGAAGCCCACGGCGGCCGCCGCGTGCATCTGCGCCGCGGAGGTAGCACCGGTGCGGCCCTGGGACTCGGCGAGCCCGGCGAGCACGTGCGCCATGCGGCGCTGGTCCTTGAGCGAAGCGAAGATCGCCAGCGCAGCCTCGTAGTGGGGGATCGCGGCCGCGAACTCGCCTGCGCACCACTCCACGAAGGCGAGGTTGGCCAGCGCCAGTGCCGCACCGCGCGAGTTCCCCAGGCCCCGGTAGAGTTCCAAGCTCTCGGTGAAGATGCGGCGCGCCGCGGGCACGTCGGCTTGGTATAGCGCCACCGTTGCCAGCGCGCTGAGCGCCCGCGCGATGGCCTTCTGGTCGCCGAGTAGTCGCGAGACCTCGAGGCTGCTCTCGATCAGCGGCCGCGCGCGCGCATACTCCGAGCAGAGCAGCTCCAGGCCGCCCGCGCGTACCAGCGCGTGGGCCCACGCGCCGCGATCGGAGTCCGCGCCCGGCAGCGCGAGCGCGCCTTCGAGCGCACGGCGGCCCACCTGCACGTGGCCGCCGATCAGCCAGAAGCGGTGCAGCGCCGCGGCGAAGGGCACCGCGAGCGCACCGCCGCCTTGCACTTGCGCGCAGTAGCCGAGCGCGGCGAGCAGGTTGTCGAGGTCGCGCTCGAGCCGGATGCGCGCCGCCACCTCGCCCTGTGAGCCATCGAGCTGCGCTTCGGCCGCCAGCGCGATATCGCGGAACACGTGCAGGTGCGCCAGCCGCCGCGCGTCGGCCTCGCCGGCGCCCTGGAGCATATCGCCGGCGAACTGTCGCACGCTCTCGAGCAAGCGGTAGTGGGTGTCGCCATGCGGATCGCGCACGACCACCACCAGCGACTTCTGCGTGAGCACGGTGAGCAGATCGAGCACCTCGAACTCATCGCCCTGGTGAACAGCCGTCGTCTGCTCCAAGGTCCAGCCGTTCGCGAACACACCCAGAGTGCGCAGCAGCGCCTGCTCATCGGACGAGAGCAGCTCGTAGCTCCACTGCAGCGTGGCCAGCAGCGTCTGATGGCGCGGCAGCGCCTTCTTCTGGCCGCCCGTGAGCAGCTTGAAGCGGTCGTCGAGCCGGTCGCGGATCTGCGCGGGCGAAAGCACACGCACTCGCGCCGCCGCCAGCTCGAGCGCGAGTGGGATGCCATCCAGGCGGCGGCAGAGTTCGCCGATCACGCCGGCGTTCGCATCGTCGAGCGCGAAGTCCGCGACTGCCGCGCGCGCACGATCCACGAACAACTGCACGGCGTCATAGCGCGCGGCGGCTTCGGCGCTCAGCGAGCGCCCGCGCGGCGGTACGCTCAGCGCCTGTACCGGATAGAGCGTCTCCTCGGCGATCGCCAGTCCTTCGCGGCTGGTCGCGAGCACGCGCAGCTGCGGGCAGGCGGCCAGCAGGCTCGAGACCAGCGCCCCGGCCTGCTCGAGCACATGCTCGCAATTGTCGAGCAGCACCAGCGCGGTCCTTGGCTGCAGGAACTGTACGGCCTGATCGAGCGAACGCTTGCCGGGCTCGAGCGATAGCCCCAGTGCCTGCGCGAGCACCTCGGCCACACGTTCGCCGCCGCTGACCGGCGCCAGGTCCACGAACCACGTTCCGCCGGGATGCAGCGCCGCGGCCGACTCGGCCAGTTGCAGCGCGAGCCGCGTCTTGCCACAGCCGCCCATGCCGGCCAGCGTCAGCAGTCGCGTCTGCGTGATCCGCTCGGCGAGCAGCGCCAGCTCGTGCTCACGGCCGATGAAGCGCGCGCCGGGCTTGGGCAGCGCCGGTGCCGCGGCGGCCTCGGCCGCCTCGCCGCGGCGCAGCGCCGACGCGCGGCGCGTGCCGAGCGACTCCTCCAACTCGACGCGCGCTTCGCGGATCTCGCGCAGGCGCGTCTCGGGATCCTTCTCGAGGCAGCGTTCGATCAGCGCGCGCACTCGCGGCGGCGTCGCGGCCGGCAGTGCGTCCATGTCGGCCATGGCGAACATGGCCGCGGCCACGGCCTGTTGCGGCGAGTCCGCGGGGAATGCACGCTTGCCCGTCAGGCACTCGTAGAGCACGCAGCCGAACGCGAAGACATCGGTGCGCGCGTCCTGCTCGGTGCCCATGGCCTGCTCCGGACTCATGTAGCCGGGCGTGCCCGCGACCTCGTCGGGCGCGACGTCGTCCGCGGCTTCACCGGCGGCCTGCGCGCGGCGTGCCAGGCCGAAGTCGAGCACCTTCACGAGGCCGCGTCCGCCGAACATGATGTTCGCGGGCTTCAAGTCGCGGTGCACGACGCCGCGCTCGTGCGCGACCTCGAGCGCCTCGGTCACCTGCGCGGCGATCGCAAGCGACTCGGGGATCGAGACCGCGCCGGTTCGCAGGCGGTCTTCGAGCGTGCCGCCTTCCACGTACTCGAGCACCAGCACCAAGCCGCCGCCGTCGACCTGCTCGATGCCGAAGATCGTCGCGATGTTGGGATGCTGAAGCGATGCGAGCGTGAGCGCCTCGCGGCGAAAGCGCACCAAGCGGTCCTGGTCGCGCGCGAATTCCGCGGGCAGCAGCTTAAGAGCGACATCACGCTCGAGTCGCGGGTCACGGCCTTGAAAGACCTCGCCCATGCCGCCCGCGCCGATGCGGCGCACGATGAGGTACGGGCCAACGCGCTGCTCGGTCGAAGACAAGGATGCGCACTCCAGAGCCACAGAGCCAAGGTGGGGGCTGCCCGCATCCTAATGCGCGAGTCCCCTGTCGCGCGAGTGTGCCGGGATCGTGCCGCGGGATGGCTCTAGTCGCGCGGGCGCTTGTAGATCAGCCCCAGCGCGAAGCGCGGGTCGCGCGCCAGGTTCATGGCCTGGTCGAGGTTCGTGGGATCGTGCGTCTCGGGCACTGGGAAGCTGTGCTCGAGCAGGCCGTCGGCGTAGCCCTTGGGCTGGTACGTCACGCAGCCGGCCAGCACGTGCACGAATGCGAAGCCGGGATATTGGATCGCCTCGCGCAGCATCTGTCGCAGGTGCGGCAGGTGACCGGCATGCGAGCGCGCCACGAACCCGCAGCCCGAACTGAGCACGAGCAGCACCGGATCGAGCGGCGCATCTTCGGCGCCTGCCATGCCTCGGCCACGTTTGGTATCGCGCTCGGTGGTGGGCGAGGCCTGGCCCTTGGTGAGGCCGTAGATGCCGTTGTCGAGCACCGCATAGGTGAGGTCGGTGTCGCGACGCACCGCATGCGGGATGTGGCCAAGGCCGATGCTGAAGCCGTCGCCGTCGCCGCCCACGACCACGGTGGTCATCTCGGGGCGCGACAGCTTGAGGCCGGTCGCGATCGGCAGCGCGCGGCCGTGGATCGAGTTGAACGCGTAAGCCTTCACGTACCCGGCCAGGCGGCTCGAGCAACCGATGCCGGAGATGACCGCCAGCTTCTCGGGCGCCACTTCCAGATCGGTGAGCGCCTGGGTCAGGCCCTTGAGCACGCCGAAATCGCCACAGCCCGAGCACCACACGGGCTCGAGTTCGGTTCGCAGGTCCGCGGGCCTCATGAGGCCTCCTTCTCGGCCGCAGCCGCCGATGTGGGTGAGAGTGCGGATGACAGCGTGGCGGACAGCAGGGTCGCGAGTTCGGGAGCGCTCATCGGCAGGCCGCCGCTGCGCGCGATGCTGCGCACGCCGCTCATGTCGGTGAGGCTCGAGAGATAGCGGTGGAACTGCCCTTGATGGCTCAGCTCCAAGGTCACGGTCTCGCTCAGGCCCTTGCGCCATGCGGCAAGCGCATCCAGTGGAAAGGGCAGCAGGATCTCGGGCAGGAACACGCGATACTCCGGATGCGCGAGCACCCACTCGCGCAGCAGGCCGTACATGCTGCCCCACGCGATGATGCCGCGCGGCGCGTCGGCGGCGCCAAAGGTGCGCACCCAGTCGGCCGTGTCGAGCGCGATCGCCGGCAGCTTGCGGAAGCGCCGCTCGTTCATGCGCTGATGCATGTTCGTGTCCGACGTGGGTGTGCCGTCTTCGGTGTGCTCGATGCCTGCGGCCAGATAGGTGCCGCCCGGTGTGCCTGGTACGCGGAACGGCGTCACGACCTGGTCGCCCTTGAGCTTGAAGCGCGCGGGTGAGTCGTCACTGGTCCAGCGCCAGCGCCGCGGGACCGTGGAGCGCGCGGGCGTGGCGCCGCGAATCTGCCGGCGCTGCGCCACGTACGCATCGGACAGCACGAGCACCGGCAACTGGTAATCCTCGGCGAGCGCGAACGCCTTGTACATGAGCGTGTGCGCGTGCACCACGTCGAAGACGCCGAGCACCGCGCGCGGGAAGTCGCCGTGGCCGCCGTAGACCGCATGGAACAGGTCGCTCTGCTCGGTGCGGGACGGCATACCGGTCGCGGGGCCGGCGCGCTGGCAGTCCACGATCACCGCAGGGATCTCGGCCATGCTGGCCAGGCCCATCATCTCGGTCATCAGGCTCAGTCCCGGGCCGCTCGTGGCGGTCATCGACGGCACACCGCCGAAGCTCGCGCCCACGACCATGCCCAGTGCGGCGATCTCGTCTTCCGCCTGCACCACGGTGCCCCCAGCCGCAGGGAGTTCATCAAGCAGTGTCTCCATCACCTCGCTCGAAGGAGTGATGGGGTAGCCAGCGAAGAACCGGAGTCCAGCGGCGAGTGCGCCGTGCGCGACGGCCTCATTGCCGGTCTCCACTTCGAGCGGCAAGCCATGACCCGTGAGCCGCGTCATCGCGGGTACTTGAAGCTGGACCCACGCCGCGCGGTACGCTTTCACGTCGGCCGATAGGAGATGCGGGCGGTGCGCGAAACGTTCTTCGAGCGCGCGTTCCGCCAACTCGGGCGCCCAGCCGAGCGCCTTGGCGATGAGCGCGAGCGCCATCATGTTCTTGGGCTCGCCGGCCACCTCGACGCCGGCGGCGCGCGTGGCGAAGGGATAGCGCATGATCTCGCGCGACGTCGTGCCCAGCCATTCGGGCAGCTCGCCTTCGTCGCCTGAGTCAAGCACCAGCACGCTCTGCTCGTGCAGGTGCATGGAGCCGCGGAAGCGCTTCAGGTCTGATGTGCGGAAGCACACCAGCAGGTCGGTCTGGTCGCCCTCGTATGCCACTTCGGTCTCGGACAGGCGCAGCACGACGGCCGACTCGCCGCCGCGGATCTGGGGCCCGTACGACTGCACCAGCATGCCATACAGGCCCTGATGCGCAGCGATGGAGAGCAGAAGGTCGCCAAGGAGCGCGACGCCGTCCCCGCCGCTACCGGCCACCGCGATGACGAGCGAACGGCCCGTGGCGGCGGTCTGCGGCGTATGTGTCGTGACACCCGGTGCGGTGGTGGACATCGTCAGGCCCCCTTGGGTTCGGTGATCTCGACCAGTGGCGGATGTGGCGACTGGCCGACGCGGTGCAGGATGCTGCTCGGGCAGACCTCGGTGCAGACCTCGTTGCAGGAGGGCCCGTAGGCGATGCAGGTCTCGTGATCGATCAAGATGGTGCGGCCGTCCCACGCCATGGCGCCCGCGGGGCACTTGGCCACGCACTTGCGGCACTGGATGCAGCCCACCATGCAGGTCGAGCGCACGACGGCGCCCTTGTCGACGGCCTTGCACGCGAGCTCGATGCGGCGGTTGCGCGGGTACAGTGTGAAGAGGGACTTCGGGCAGATCGCCACGCAGATGCCGCAGCCGGTGCAGCGTTCCGGCGTGACCTGCGCGATGCCGCCTACGTTCAGATGCAGCGCGTCGAACGGGCACTGGCGCACGCAATCGCCCAGCCCCAGGCAGCCGTTCTTGCAGGCGCGCGGGCCGCCGAAGACCAGTGCCGCAGCGGCGCAGGTGGGGATGCCGGCGTACTCGGCCTCGTTGCGCGCGTAGGCGCTGGTGCCGTGACACGTCATGACGACGACGCGGTCGGCCACGTCACCGGCGGCCTTGCCGGTGAGCTCCGCGACCGCAGCGGCGACGCTCGCACGGCCCGGGATGCATAGGTCGGGCGGCACGTCGGCGCGCAGCGCCACCGCCTCGGCGTATGCCGTGCAGCCGGCGAATCCGCAGGCGCCGCAATTGGCAGACGGCAGGCACTCGCGCACGCGATCGACGAGCGGGTTCGTCTTCACCTGGAAGCGCTCGGCCGCCACGCCCAGCACGATGCCGAAGCCAAGGCCGATCACGGTGAAGACCGCCAGGCCCCAGAGTGCGATCACTACGAGCGAGGTATGCATGCGGGGTTATCGAAAAAAGTCGAGCCCGGAGAAGCCCATGAACGCGAGCGCGAAGAGTCCTGCGAGCGCGAACGCGATGGGCAACCCCGTGAAGGCCTTGGGGACGCGCGCGAGTTCCAATCGCTCCCGCGCGCAGGACATGAGGAACAGCGCCAGCGCGAAACCGAGTCCCGAGCCGAGCGCGAGCGCGAGCGCCTCACCGAAAGTCGCGTGCGCCTGCGCGTTGAGCAGCGGCACCGCGAGGATGATGCAGTTGGTCGTGATGAGCATGAGATAGACACCGAAGCCGCGATGCAGCACCGGGTGCGTCTTCTTGAGCATGGTGTCGAGGAACTGCACCACGCACGCGACGGCGCCGATGAACACGAGCACCTGCAGGAACTCCAGATGAAGCGGACGCAACACGAAGCTGTCGACCGCCCACGAGAACATGGCGGTGAACACCATCACGGCCGTGAACGTGACGCCCATGCCCACGGCGGTGTCGGTCTTCTTGGACACGCCGAAGAAGATGCACAGCCCCAGATAGCGCGTGAACACGAAGTTCTGGATCAGCGCAGAAGAGAGGAACACGGCCAGCAGCAGCGCGAGCCGCGACGGCGCGACATCGCGCGCGAGCGGCGGATCGTCGATCACGAGCCGATAGCGCTCGGAGGCGCGCACGGTCGTGTCGACCGTGAGCAGCACGCTGCCGTCGCTCTGCGGTGTCACGGCAGTCACGCTCATGGGCGCATCGGGCGCGGCAGCCTCGGAGAAATGGAAGTTCGCCGGCCGTTGCTGCGCGGCGGTGAGCGGCGGCGCCGTCCAGATGCGCACGTGGTCCGGCGCCTTGACGCTCACGCGCACGAGTGTGGCCGCGTTGGCGTGAGCCGAGATCAGCAGGAGCGCTGCGGCGAACAGCGCCAACAGGAAGAACTCCCGGGCGGTTCTTCGGCCACGATCAACCATGGGATCCTCCCGAGGCGGCGGGTTTGCCGCCGCGCGCGCGTTCCAGCCAGTTGAAAAAGGCCATGAGCAACGCGATCGAGAAGAACCCACCGGCGGGCAGTGCGAAGAAGAGCAGCGGCTGCGAGGGCAGCACGTGGTACCCCAGCACCGAGCCGTTGCCGAGCAGTTCCCGGAACGCGCCGATCGTCACGAGCGCGAGCAGGAAGCCCAGCCCCATCCCCAGGCCATCGAAGAAACTGGGCACCAGCGGCTGGCGCGAGGCGAACACCTCGAGCCGCGAGATGATGATCGCGAACGCCACGATGAGCTTCACGTAGAGCCCGACCTGGGCGTAGACCGCGGGGGCGAAGGCGGCGAGCGTCATGTCGATCGCGCTCACCCACACGGCGATGATGATCGTGTACACCGGGATGCGCACGCGCGGGTGGATCACTCCGCGGAAGATCGCCACGGTCATGCTCGAGAGCACTTGGACTGCGAGCACCGCCACGCCCAGGATCAGGCCGTTGAGCACGGTCGTGGTCACGGCAACGGCGGGGCACAGGCTGAGCGCCAAGCGGAACACGGGATTCTCGGTGAGGATGCCGTTCACGAGCAGCTGCCATGGGGATGGCGGCGGGCCACTCACGGCCGGTGTGGTTCCATGCGCGCTCATGACGCTTCTCCCAACGCCGGTGCGAGCAGCGCCCAGCGGCGGCGAAAGTGTTCGATGGTGCCGCGCACGCCGTTCGTGAGCGCGCGGCTCGAGATGGTGGCGCCGGTCACGGCGTGAACGCTCTGCATGCGCTCACGTTCCATCATTCCGGCATGCAAGCCGCGCCATGCCGGCGCCGACGTGTGCGCGAGTTCGCCCAACGCGGCGCGCCAATCCTCGGGCAGGGGATCGCGCGTGACCGAGAGCTTCGCGACATCGCCCGGCCGACGCCCCAGGAACTGCCCGGTGAACCAGGTCGTGGCGACTTCAGCGCCCAATCCCGGATCCTCTTCGTGTTCGAGTACGCGGACGCCGACGATCATGAAGCTGGAATCCAACGCCACGAAGAAGCGGATGCGGTTCTTGTAACCGCGCGACTCGCCTTCCAGGACGAAGCCCGCAAGCGCGCCGCCCTGGCGCGCCACGAACAGGCGGCCGAGCGGCGTCAGGCTCTTGGCGGGCTCGCCCGAGGCGGTCCGCGCCCCGCGCGCCGCGCCGTCGAGAGCGAACGTGAGCTCGCGCGCCGGTGCCGCGTCGTCGCCGTACGAGCGTGCGCGATAGAGGACGAGCCCGTGCGCGGTGTCCAGGAACTGGCGCACCTCCGTCACCCTCGCGGTGGCGCCCAGGTCCAGCATGCTCGTCACCGCGCGCTTCTCCGTGTCGAGGCGCGCCGCGGCCTGATACCGCGTCGTGCCCATGTAGACCCCTCCGAGGACGACGCCGCCCAGCGCACACACCGCGGCGAGATTCAGCGCGATGCGCACGATCTCGGCGATGCTCGTCCGTGGGCGGGGGGCGCCCTCGATGTGGACGAGTTGCTCACTCATGACGGCGTCCCCGCCGGAGCTGTGCGTCTTGGCCGGAACCACAGGTCGAACGCAGGCGCCATGGCGTTGGCGATGAGGATGGCGTAGCAGATGCCTTCGGGGTAACCCCCGTAGACACGGATGATGCCGGTGAGCAGGCCCACCAGTAGCCCGAATGCGACCTGGCCGTTGACCGTGCTGGGTGAGGTCACGTAGTCGGTGGCCATGAAGAACGCGCCCAGCCACAGGCCGCCGCTCATGAGATGGATTGGCATCACGCCTGTGTGCCACGTGGCGATCGCGACGCCGGCGAAGACACTGAGCGGGATCGTGAGCGTGAGGATGCGGCGCGCGAGCAATGCCCCGGCGCCCAAGGCCAGCAGCACGACCGACGTCTCGCCGATCGATCCGGGGCGGAAGCCCAGCGCGAGCGCGTTCCAGAAACCGGCGGGGCTGGTGATGACCGCGAGCCCGGCCGCGAACCCGTGTTCCTTGATCACCGCCAAGGGTGTCGCGCTCGTCACGGCATCGAGCGAGGCACCGAACCAGTTCCGTGGCGTGGCCCAACCACTCGTCATCGCGAGCGGGAAGCTGGCCATGAGGAACGCCCGGCCAAGCAGCGCGGGATTGAAGAGATTGAAGCCCAGACCGCCGAAGATCATCTTGCCCAGCGCGATGGCGAAGACGCCGCCCAGGAAGGCTTCATACGCCGGCAGCCGCGGCGGCAAGGTGAGCGCGAGGAGGAGGCCGGTGCAGAACGCGCTGCCATCGGCGAGCGTCGTGCGGCGGCCCGTCATGCGCGCACCCAGCCATTCCGCGCCGAGCGCGCCCGCGATGCTGGCCGCGATTCCCGCGAGTGCGTTCCAGCCGAACACATAGACGCCCCAGATCGCCGCGGGCGCGAGCGCGCCGTTGACCCACCACATGATCCGGCGCGTGCTCTCTTCCACATGCAGGTGCGGCCCGGGCGAGAGGACGAACGCGTGCGGGGCCGCAGGGCCGGCGGACATCTCGCTCATCGCGCCCTCACGTCGGCCGAGCGGCGCAGCGCGCCTTTGGCCACCTGCATGAACTGCACGAGTGGACGGCTGGACGGGCATACGTAACTGCAGCATCCGCACTCATAGCAATCCAGCGCGCCGTAGCGCTCGGTGTCGAGCGTACGACCGGCCTCGACACGCACCGAGACCTGGTCGGGCTCCAGTCCCAGCGGGCATGCATCCAGGCAGCGGCCACAGCGGATGCACGGCCCGAAGCCGTCCTCGAGCGGGCCTTTGCCCGTGAGGACGACGAGCCCGTTCATGCCTTTGATCAGGGGCACGTCGAGCCGCGGCAGCGCGCGGCCCATCATGGGGCCGCCGGCGATCATGCGCGTGGCGTCGGCCGTGAGGCCGCCGCAGAAATCCACGATCTCGCTGAGTGGCGTGCCCAGTGGTGCGCGCACGTTACGAGGCTCGCGCACCCCCGGGCCCGTGACCGTGAGCACGCGGTCGAGCAGTGGCCTGCGGTAGCGCACCGCGTCGTGCACGGCGAGCGCCGTCGCGACGTTCTGCACGAGCACGCCGACCGACGTGGGCAACGCGCGAGCGGGGACGTTGCGGCCTGTGACCGCCGCGACGAGTTGCTTCTCGGCGCCCTGCGGATAGCGCGCCAGGCAGGGCACCACGGTCACTTTCATATCGCCCACCGGCGTCTGCGCGATGGCCTTCTGGAGCGCGGCCTGCGCGTCGGGCTTGTCGGACTCGACGCCGATGCGCACTTCGCGGGCGCCGGCGCAGCGCGCGATCAGCAGCGAACCTTCGACGATCGCGCGCGGGTCGGCGAGCATCAGCCGGTGATCGCTGGTCAGGTACGGTTCGCACTCCGCGCCGTTCATGACGAGCATGTCGACTTTGGCCTCGTGTGCGAACGCCAACTTGCGCCACGTGGGGAACGCCGCGCCGCCCAGGCCGACGATGCCGGCCTCGCGGATGCGCACCAGCATCTCGTCGCTCGTGCGCGCTCGCCAGGTGGGGTCTTCGGGGAACTCCAGCTCGGGCTCCGCCTCGGGTATGGCGGCGATGGAGAAGGCCATCGCCATCGCCTGTGTCGGATGCGGCCGTTTGTCCACCGGCCGTACGCGGCCACTGATGGTGGCGTGCAGCGGCACGCCGGTCGCGCCGCCCTCGGCGATCTTCTGGCCCCGCCGCACGACCTCGCCCTTCTTCACGCACGGTTCGCTCGGCTCGCCCAGATGCTGGACGAGCGGCAGGATCACCTCGGCGGGTGCAGGAAGATCGTCGATGCCGCGCGCAGATGTGGCTTCCTTGTGCGGGTCCGGATGGATGCCCCCGCGACCGAACGTATGGGTCGACCCGCCGGGATGCGCCATGGGCATCACCCGATGAAATGCGACGCGAGCAGATCCCCGCCCAGTGGCGCGAGTCCTCCCGGGCCGAGCAGGTAGGCGAGCGTGGAGCCTTCGTCGGACGCGACGCCGGTGCGCGCGTGACAAGTGGCGCTCACGTGCGAGCGGGCCGGGCGACCTCGATGCGCGTCCATCAGGTGTCCGACGCGGATGCCGTCAAGTTCGCGCCACTGCTCACTGTTGCCGCTGGTGCCGATCGCATTGTCCCGCAGATGGAACACGCGGTCGATGCTCTGGTCGCGCGGGTCGACCACGCCCACGGCCCACCCGCGCGGCTCGTCGTCGGGGGCGCCGATGCCGTAGACATTGCGACCCACATCAACCAGCCCGGCGATCACGCCTGCCGCACGCATCGCCTCGACCGCGCGGTCCACCGCCCAGCCCTTGCCGATCGAGCCAAGGTCCAGGGCGGCGCCGCGACGGTCAAGTCCGAGCGTGCCGGCGGCAGGGTCCATGACGATGTGCTGCGGGCCCATGACGTCCAGCGTCGCGGTGATCTCGCGATCGCTCGGCAGATGCGTGCGTCCGGAATCATAGAAGCCGTAGAGCCGCATGAGCGGCAGGACGGTGGGGTCGTACACCCGACGAGAGGCCAGTGCGGCGCGTTTCGCCCGCGCGACCACCTCGAGCACCGCAGGGCTCACGCGCACGGCGCGGTCACCGGCCGCCGCGTTCACCCGCGAAAGTTCGCTGTCAGTGCGATGGATGCTCATCTGTGCGTCGACGGCCGCGATCGCTCCGAAGCCCTTGGCGATGGCCGCTTCGGCGCCACGCGACGCCTCGTGGACCGCCACCAGTCGCACCCAGGTGCCGAGCATGGGCCGTGAGGCTTCGAGTCGCACGCGGCGGCTGGACTGTGGCAGCAGCAGGGCGCGCCCGAGCGCGCCGGCGGCTGCGGCCACTCCCAGGCCGACGAGGAATCGCCGCCGGGACCACGCGGCGGGCTCGCTTCGAGCTTCACGAGCGGCGAGCGCGCCCGTTTTCGTCTTGCTGGAGTCCTGCTGTGCCTTGCCCGCCATCGTCACATGCCCCCCATGCGACACACCACCACCCGCGAGCGGACCTCCTTCGATCCGCAGATGGTCTCGTCTCCTTGCATAGTTCATGCGAGGAGGAATGGGCGTGACGCGCGCGGCACAGCGAAGTGCCGCCGGATCGGCCGTTCTCTCGATGGGAGGAACAGATGGGACGTACCCCGGAGTTCTTTGTGGATCAAGACCTTTGCACCGAATGTGGGGACTGCATCAAGGCCATCCCACAGGCGTTCCGCAAGACCGATGGAGAAGAAGTAGCCGAGGTTTTCAATGCTGACCTCGAAGAGACCTTCATGCCAAAAGTTCAGCAAATCATGACCGATTGTCCGGGCAAGGCCATTCTCTGGAAGAAGGCTTGACCGTATGCGAGTCATCGATCCACGCCAGAGACTCGAAAGTGGCGTCCTCGAGATGCGCGGCGACGGCAAGGCGGGAGGCGGGCTCGTGCTGGCCTTCCAGAGCCTCGCCGCACTGTTCGCCGCGCGGCCCGAATGGCATGTCCAGGAGTGGCCGTTCTTCAGCTCGGCGCGGCGCGGCGCGAACATCCGCTCGTTCCTGCGCGTGAGCCGCCGTCCGGTCGAGGCCGCCTGCGAGGTGACCCGGCCGCTCCTGACCCTGCTCATGGACGAGGCGGCAGCGCGTTCGGCGGACTTTGCCGAGGGCGTGCCGCACGGCGGCACGTTCGTGATCAATACGCGCCGCACGCCAGAGGAGTGCGCCCAACACTTCCATCTCTCCGGCCGCGTGCTCGCCGTTCCCGGCGATGACATCGGCACCCAGCACCTGAAACACGCGATCGGCAACATCTCGGCGTATGTGGCTCTCACCGAGGCGGTGGGCGGGCTGGAGTTCGACGACGTGGTCGAGACGTTCCTCGCGCAGCTGAAGAAGCGTCGTATCCCTCAGCAGCTGCTCGACCGCAACCGCGACGCGCTCCACGCGACGCGCGAAGCGATCGTGGAGGGCGTGTTCGACTTCGCGCGCCCCGGCGACCACGCCAGCACGCGGTTCGAAGGTTACGGCGACCTGCCGCTCGGCGCGCAGACGCGCTTGCGTCTCTCGCAGAACAATAAGACGGCCACCTTCGCGCGCAGCGGCTTCCGGCTGCTGTTCGCCGATCCGCTGAACGCGTGCACAGGCTGTTCGCATTGCATCGTGAATTGCCCCGAAGGCATCATTCGCTTCGAGCCCGACACGGCTCGCGGTGTGCGCGTGACCGGCGCCGACGTGAGTTCCTTCTGCAAGCTCTGCGGCGAGTGCATCGCGGTCTGCCCGGAGAACCTGTTCTCCGAAGGCCGCTACGAAGAGGTGTGGGACGACACTCACGCAGAGGAGGTCCGCTCATGACCACCGAGACGGTCATTCCGTCCTCGCCGCACGTGACCACGCCGTCGGGCGAGCGCTACACCGAGGTGATCGACCTCGAACGCGTGAAGGCGGCACACGTGCCGTTCTACCTTTCGCGCGAGCCGCTCACGGCCGACGGCAACACGGCCGCCGCGATCGCCACGTTGCAGATGTGGCGGGCGATCCTGTATCCCGGTTTCCCCATCACGCCGTCGACCAAGTGGATCGAGACGGTCGCCGCCAAGGTGGGCGCCCAGAAGGGCACGGCCAAGCGGGTGAAGTTGCTCGAGGCCGAACATGCCGTGGCGGACTACATGGTCGGCGCCGCCGCCGCCTGCCGCGACCTGATCGTCTCGACCGCCACGAGTTCGGTGGGTCTGGATCACATGACCGAGACCACGCGCTCGTTGGGCGCGAGCGGACTCGGCAACGTGATGATCATCAATGTGTATCGCGCCACCGCGAACTTCCCGCTGTGCATCGAAGGCGATCCCAGTGACGCGTTCGCGCACCGTGACGACGGGTTCATCCAGATCTGCAGCCGCGGCAAGCAGCAGATCTACGACACCGTGATCCAGGCGCCGTGTCTGGGCATGCATCCCGAGATCATGACGCCGACGATGCCGGGCTACTACGGCATCAAGGACAGTCACCGCAACGCGCGCTTCACCGTTGAGGCCGACAAGGAAGTGCACCGCTTCCAGGACCGCTGGATCGCGGACTGCCCGCTGCCCGGCACCATCAACGGCGACACGGCGTTCGGCAACTGCGTCACGTCGCGGCACTTTCAAGGCTTCAAGATCGCCCAGAAGCGCCGGCTCGAGAGCGTGCTCGAATGGCTGCCGCGGATCGGCGCGGACTTCGAGAAGCAGTTCGGCCGCCTGGGTCTGGCGTTCTTCGATGAGATCGGCTGGCCCGGCGACGGCGCGGTCGACCTCGCCGTCGTCGGCATGGGGCCGGACTTCGGCACGTTCGAGTCGCTGCGTGAGTCGTTCGCCGAGAAGCACGGCATCAAGGTCGCCGGCATGGCGATCCGTCTGCTCAATCCGTTCCCGCGCGAGGCCGTGCGCGAACGTCTGAAGGGAGCCAAGGTCGTGCTCGTCGTCAACCAGGCACACCATTCCGGGCGCGGACATCTCACGCTCGACATCGAGGACGCGTTCGCGGGCCTCGAACGCCGGCCGCGTGTCGTGGCCGCGTTCGCGGGCATGGGCGGCGCCGACGTCTCGGAAGCCACGTGGGAAGCGATGCTCGAGGAGGCCCGCGATGCCATCAGCGGCCCGGCGCCCCAGCCCTACATGATCTTCCACGAAGGAGCGCGGCTATGAGCGGCTACAAGGAGACCGCGCTCAAGGAGAGTTGCTTCCGGCCCGGCTCCACGCTGTGCCCGGGATGCATGGAGTCGGTCGCGTTCCAGAACATCGGCCGCGTCACGGACAACGGTATCAAGACCATCTTCAGCATCGGCACGTCGTGCGCCGAGGTCTCGACACTGGCATTCCCGAATGTGGTCGCCTGGGGACGCGGCGACGTGCCGTCCGACGACTATGGAAAGAGCTTCGCGATCATCCATAACGTGTTCGAGTCGGCGCCCACGCTGGCCGAGGCCACGCGGGACGTGGCCGACCAACTCACGCATCTGGGCGCACTGCAGCGTCCGGTGCAGATCATCAGCGCGAGCGGGGATGGCGGCGCGTTCTCGATCGGCCTGCGCACGCTGCTGCACACGATCCACCGCCGCGCGCGCGTGACGATCGTCGTGCTCGTCAACGAGATCTTCGCGAACACGGGCTTCCAGTATTCCCCGGCGACCATGCCGTACGCGGACACCAGCACCACGCCCGCAGACGGCACGCCCGGCAACCTGAACCCGCCGCTCGACTACATCCACCTCGCCATGGCGGCGGGCGCGGGCATGGTCGCCCAACTGTCGCCGGCACACGGCAAGATGTTCGTGAAGGCGATCGAACGCTCTCTCGAGGTCGAAGGTACGGCCGTGATCTTCGTGCCGGCGCCGTGCATCAGCGGCTGGAAGTTCGAGGATGGCCAGACGGTCGAGATCGCGCAGATGGGTGCCCGTACCGGCGTGTTCCCAGCGTTCACGTGGGAACGCGGCAAAGGTGGCACCGTGAAGGACTGCCCGCTTGCCGCGGACCAACGTCCGAGCATCGAGGAGTTCCTGGGCTCACAGCGGCGCTTCGCGCATCTTGTGGCGAAGGATCGTGAGACGGGCAGGATCTCCGCACGGCCGGGCCGCGAGGAGGATCTCGAGAGGCTGCGCTCGTGGGTGCAGGAGAACGTCGAGCGCATGTACCGGCTCGCCGAGATGAAGCAGTAGCACTGCAGGAACGGAGCCGGCGGGGACGCGTCAAGCCGACGCGTCGCCCGGCCGGCGTCCGCCGATGTCTTCCTTCCATCCCGAGGACACCATGGCCCCGACTTCCGACGACGCGCCCGCGTCGGCCCACCGCAAGGGATCCACCGCCGCGACGGAGCCGTCGATGCTCGAACTCTCGCACGTCCAGCAGGCGGCCATCGCCCGTCTCGCGCACGACGACGTGGTCATCCCGCCGCCGCTGCAACTCGCGCGTGAGGCGGTCTTGCGCAACGACGCGGTGGAACGCATGCACGCGCAGTCGGATCCCGAAGGATTCTGGGCCGCCAAGTCGCAGGCCGTGGACTGGATCGAGCCGTGGAACCAGGTGGTGCGCTTCGACCCGCCCGAGCACGAGTGGTTCCTGGGTGGCAAGCTCAACGCCTGCGCGAACTGCGTGGACCGGCACGTTTACAGCGACCGCCGCAACAAGGCCGCGATTCTATGGGTGGGCGAAGATGGCGAGGAGCAGGCCTACACCTACAACCGCCTCTACCGTGAGGTGAACCGCTTCGCCAATGCGATGCGCCGCCTCGGGGTACGCAAGGGCGATCGCGTGGTCGTGTACATGCCCATGGTGCCCGAGGGCATCATCACGATGCTTGCGTGCGCGCGCCTGGGCGCGATCCATTGCGTGGTCTACGCCGGCATGGGCACCGAGGCGCTGCGTTCCCGGCTGGTGGACGCCGCGGCCAAGGTGATCGTCTGTTCGGACTTCACGTTCCGGCGCGGCAAGAAGATGCCGCTCAAGCCCACAGTCGATGAAGCCGTGCGCGATCTCACCGCCGTGGAGCACGTGATCGTGCACCGCCGCGGTTCGCGCGTGGGCGATGCGCCATTCCAGTTCGACAGCGAGCGCGAGCGGGACTTCTACGACATCCAGCATGCGCGCGAGATCCACTGCGAGCCCGAGGCCATGGACAGCGAGGACCCGCTGTTCATCCTGTACACGTCGGGGACGACGGGGAAGCCCAAAGGCATCGTGCACTCGACCGGCGGGTACCTGGTGGGCGTCACCTACCTGGCGCGCGCGTTCTACCAGATCGGCGAGCGTGACATCTACTGGAGCACGTCCGACATCGGCTGGATCGTCGGACATTCGTTCATCGTGTATGGCCCGCTGTCGATCGGCGCCACGGTGTTCTGCCGCGAAGGCGTTCCCGATCATCCGACGCCCGACGTGACTTGGGAGCTCTGTGAGCGTTTCGGCGTGAACATCCTTTTCACCGCGCCCACGGCCATGCGCATGTGGATGAGCCACGGGCCCGAGGTGCCGCTGCGTTACGATCTCTCGCGCCTGCGGTTGATCGCGTGCGCGGGCGAGCCGCTCAATCCCGAGGCACACCTGTGGAGCCAGAAGCATCTGGTCGGCCAGAGCGGTGGCTTCGTGGTGGACAACTGGTGGCAGACCGAGATCGCCGCGCCCGTGCTGGGCACACTGCCCACCTTCGAGGCGCGCCCCGGCAAGGTGGGCAAGCCGCTGCCAGGCGTGATCGCCGACATCGTGAACGCGCACGGCGAGCCGCTGCCCGATGGTGCAGGCGGGCTGCTCGTGTTGCGTCGGCCGCTGCCGTACATGATGCGCACGGTCTGGAACGATCACGCACGGTACGAAGCCTACTGGACGCAGATTCCCGGCTGCTACGCGGCCGGCGACATCGCCGTGCGCGACAAGGATGGCTGGTTCGCCGTGCTCGGCCGCTCGGACGATGTGCTCAACGTGGCGGGCCATCGCATCGGCACCGCCGATGTGGAGGGCTCGCTGCTGCGCCATCCATCGGTCGCCGAGAGCGCCGTGGTTGGCCTGCCGGATGCCCTCAAGGGGGAGCGCATCAAGGCCTTCGTCGTGCTCAAGCCCGGCGCGAGCACGGGGCCGGGGCTTGTCGCAAGTCTCAAAGACCACGTCCGTCAGGACCTTGGACCGATCGCACAGCCCGCCGAGATCGAGATCCGCACGGCGTTGCCCAAGACGCGCTCGGGCAAGATCGTGCGGCGCTACTTGAAAGCCGTCGAGTTGGGCGAGGACCCGGGCGATCTTTCCACGCTGGCGGACTGAGCGGTCGTGATCACCGCTTCGCTCGCAGGTACTGAGTCGGCCAAGCGACGTCGACGCCCAAGGTCTTCGCCGCGTGCAGCGGCCAGTAGGGATCGCGCAGTTCCTCGCGCGCGAGCAGCACGACATCGGCCTCGCCGCCACGGATGATCGCGTCGGCCTGCGCGGCCTCGGTGATCAGGCCCACCGCGCCGGTCGCGATGCCGGCGTCGCGTCGCACAGCGGCGGCAAAGGGCACCTGATAGCCGGGCGCTACGGCGATCCGCTGGTGCGCCACTCCGCCGCCGCTCGAGCAGTCGATCAGGTCCACACCAAGCGCGCGAAGCTGCCTGGCGAGCTCGATGGACTGCGCCAGGTCCCAGCCACCTTCCGCCCAGTCCGTGGCCGAGATGCGCACCCACACGGGCAACTGCGTGGGCCACACCTCGCGCACGGCGCGCGTCACCTCGAGCGTGAGGCGGATGCGGTTCTCGAAGCTGCCGCCCCACGCGTCGGTGCGCGTGTTGATGAGCGGCGAGTAGAACTGGTGCAACAGGTAGCCATGCGCCGCGTGGACCTCGGCGATCTGGAAGCCGGCGTCGCGCGCGCGCACGGCGGCCGCGCGGAACGCGGCGATCACGTTGTGGATACCGGTGTCGTCCAAAGCCACTGGCTGCGGCGCGCCTTCCTGGAAGGGTTGCGCGGTCGGCCCGACGCTCTGCCAGCCGCCGGCTTCATCGGGCGCGAGCGGCCTGCTGGCGTTCGGCGGCGCGGCATGACTGGCCTTGCGTCCCGCATGCGCGAGTTGGATCGCCGGCGCCGCGCCGTGTTCACTCATGAAGCTGGCGATACGCGCGAGCATCGGCACATGCGCGTCGCTCCACAGGCCCAGACACGCCGGCGTGATGCGCGCTTCGGGCGTCACGCCGGTAGCCTCGACCATCACCACGCCCGCGCCACCGACCGCGCGGCTGCCCAGATGCACGAGATGCCAGTCGTTCGCGAAGCCGTCCTGCGCCGAGTACATGCACATCGGCGAGACGGCGATGCGATTGCGCAATGTGAGGCTACGCTGTGTGAGCGCACAGAAGAGCGAAGGTGAGTCGGACACGGGCGGAACTCCGCAGGAGAGGAGACATGCGCTGGCGGCCGTCGCGGGACGGCTGAGCGGAACGACACCGCGAGCATGGCCGAGGTGCGCTGCAGGTGGCAACTCCGTTTGCGTCGCTCCGTTTGCGTCGCCGGCGCGGCGCGTGGCAGCGTCCGCCATGTAGCCCCACCCGGAGGATGCCCCGATGCGCCCGTGGTTCTTCGCAGCACTCGCCGCCGTGGTCTTGACTGCTTCCGTGTCGTCCGGCGCCGTGCGCCCGGCGCGCGCCGTCACGTCTCACATGTTCGCGCCGGGCCCCGCAGCTGGCGGGCGCGTGCGCCTGCCCAACGGCTGGGCGCTCTCGCCGGCCGGGCGCCAGGTCGCGGTCGGCGATTTCCCGCTGGGGCTCGCGGTGAGTCCCGACGGCCGCTGGGCGGTCTCCACGCACAGCGGATGGCATGGCAAGGGGCTCGACCTCGTGGACCTCACCCGCGCGCAGAGCATCCAGCACGTGCCGCTGCCGGAGACGTTCGTGGGCGTGAGTTTCATCGCGAACGGTGCAAGGCTCGCCGTGAGCGAGGGGCATCGCAACCGGATCCTGCTCTTCGACATGGCCGGCGGCCACGCGCGGCTCGCGGACTCCATCGCCGTGGGCCCGCCCATGGCCATGGGCGGCGCGTACCCACAGGGCAATGTGCTCGACTACGGCCCCGGCGCGATCTGGACCACGGGCCTCTGCGCCGACGACTTGCGCCAGCGTCTGTACGTGGTCTCGCGCTTGGATTCCTCGCTGCACGTGGTGGACCTGTCGGCCGCGCGCGCCACGGGCACGCTAAAGCTCGGCGCCGTGCCGTGGACGTGCCTGCTGTCGCGTGACGGCGCGCGCCTCTATGCCTCGCTGTGGAGCCGTGCGGCCGTGGCGGTGATCGATGTCGCCACGCTACGCGTGATGCAGGAGATCGGTACGGGCGAGCATCCCACTGACATGGCGGAGTCTCCTGACGGCGCACGGCTGTTCGTGGCGAATGCCAATGCGAATACGGTCGCCGTGATCGACCTGCGTGTTGGTCGTGTGAGCGAATGGCTGCGCACGTCGAACGACGCGCGAGTGCCCATGGGGGATACGCCTAACGGCGTGGCGCTCGACGCTCGCGGGGAACGGCTATACGTGGCCGATGCAGGCGGTGACCATCTGGCCGTCTTCGATGTGCGGCGCGCCGGTCATGCGCGCGCGGCCGGGATGATCCCGGTTGGCTGGTATCCCAGCGCCGTGCGCCTCGTGCCCGGGCAGCACCGACTCGTGGTGGCCAACGCCAAGGGCGCCGGCTCGAGCCCGAGCAAGGGCGGGGACACCGACACCAGCGCGTGGTGTCACTACATGTCGTACAGCCCGTCGGCGCGCGGGACGCTGTCGATCGTGCAGGAGCCCGATGACGCGGCGCTCGCGCGCGCGACGGCCGAGGTGGCAGCGAACACGCCGCCCGTTCGGCCACGTCCAGCGCAGCGCCCACCGATCCAGAACGTCTTCTACATCATCAAGGAGAACCGCTCATACGATCAGCTGTTCGGTGACATCCGCGAAGCCGATGGGGACTCGAGCCTATGCATGTTCGGCGAGAACGTCACGCCCAATCAGCACGCACTCGCGCGCGAGTTCGTCACACTCGATCGCACATTCTGCGATTCCGACGGAAGCGCCGACGGCCACAATTGGGGCATGGGCGCGTACGCCACCGACTACGTCATCAAGGGCGAGCCCAACAATCGCATCTATGATTTCGAGGGCGGCAATCCGCTGGCGTACCCTCAGGGTGGCTACCTGTGGGATCTGTGTGCGCGGCACGGCATCTCGTATCGCAGCTACGGCGAGTTCGTCTTCAATGGCGCGACGCACGCCGACACCGTGCGCGCGGGCATCCCCGGCTTGGAAGGGCACGTGGCGCCGCGCTATCTGGGATACGACCTTAGCTACTCCGACCTGGACCGTGTCGCCGAATGGCAAGCGGAGTTCGATCACTACGACCGGGACGGCGGGCTGCCTCAGCTGAGCATCATCCGCCTTGCCAACGACCATACCGAAGGCACGTGCACGAGCCGCCCGACGCCGCGCGCGCACGTGGCTGAGAACGACTTGGCGCTCGGGCGCATCGTCGAGCGCATCAGCCGTAGCCGCTACTGGAAGCACGCGCTCATTTTGGTGATCGAAGACGACGCCGCCAACGGCGCCGACCATGTCGATGGCCATCGCACGGTGGCGTTGGCGGCCGGGCCGTACGTGAAGCGCGGGGTCGTGGACCACAGCTTGTACACGAACTGCAGCGTGTTGCGCTGCATCGAAAACGTCTTCGGCCTGCCGACCATGTCGAGTTTCGATGCGCGCGCCAATGGCTTGGAAGGCGTGCTCCGCATGACGCCCGACCTGCGGCCATTCCAGCACCGCGAAGCGCGCATCGATCTGGACGAACTCAACGTGGCGGGCGCATTCGGCCAGCGCGAGAGCGACGCCATGGACTTCAAGACCGCCGACGCGGTGCCGAACGATGTGCTCAATAAGGTGTTATGGCACTCGGTACACGGCAGCGCGGCGCCGCCGGCGCCCGTGCGTAGCGCGCATGTGCTGCGCGTCACGGGTCCGCCGTCACCCGCGGATAGCCGCAAGGGAGACGACGACTGACGCCTGGCCTACAAGCGAGCGGCCCGCGCGTGTAGCGCGGGCCGTCGCCGTGACCACTGCGCTCGCGAAGGTCAGCGCAGCAGTGCGATCCGCTGTTGGCGAGTGCCCAGCGGCGTCGTCATGCGGGCGAAGTACAGGCCCGAGCCCACGCGCGCGCCGCTCGCATCGGTGCCGTCCCAGCGCCACTGGTACCGGCCGGCGGCGAAGTCGCCCTCATGCACTGCCACACGGCGGCCGCCGGCATCCAGGATCTCGATGCGCGCGAATGCTGCATGGGGCAGCGAGAACGCGAGCAGCGTCGTGTGGATGCTCGGGTTCGGCATCGGCCGCGCCAGCGCAAGCGTCAGTGGGCCATCGAGGACGCCGGTGTTCACCGCCACGAACGAAACGGCGATCGTGTGGTTTGCTGTGACGTTCGTGAAGCCGTACAAGGTCACCGGGCCCACCGATACGCCGTCCACGAGCACGTCCAGGATCTGGAAACCGCTGTTGGGCGTGCTGCCGAACGACTGGTTCGCGCCTGCGTTCACGATGACGGGCCCGCTCGGCGTGATGGTGCCGTTCACATCGGCGCTGGCATCGATCGTGTACGTGATGCCGGTGAAAGTCGCGGTGACCGATTGGTTGCTGTTCATGGTCACAGGTGTGGGGTTCGCCGCGGTGTTCACCGCGCCCGAATAGCCCGTGAACGCGAAGCCGGAGTTCGCAGTGGCCAGAAGCTGCACGACCGTGCCTGGCGCGTAGTCCGGCTGGTCCGGCGTCTTCTGCACGCTGCCACTGCCGAGCACGTTCACCGCGAGCGTGTAGCGCAGAACCTGCGCGACGGCGAAATCGCCCCAGCCGGTGACTCCGGTCGCTTGCGTGGATGTTGCCGTGCGCGAGCCGAAGTTCGTGCTTGTCCAACCTGCGCTGTAACGGCGCACCAAGAAGTTGTTGGTCTGCGCGCCGGCATCCACGTCGCCGGCCGTGTAATTCAACGTCACGTCGTAGCTCGTGAAGCTCGGGGTGCCCACGGGGGCGAGGTTCCAGTAGCGGTTCACGGAGCGGTTCACGTCCAGGTCCGAGCTGCCGATCTGCGGGTGATCGCCGAGCGTGGTGGAGGCCGTCACATCGAGCGCCGATGCGGCACCGGTCATGGCCACGACGACCGGCGTCCAAGCGGTCGCATCGCCGATGTCGAACAGGCGCGAGGAGTTGCCCGCGCTGACATTGCGGCGCAAGTTGCCGTACACCCAGCCCGAGTTCTGCGCGGCGCCGACCAGGTTGCCCGCGGCGCCGATCGCGAAGACGTTGCCGCCGGTGCGCACCAATCCGTGTACGAAGGTGAACGGCGCGCCCAGCGTGACGGGCGAGGTCAGCGTGAGGCCCGCCGGGTTGTTGAGCGAGATGGCGAGCGTCGCGTTGTGCGTGAAGGTGCCCGCGAGATGGACGCGGTTAGGCGTCGTGCCGCCGAACGTGAGCGCGATCGTGGTGGCCGGCGTGAAGACGACCGTGCCGCCGCTCTGGACGACCATGCTGCCGCGCAGGGTGCCGCCGCCGGCGATGTTCGAGAAGTTGATCGAGCCCTGCGTGACGATGAGGCTGTCCATCGACCACGCCGCCGTTCCCGCGGGCGCTGCGACCAGTGCGGCATTGTTGAACTCGACATCGGCGTAGTTGCGGCCGGCGAGCGAGGGCGTGAGGTTTCCGTCCATGCGGAAGCGGCTGCCCGGCTGCCAGATCACGACCGAGTTCGGCTGCGTGGCGCCGAAGGGATTCGCGCCGGAGCCCTGCACGTACAACGAGCCGCCCTGGAAGATGACCGAGCTGAGCGCCGTGGTGCCGAAGGCATTGCCCGTGAAGCCGGTGGCCAGTGTCATCACCGAGCCGGACTGGAAGAGCAGCGAGCTCGCGCTGGTCGCCTGCAGGCGGTGCGCGCCGCCGCTGAAGTTGACCGTGCCCTTGATCGTGCCGATGACACCGGCGGTGAGCTGGAAGCCCATCGCCGTGGCGCCGGTCACCGTGAGCGTCGAGCCTGCGCCGATGTCGAGGCCGTTGCCGCTCGAGCCATTGAGCGTGAGCGCTGCCGCGCCAGAGGGCGTGAGCGTGACATTCGTGCCGCTCGCGACCTGCAGCTGACCGATCGACTGCGTGGGCACGGCCGTCGCGGTGACCGCGCCGCCGCCGTTGAACACGAGTACGTCATCGGTGGCCGGCGTGGTGCGCGCGGGTGTCCAGTTCGCGGCGGTCGTCCAAGCGGCGGAACCGGCCTGGTTCCAGGTGTAGACGTGCTGCGAGAACGTGGCGGTGATGTTCAGGTTCGACGTGACGGTGAGGTTGAGCGGGTTCGCCGAGCCCGTCACGCTGCCGCTCCAGCCCGCGAAGTTCCAGCCCGGCGTGGGCGTGGCCGTGAGCTGCAGGCTGCTGCCGCCCAGATAGCTGGGCTGGTCGGGCGACTTCGCCACCGAGCCGCTGCCTGCCACGGTCACGTTCACCGTGAAGCTCGAAGGCGAGAAGCTCGCCGCGATCGTCTGGTTCGAGTGCACCGGCAGGAAAGTGTAGTTCGTGACTGCGCCCACCGAGAGCCCATTCACGAGGACGTCGGCGACCTGGAAGCCGGCCGTGGGCGTGATCGTGAACGCAGGCGTCGCGCCGTCGCCGACGACCACGCCGCCGCTCGGCGCGATCGCGCCATTGGCGCTGGCCGAAGCGGTGATCGTCCAGCCACCGATCGTGAAGTTCGCGGCCGAGGAGTCCGCGCCGAGGTTGCCCGCGCCATCGTGCGCGGTCACGCGCACTCGCGCCTGGCTGCTGAGCACCGCAGGGACGGTCCAGTTGTAGGTGCTGGAGTTGGCGAGCCCGCTTGCGATCGCGCTGAACGAGGCGCCCGCGTCCACCGAGTACGCGAGGTCGATGCTCGTGACGCCGGTGTTGTCGGTCGCCGTCCAGGTGATCGCGTGCAGCGAGCCGACGTTCCAGTTCTCGCCGCCGGTGGGCGAGGTGATCGTGGCGATCGGTGCCTGCGTGTCGGAGCTGTTGGCCGCGAAGGTCGCCGTGATCGTCTGGTTCGAGTGCACGGGCGGGAACGGATAGCTCGTGAGTACACCGACCGAGACATTGTTCACCTTCACGTCGGCCACGTGGAAGTTGGGATCCGCCGTGATCGTGTAGGTGGGCGTCGCGCCGTCGGCCACGACCGCTGTGCCCGCCGGGGTGATGGCGCCGTTCGCGCTCTGCGTGGCGGTGATCGCCCAGCCGGTAAACGCGAGGTTCGCGCCGCTGCTGCTGGCGGCGGAGTTCGCCGCGGCGTCACGCGCGGTCACGCGCACACGTACGGTGTTCGAGAGCAGCGCGGGGATCGTCCATGCATACGTGCCGGTGTTGGTGAGGCCGGTCGCGATCGCGTTCGGATAGGTCGCGCCGCCATCGGTCGAGTACGCGAGGTCGACCGTGGTCACGCCCACGTTGTCGGTCGCGGTCCAAGTCGCGTTGTGAACGGACGCGACGCCCCAGCTCTCGCCGCCCACTGGCGAGGTGAGCGTCACGCTGGGCGGGGTCACATCTGCGGCGCCGCCGGTGCGCGTGGCCCACAGCGTGCCGTTCAGGAAGATCAGGCTGTCGGCGACCTCGGCCCAGCCATTGAATACCGTGCCGCTCGAGCCCGTGCCGTCATCGGCCGGCGAGCTGTCCGAGACGAAGACGATGCGGCCAGTGCCATATGTGGAGTGCGCGACCATGGCGCCCGTGGTGCCGCCGTTCGTTGCCGTGTTCATCCACACGTCGCCCGTCACGCTGGCGTTGGCCGCGGTGTTGAGCGTCATCGTGGTGCCCGCGTGGAACGCGATGCCCGTGGCGATGCCCGCAGAGCCATTGATGATGGGGTCGGTCGGCGAGGTGTTCTTGTTCGTGCTGGTCTGCGAGATCGAGTTGTTCGCGTCACCCGCGACGCCGAAGTGCACACCCCAGAGCTGCTGAGCGTCCATCAGGTTCCAGATGTGCGGCGAGTCGAAGCCGTCGTTGTTGCGATCCGAGGCATTGTGGTCCGAGATCACGAACAGACCGCCACCATCCCGCACGTAATTCCAGACGGCGGTGGATTCCGCGGAGGTGAACTTCGTGTTCGGCTCATTGACGATGAACACGTCGTAGTTCGACAGGTCATACGGATTCGCGGGATTCTGGTAGGTGATCCCGAACGAACTCGTGAGCGTGGCCACCTGGTAGCCGCGCTTGACCATCGCGATGCCCCACGACGAGTTGGCACCCGTCCAATAGGTTTCGGGGGTCGCCTGCGTGACCGTGCTCTGGTCGGGCACCGGCAGCGGTTGGTCCGTATCGATGATCCAATCCGCATTGCCAGCCGTCTGCGCGTGCGTGTTGTCGAAAAGCGCCTTCTTGGCAGCGAAGGCAGGAGCCGCCAGAAGCAGAAGGGCGAGCAGGGATGCGAAGATGCGTGACGACATCGGGGGAGGACCTTTCGGCGCTGAAGCGCGGCAGGCTAGGGGACGCATGATCGGTCGCCGTGGTGATGCGCGATGGCAGGGTGTAGAAGACACGCAATGGTAACCCGCGGCCGCGAGCGATGCCATGCCCGGCGCGTCAAATCGTTCGTGCAGCAGGGCTGAACAAAATATAGGGGCAGGCGATTCTGGGGACTCGCACCCAACGGCAGCGCGGCGTAGTGTGTCCGCTTCGCGTCTTGGCCCGTCATGGAGGGAACCCGATGGATCGCCGCCTCGTTCTTGTGGTCACCGCTTTGTCATTCATGACCGTTTCCCCAGCCCGCGCTGCGGATCCCACGCCCACTGCCGCTTTGCCGACCGCCGCATCGCTGGCGACGGCCCGCGGCCTGCGGGACAAGGCGCTCACGGATGACACGGGCTACGAGGTCCTGCGCTCGCTCACGACGGAAGTGGGCGCCCGCTCTGCCGGCAGCCCCGGCGACCTGCGCGCGGTCACGTGGGCGCTGGCCAAGCTCAAGGCGCTCGGCTTCCAGAATGTGCACGCCGAGTCGGTGACGGTGCCGCACTGGATCCGCGGCGATGCGCGCGCCGAGATCATGGCGCCGTGGCCGCAGCGCATGGTGGTGGCGACGCTCGGGGGCAGCATCGCCACTCCCGCCGAAGGCATCGAAGCCGAGGTCGTGCGCGTGAACTCCCTCTACGAACTCAAGCTCGCCAAGCCCGAACAGGTCGAGGGCAAGATCGTGTTCTTTGGTGGCCACATGGCCAAGAACCGCGAGGGTTCGGGGTACGGCCCCGCAGTGGCGGTGCGTGGCCGCGGCGCCGCGGAAGCGGCGAAGCTGGGCGCGCTCGCCGTGGTGATCCGCTCGATCGGCACCGACCACGACCGCGTGCCGCACACCGGCGAGATGCATTTCGAGGCGAACGAGAAGCGCATCCCGGCGATGGCGCTCTCGACGCCGGACGCCGACCTGCTTGACGAGGAACTCGCTTCCGGCCAGCGCGTGCGCATCAGGTTGCGCGATGACTCGCAGTGGGCCGACAGCACGCGCTCCGCCAATGTGGTGGGCGAGATCCCGGGCCGCGACAAGAATGGGGAAGTGGTCGTGCTCGGCGCGCATCTGGACTCGTGGGATCTGGGCACGGGTGCCGAGGACGACGGCGCGGGCGTGGCGATCATGACGGGCGCGGCGCACCTGATCGGCGAACTCAAGACGCCGCCCAAGCGCACGATCCGTGTCGTGCTCTTCGCGAACGAGGAGTTCGGTCTCTCGGGCGCTCGCACTTACGCGCGCGATCACGCGGCCGAAGCATCGCGCATCGTGCTGGGCATGGAGAGCGATCTGGGGCCCTGGTGGGTCTATGGACTCTCGTCGCGCGTCTCGACGGCAAAGCTGCCGGTCATCCGCGCGCTCTGGAACGTGATCCAGCCTTTGGGCGTGGAGTACATGGGCAACGAGGCGTCGGGCGACGCGGACGTCGGCCAGCTCTACGCGCTGGGGGTGCCGGTCTTCGACCTGCTCACCGATGCGACACGCTATTTCGACCTGCACCACACGCCGAACGACACTTTCGACAAGATCGACCCGGCGCAGTTGCGTCACAACGTGGCGTGCTACTCGGCGCTGGCCTACATGGTTGCCGACCTCGACGACAACCTGGGTCGCGCCCCACGCGCCGAGAAGGCCAAGTAACGCGAGGCTCTCGCACATCACGTTTCCCGCTGATCCATGAAGAGCCGCCGCCAAGGCCTGACCGACAGCCCGCCGCCGCCGCGGGATCCATAAGCGGCTGCGGTGCCCGTGCCGGAATCAGAAAATGGACCAGCGCTCCGAGGAGTGTGGGGAAAGGCTAGCCTGGACTATTCATGAGCCCGTGGCCTGCGGACGCAAGCGGTGGGTGTCTGCTGCGTTGCACGACCGGGGCGCTCCTGAGCGTGTTTCTCGACACGCTTGCGGTGCCGCCCGGTCGTGCGCCTTGCAGCCGCCCACCGCTCGCATCCTCGGCTCATCGTTCATGAATAGTCCGGGCTAGGTGCGGTTCGCTTCCCGGGCCAGGAGCATGATCTGCCAGAGATCGCGGCTGCTCGTGCGGCGTAAGGGGAGCAGGGCCAGTTGGCCCGTCGGGCCGATGCTGCGTTCCAGGTAGCGGAGTTCTTCGAGGTTCGCCTTCACATCCGGGCCCAGTGGAACCTCGATGCCCGCGGCGCGGGCGATGAGGAGGCCCTTTGAGCGCAGGCTCAGTTCCAGATGGATGCGCAAGAGCGACAGCATGTCCGCCACGATCATGCCCGGGAAGTGCGCCTTGAGCGTCTCGAGATAGCGGCCCACGGGCGTGCCTGCGACTTCGCCGTCGAGGATCTGCTCCAGCATGTCGACTTCGCTGTCGAGTCCCGAGCCCAGCCAGTCGCGCGTCGCCTTTTCGCTGCGATCGAACACCGCGAGCAGCAGCAATGGCATCGTCACCAGCAGCGCCGCCGTCGTGAGCATCGGGTTGAGCGTGAGGTGATTGAATGCCGCGTGCACCGTGACCGCTACCGCGAGGCCCGGCAGCAGCAGCAGCGGGCCCGAGTATTCATGTCGCTCGCCCAGGTCCTTGCTCAGGATCGCGAACACCGCTGTGGTCGATCCGTGCATGACTGCGGTGCCCAGGCCGCGTACCAACCACAGACCGATCGAGCTATCAGAAAGCGCCTGTGCGTAGTAGAGATTCTCCACCAGCGCGAAGCCCGCGCCCACGGCGAAGCCTGCGATCGCCGCGTCAACCATGAAGCCCACGCGGTCCGTACGGATGAGCCACGCGACGAATACCGCCTTGAGCACTTCCTCGAGCAGTGGTGCGAGATAGTGGCGCAGCACCGTGGGGTCGACCGCTCCGCGCGCGACGAGCTGCGACTGCACGAGCCATGCGATCAGTGCCGCGGCCGCGCCGGCGCACAGCGATGTGGCCAGCGTCTCGCGATGGATGAGCTTGTAGCTGTCGATCAGCTTGAGGGCGACGAGGAACATCAGCACCGGCAGGAAGCCCGCGAGCAGGTTCCACTGCATCTCAAAGCACCTTCAACGACGCCATCCATTCGGAGTGCGGCGCGATGTTCTTCTCGAACGCGCGCGCATACCCGAACGACAGCGTGAGCGGGCTCTGAGTGAGCAACTGCAGGCGGAAGTCCACCTGAGCGCCGGCGTCGCCGACCTTGCGGCGCAGTGCGGTATCACCCAGCTCCGTAGCGAGCACGCTGCCAAAAAACGACACGCGCGCCCAGCTCGCATAGAGCGCGAGCGTGCCCGCGCGGCGGAACCGCAGGGCCGGCAGGTTCCAGTCCAGCATCGTCCGCGCGTAGTTCGTGCCGGCCACGGCGTCGATCGGCAGGCCCGGAAAGCTCTCCGGGGAGCGATAACGCTTGGGCTCGAGATGATCGAGCAAGTTGTTGCCGAACGCGCCGAAATAAAAATTCGCGAACGGCTGCGCGGGGTCGTGTGACGCTAGACCGACGCTGCTGCGAAGCCAGACCGACGAGTGCGCCAGGCCCGGCACCGGGTGGCCCGCGTCGAGCCCGGCTTGGGCGAACGGATAGGCCTTCCATACCGAGGCACCCGCGCTGCGAAAGCGCACGTCGTTCTGCGACAACGAGAGGAACCACGTATGCCCGACCTCGGGATCCACCGAGCCCAGCGAGCCGCGCGTGTTCTTGTAGCGCAGCTCGGTGCTCGTGGAGAATAGCTGGTCGAAGTCCGGCGAGGTGCTCACGTTCTGCTGATCCGGCAAGTGATCGAGTCCGCCCCAGTGATCCGCCCGCAAAGTCAGTTCCAACGTGCGCGGCACGTCGCGCAGCAACGAGCGATGGTAGTCGATCGCGCTGCTCACCCCTTTGCGGCTCACGAAGGTGGGACCCGCCAGGTCGTAGAACGAGGCGGGATTCCAGCGCAAGGCCAGGCCCAAGTCGTAGCGGTGGTAGCGCGCCGTCAGGTGCACGCGTTCGCGCCCGGGCATATCCTTCTCAGGACTCACCGTGGCCGAGACGCTGAAGCGGTTCATGCCGAGCGGATCGGACAGCTCGGCGTCCCAGCCCACGGATGTGTGCTGGCGGTAGGACTCCACGACCGGAACGATCGTGGTGAGCCGCACGGCCTGCATGGCGTGGTAGTCCTGCGGCGCCGAACGCACCGAGTCCAGCACCACCCGCGAGGGCGGCGGCACCTTCCAGCTCTTGAGCACCGGATACCTCTCGTAGAGCTGAGCGCCCAGGAACGTGATCGCGCTCACATCGGTGAGAGGCGTCTGCGCGATGCGCGCGGGCGTGAAGCCATGGCCGCTGTATCGAAACACGATGAGCGAATCCCCGGCCGTGGGCACGGGGCGGAAGAAGCCGGTCTCGGCATTGCTGAGCACGTCCATGGAATCGCGCGCCAGGTCGTAGCGGAAGATGTTCGACACGCCCGTGTAGTACGAGCTGCCATAGAGGGCGCGGCCATCGGGAGAGAACACGAAGCCCTCGGGGATCGCGCTGCCGAATTCCCAGAGCGCGCGCGACGTGGTGTCGGCCGCCGCGAGCTTGGCGGTCTCGAGCAGGCGCAGGCTCTGGTGGCCGTTGATCTCGGCGAACGAGGCCGCGATCGTGCGGCCGTCCGGCGAGACATCCAGATCGTAAGCGTCGAGGCCATAGGGCAGCGTGACCGCGAGCTTCCAGTCGGTGAATGGCGCGCGCATGTGCACGATGCTCGAGTAGCCATTGAAGTGGCGCACACCCCACAGTTCCTGATGTATACGGTCCCACGCGAGGTCACCCAGTCGGGCGTCCTTGATGAGCTTGTGCGCCCGGCCGCTCGCGAGGTCGTACACGCACAGGTCACGCCACTCGTTGTTGTCGGCGGTATAGAAGACGCGCCGTGTCTCGGGGTCGTACGCGACGGAGGAGACGCAGTAGAGCGTGGGGCCCTGGATCTCCTGCAGCACTCGTGGCGCGCCGCCATCGAGGGGGATTGACGCGAGATGCGCGACGACGCCAGGGCGGAATACCGCGGCAATCAATGCATGGCTGGCGCTGTCGACGAAGGCGCGCGAGACGCTGCCTAGTGCGATCGTCGACAGGTCGCGGTAACGCGTCGTGGGGTGCAGACGCAGTGAATCGAGGTTCGCGCGCTCGAAGTCGTGCTCGAACGCGATCCAGTCGCTCCAGCCCTGACTCAGGCTCTTGCCGAACACGTGTTGGAACTGGTTCGCGAAGTAGCGCTTGCTGCCCGGGCGGCGCGCGACCCAGTCCATGACCTTCTCGGGCGAATACCGCCACGCGAGATACGACATGAAGCGCGTGCCGTAAAGATACGAATTGGTGCCGACCTGGAAGTCGACCTTGGTGCCTTCGGCTTCCAGACCCAGCGGGTCATAGAAGTGCGCGCCGTCGCGGACCATGGAGCGGAACACCATCTCGTCGTAGGGGCCCTGGGCGCGGCCGAGTCCGCCGGCCATCCAGGTCTCGAGGAACACGGCGATGCCCTCGTGGTACCAGCGCGGGCTGGCGCGCCGCGGCAACGTGAGATTGCCGTACAGGATCGTCTCGGGGTGTTCGTCGTCCTCGCGGACGCGGCCATGGAAGAGACCGCGAAAGGTGCGGTCCGCTCCACTCTGGCCATCGAGCGCCAGCACGTGCACCAACTCGTGGTTCATCGTGAAGTTGATGCGTTCGTTGCCCGGGCCGGTCTCATACACGAAATTGGTAGGTGCGATATGCACGTTCAGGCTGAGCCGCGGCGCCGCCCAGACGCCGGCGTTCCCGTAATCCGAGAAGTCGTCGAGCATCACATTCACCGGGTCGCTCGGCCCGAAGCCCCAGAGCTTGCGGTGGAACCGCAGGCTGTTCTCGAAGCACCGCGCGGTGTAAGGCGCGATGTAATCGAGCCACGGATGTGAATACGTCATGCTCAGGCCGTCGGCTTCGATGCGGCGATACTGCGCGCGAGCCGGAGCGGCGCGCAGGGCAGCGACGACGGCCAGCGCCAGAACGCAGAGCGCGCGCGCGACGGCGGGCCGGCGGAGCGATAACGGCATCGGGGAGGCCTCCGTGTATGCAAGCGAGAGCGCCGCGGAGGAGGCCGCGGCGCTCTCGTGACATTCTACATGAGAGGGGGCCAATCCGCCCCGTCTGCTCAGCGCTCGGTGACGGCGCGATCCAGCGAGCCGTTCGCGATCGCCTTGCCGAGTGCGGGGTCGACGAGCATCTTGCCGAACTCGGGGCTGATGATCATCTTGCCGAATGCCGGGTCGAGCGCGAGCTTGGAGAGCGCCGGGTCCATGACGAGCTTGCCGAAGCCCGGATCCATGATCGCCTTCTGGACGCTGGGATCGGCCAGGAACTTGCCGAAGCCGGTGGTCATCATGCGATCGAGCGCATCGATGTTCGCCTTGTTCATGCCCGACTCCAGCGCCCTCGCATCCAGAGCCTTGGCATCGAGCGCCTTCGCGTCGAGCGACCTGGCCGCAAGCGCCTTCGCATCAAGGGCCTTGGCGTCGAGCGACCTGGCCGCAAGCGCCTTCGCATCCAGAGCCTTGGCATCGAGCGACGCGCGGTTCAGGCCCGCGACCAGCTTCTGGAAGCCGGCATCGTTGACGATGCGGCCCAGTTCGCCACTCGCGATGCTCTTCTGCACGCCTGCATCGGTCAACATCTTGCCAAAGCCCTCTGCGGAGCCATAGCGGCTCAGGCCGCCATCGTTGATGGCCTTGCCCAGACCTTCGGTGACCAGCTTACGGAAGTCGGCATCCGTCTGGATCTTGTGGAACGAATCGCTCTGCAGGAATGCCTGCACTTCGGCGTCGCCGACCGTCACGTCGCTCGGCGAGATCTGATTCGAGGTGGCGCGCTTGGCGGCGCCGATGGTGCCTTCGCTGGGGCCGTTGGACTGAACAGGGAACTTGCCCGTGAGGGTCGCGATCCCCAGTGCTGCGGCGACGACGACGATGCCGCCCACGATCAGATTGCGGTTGTTGGCCATCTCCGGTCCTCCTCATTCGATTGCTGCGGGTGAAAGGGTGCGGGATGCACCCGCCTGTATCATGACGAGCGTGGTGTCCTGAAGTTGGTGAAGAACTCTCAGTGCTTCCCGGCGGGCCCCAACTCGAGACTGGCCGGGGTCTGCGTGCCATCGGGGCTGGTCAGGATCACGCGCAGCGTCTGCCCGGCGGTCTGAGTCCGGCTCGTCACCGAGATGCGCGCGCCAGGTGCGAGTTCAAAGCGCAGGCCCGCGCCATCGGGGTCGCTGATGCGAGTGCCGGCATCCGAAGTGGATAGCGAGGTCAACTCGACGGCGTCCCGGGCCGCGAGCAGCGCGGCCTGCGCCGGTGTGCCGCCATTGCGCAGTTCGAGCGTGGTCAGCCCGGCGCCAGAGGGATGTGCGACCAGTTCCAGCGAGCTGGCGTCGTGGCGGATGCGAATGTGCTGGGGGTGGCTCTCGAGCGACGCGATGGTGCCGCTGAGCGCGGGCAGGTCCTCGGGCATGTGGGCGGGACTATGAAAAGATACCCAGACCATCACCAACGCGGCGCAGGCGGCCGCGGCGGGCAGGGCGAGCCGGAACCACGAGAAGCCCGCTCTGGCTGTGGCGCGCGGGGCGCGGCGTTCGGTTTTGGGCGTCTGGCGCACGGCCCGCAGGATATCGCTTGTCAGCGTTGCGGGCGGCGCCTCGAGCGTTCGGTCGGTCAACGCCGCGAAGACAGCAGCGAGTTCGTCATGCCGCTCGCGAAGGCGCGAGTCGCTCAGCAGCGCTGCTTCAAGCCGCTGCAGCTCCTGCGGCGAGGCGGTGCCGTCGAACCGGGCCTGGATCAGGTCGTCGAGCGAAGTGTCGTTCACATGCCCCTCATGCCTGCTTGCGTCAGGATCTCACCGAGCTTGCGCCGGGCCGAGAACAGCCGCGATCGAACTGTTTTTTCGGGAACGCCGAGGATGTCGGCGATCTCCAGGTAGGAGTGGTCCAGCCAATGCCGCAGGATGATCACCTGACGGTATTCCTCGCTCAACTGCGCGATGGCGGCATCCAGCCGCGACGAGACCTGATGCTCCTCCGCCATCTCGGCCGGTCCTGGCGCAGCGGACTCGAGCGTCTGTTCGAGCGGCTCGGTGCGTCTGCGGCGGATGCGGTTGATGGCCTCGTTGTAGAGGATGCGGTAGATCCAGCTGAAGAACTTGTGCCGGCGGTCGAAGCCATCCAGATGCTGCCACGCCCGGACGAACGCCGTCTGGGTCACGTCCCGGGCCTCTTCGCGGTCGCGCAGCATGCGTAGTGCGACATTGAACAGTGGCTTCTCGTAGCGGGCCACCAGCCCGGCGAATGCATCTTTCTCGCCGCCGAGACAACGCTGGATCAGCGCGTCTTCATCCATACGTACACGCCTCGGGGGGAAAAGTTGGTGACGGCTTTCCGGCTCACTCGATCCCGAGAAGCTTGTCGAGCCCGGCGTACACGAACACGTTCTTCACCCGTGGCATCAGGTTCACCATGCGAAAGCCCTTCCCACCAGCGATCATACGCTTGTAGGCCACCATCAGGACGCTGATCCCGGCGCTGGAGATGTATTCCAGCCGCGAGCAGTCCAGCGTGATGGGGCCCGGCAATGGGGCGATCTGGGCGTTGGCCAGGTCGCTTTCAGCGGCGTCCAGGCGGCCGGCGAGGTAGACCGTCTCGCCTTCGATCCGGATCTCGAACATCAGAAGGGTTCCTTCATGGTCACGGTGATGAGGCCGGTGCGGTCCTGCCATTCATAGCGGAAATCCGTCGAGAGCTGCCGGACGAGGTGGATGCCGAGGCCTCCCGGGCGGCGGTCCGCGATGGGCCGGTGGATATCCACCTCGGGCGCTGCGGTCGGGTCGTACCGGTCCGCATCGTATTCCCGGAGCGTCAGGACCACCCCGCGGGGGGTGGATTCGAGGCTCACATCCACGTCGCCGCGCGAGCCGGTCGCGTGCCGGACGAGGTTGGTGAAGAGTTCCTCGATCACAAGGTCCAGATCGAACGCTCTGTCGCTCGGGAGGCCCTCTTGCTCGAGGAACTCCCGCACATAAGCGACCAGCGAGGCGATGGAGGCCATCTGACGAGGGAACGTGCGTACCATGAGCGGGTCAGTTTAAGCGGTTTCGGCGGGGCGGGGCAATCTCTCGTTCTCAAAACCGCAGCGGCCCCGCATCGTTCGATGTAGGGCCGCTACGATGATCGCGTAGAGGGGCGCGTTCAATGCCCCTCGCTTCACTCCGCCTTATCCATATACGCGAGATGTCCCTCGAGCACATGCACGCCGATCATGTGCGCCAGATAGTCCTCGGGGATCACGCCGCACTGCACGGGCACCGTCACGCTGGCTCCCGCCCGAAGCACGGCGACCTGGACCGGCTTCGCGTCCTTCCAGCCCGCCTGGTCCGCGGGGCCGCCCGGGACCACGCGCACGATGGTCGCGACGTTCGTGGTGGTGTCGCGTTCGACCTCGATGCCGAGCCAGCCGCGGTCGCGCAGCTCCGCGTACTGGAGCATGCACTCGGTCAGCGGCAGCGGGCACTTGGATTCCGCGGCGCGCACGGCAGCAGGCGTGCCGAGCAACAGCGCGCACAGAGTGGTGAGCAGTAGTCCGAGACGGCGCATGGAAGCGCCGGGAGAGGCGGTTGCGGTGCAAGATGCGGCCTGCAGGAAGCTCGCGTCAGTGGCCGATGACCATCCGCGCCGAGGACTGCACGCCGGGCGCCGAGAGCCGCAGGTAGTACACGCCCGCCGCCGTGGCGCGGCCGTTCGCGCGGCCATCCCAGGTGCCGGCATGCTCGCCCGCGGTGAGTGCTTCATCGAGCACCGTCACGATCCGGCGGCCGCTCGCGTCGTACGCGTCGATGCGCGCCCGGCCGGTCTTGGGCATCGCGAAGCGGAAGGCGGCCCCGTGCGACGAGGGGTTGGGCCAAGGCGCCGCGGTGAAGCCCACGCCTGCGTGGTTCGCGGCCGTCGGGACCCCGGAAGTGCTGGGCTTGACCACGATCACCCCGCGCATGTTGAAGAACGCTCCGTGCGGGCGGCAGAAGAACGGATAGGTGCCCACGGTGTCGAACTGCACCTGCGCTTCCAGGTCGGCGGGATCGATCGGCACATCGAAGTGCGAGCCCGCAGTGAGGTCGTTGGGCGTGCCGCTCGTGGCGGTGTGGAAGCCGCCGACGAATTTGAACAGGATGCGCTGCCCGACCTGGATCTTCGCGGTATCGATCTGCGTGCCCGTGTTGCCATCGGTGTCGAAGTAGAAGCTGTTCACCAGGAACGTGTCGGCGATGACCGCGTTCGCCGAAGCCGGCACGGCGCCGCGTATCGGGTGCGTAGCGTAGAAGTCGTGGCTCCAACGCGCCATGGCAGCGTCCGACATGGTCATGCGGTCAGACGCCTGGAGCCGGTGGGCGGGATTCGTGGGATTGCTGCCCAGCATCAAGGCCGCCATGGCCACCAGGCCGATGCCACCGGCGAAAAGAGCGCGGCGCGTATAGACGTCGATCATACCGACCTCCCCGATGAATGTGAGTATCTCTCGAGGGGGGTACGAGACTCTCGCGGCGATGTGATTGCGGGTGAGAACGGAATGACCGCGACCTGCACCCGCTGTCACGTGTGGCTGAACGCGCGGCACGCGGGCAGCAGTGTAGACGCTTAGAACGCTGGACATCGCATGCGAAGGGCCCGCGGCGTCAACACCGCGGGCCCCTCGCATACGCAGGATCAAGGAATCAGCGGAGCAGCTTCTCCATCTCGTCCATGACCGAATTCATCTCCTTCATCGCCGCCAGGAACGGTGCCGAGGTCGTCATGTCGACACCCGCGCCCTTGAGCAGGTCGACCGGGTACTTCGACGAGCCCGACTGGAGCATGTTCAGGTATGCGTCGCGGTGCGCGGTGCTCTTGCCACCACTTGAGGCATCCTCGCGCACGCCCTTGGCCAGCGCGGTGGAGGCGATGATGCTCGTGGCGTATTGGTACACGTAGAAATCGTAGTAGAAGTGCGGGATATACGACCACTCCACGCCGTAGAGATCATCCACCTTGCACACGCCGGCATCGTGGCCGTAGTACTGCCGCACCAGCTTGAGGTACTCGCGCGACAGCGCCTCGCCGCTCAGCGACTCACCATGTTCGGCCATGTCGTGAATCTTGAGCTCGAACTCCGCGAAGAGCGTCTGGCGGAACAATGTGGTGCGCAGGTTGTCGAGATAGCTGCCCAGCAGATAGAGCCGCGTCTGCTTGTCGGTCGTTTTATCGAGCATGCGGTGAAAGAGCAGGTTCTCATTCAAAGTGGACGCCACCTCGGCCACGAACGTCGCGTAGCCGTGCGTGGGGTAGGGCTGATGCGAATCGCTCAGGTAGGTGTGCATCGAGTGGCCCGACTCGTGCGCCAGCGTGCTCACCTCATCGTAGCGGCCCGTGAAGTTCTGCAACTGGTACGGATGCACCCCATACGCGCCCGTGCTGTAGGCGCCCGAGGCCTTGCCGGTCGATGGCAGCCAGTCGATCCAGCGCGAAGCGAAGCCGTGCTTGAGCGTGTCGACATAGGACTGACCCAGCGGCTTCACGGTGTCGAGTACGATCTCCATGGCCTGTTCGGGCGTGAAGCGCAGGTCGACCTTGCTCACGATGGGGGCGTAGAGGTCCTCGTAGCGCAGGTCGGAGAGGCCCATCATGCGCTGGCGAAGCTTGAGATAGCGGTGCAACGTGGGCAGGTTCTCGTGCACGTCCTGCAGCAGATGCGTGTAGACGGTCGTCGGGATGTTGTCGCCGTACATGGCTTGTTCGAGGCACGTCTTGAACGAGTGAACGTCACGGTCGAAGATGTGCGCCTGCACGGCCGCATCAAGCGCCGCGCCATACGTGCCCTGGAAGCGCTGGTGCTGGCGGAAGAAAGCATGGAAGACGCTGTCGCGGTCGGCGCGATCGGCGGACTGGCGGAACGAGGTATAGGCGGCGTCATCGAGCGTGACGCTCTTGCCGCTCGGCAGCGTGACGGTGGGCCACTGCATCTCGGCGTTGTTGAGCAGCCCGCGCACGGTGAAGCCCGCACCCGCCATGCGGCCGGCCTGCGCGGCGATGCGCTCCTCGGCCGCGCTGTTCGTATGCGGCGCATAGCGCAGCACGTCGTCCAGACCGGGGCGGTACGGATCAAAACGCTTCTGGTTGACAATCAGCGCCCGCAGCTTCGCCTCGCCCAGCGCAAGCAACTCGGGCTGGATGTACGATGCTACGGTGCCCATCTGCACCTGCAACTGCTGCGAGGCCTGGCGCATCTCGATGTGCCGCGCCACACGCTGGTCCTGATCCGCGAGCTGGCTCGCGTAGGTGCTCAGCCGCTCGAGCGAGCGGCGCAGGTTCGACTGCAGGATGAGCGCCGCATACAGGGTGTCGGGCGAGTCGCCAAGATGACCCTTGAAGCGCGCCAAGGTGGGCACGCGCGCCTCCAGATCTTTGCGCGCCGCAGTCCACGCGTCGTCGCTCGCAAAGAGCGAGGTCAGGTCCCACGTGAGCGCGACGGGCACCTCGCTGCGCTCAGTCGCGCGCGAGGGCGCCGGAAGAGCGGTCATCGTAAGGATAGTCGCGACGAGCAGGCGGATCAGACGACGATATCGCAGGGACATCCGTGACCTCGAGAGAGTCGGTGCTTGGGAGGCGGCCGCCCGCCGAGCGGCGGGAGGGCGTGAGCCGGGCGATGCTAGCAGGGCTGGTCGGGTTGCGCGCGGCCGCATGACGAGGGCCCCGGCCGGGCCGACAAGCGCCCTGCAGGCGGGCCATGGGTAAGGCGCGATGTGCCCATGGGAGTTATGCTGGCGGCCGCCCCACGGATCCCCAGCGTAGGAGCTGCCATGCCAGTGCGATGCCGCCCGCGTCTACTGCCGATGTTCGCGGCGATGTTTGCGGTGACGTCCGCCGCGGCAGTGCTCATGTTCCCCGCTGCCGCTCATGCGAGCCGCGCGCTCGCGGCCGATGCGCACGATGAGGTGATCCCGCTCGTGCGGCGGATCGACGCCTACTTTCGCGCGAACAAGGTCGATGACGTCACGCTCGACTCGCGCTTCGCGATCAACCCCTCTGAAGCCATCCGCCAGGGCGTCGTCTGCCAACTCCTGGGCTACGCGGAACTCTGCAAGGCGCACCCCTCGAAGCGCCTCGTGCACGAGATCGCGCGCCACGCCGACTACCTGACCGCGCACCTGCTGCAGGTGAACTCCGGCACGCCGTTCGATGGCATGCTCGGCTACAGCCTGGTTCTGGGTTTCGAGTTCTCTCGCGACTCCACTCATCTTGCGGCGGCGCAGGTGATCATCGACGAGCTCAAGGCGATCCCCACTTCGGAATGCATCCTGAACGGCGGACTCATGGTCGCAATGGCCATGGTCGAATGGGCCAAGGTCACCGGCGACGCTGACGCGCTGCAGAAGGGCCACGACATCATCGCCCAGGTGATCCCCTACCAGCGCATCGACGGCAGCTTCCCGCACTGGTGTTCGTGCTCCAAGGACATCCATTACACCGGCTGGATGTCGCAGGAACTGATCCTGTTGGGCCGCGAGCTGCACGATCCCGCCATCGCCCAGATGCTCACCGGGACCGCGGCCTTCGAGGCCGACCGCATGGACGCGCAAGGGCTCTCGCATTACGAGGAAGCGTGCCCGGACTACGACGGGTGCATGGTGTACTACGACAGCCGCCGCAGCGGTTGTTCGTTCGACTACGACACGCGCGGCATCACCGTGGAGCCTGGCTACATGACGTTGCTCTTCGATCATGCCGGGAGCCCCAGGTTCGAGGCGGCCATCCACCGGCTGCTCGCGCTCGAGGATGTGGGCACCTTCAAGGACAAGTGGGACTTCATCGAGCCGCCGGGCGATCCGCAGTATCCGTGGTCGACCGCCGATACCTCGGTCGCCAACATGAGCATCATCTTCTGGTCGATGGCGACCATCTTGAGCGGCCACGCGGAGACCGCGCACGAGGACTCGTTGTGGCACGCCGACGAGGGCAGTGAGGACCCGGTCGACTCCACAGAGCCGGTCGTGAGTGCGCGTCGCGTCGCTGTGCCGCTGCGGCAGATGGCGGACCGGCTGCCGCGGGGCGAGCGCATCTGGCGGACGGGCCTGCAACACGCGAACTACTGCGACGGCGTGCGGCCACCCACAGCGCCGGTCGCCGCGCGTGTGCTCACGCTGAGCACTCCGCCGCCCGGATCCACGCGCATCGCGTTCGCGTTGGCGCGCGCCGGCCTTGCCGAGTTGCGCGTGTACGACGTGAGCGGCAGGCTGGTTCGCACGCTGCTCGCGGGGGACTTACAGGCGGGCGAACATGCGTGCGAGTGGGATCGCCGCGACAAAGGTGGCCGACGCGTGGTGGCCGGTGTGTACCTGGTGCGCTTGCGCGCGGGGGATGCCGCACTTACCGCGCGCATCGTTCTGGTCCCCTGACTTGCGCCGCCAGACGCGCGAAGGCCCGCGAGCGGGTTGCGCTCGCGGGCCTTCGTATGACTGCGCGTCGCGCTAGCTGGTCATGATGACGACGTGCCGGACCTTACGGAACTCGCGCGCATCCAGGATGCGCAGTTCGGCATGGTCGCCGGCGGGGATCAGCTGGTAGCTGGACGCGGGCTGTGCGCTCAGCACGCGCACGTGCGCGGCCGGGGCGGCGATCACCGTCTCCTGATCCGTATCCAGCGGTTTCGCCGCGCTCTCGTTGAAGTTGCCCGAGAGCTGCACCGTCTTGCCCAGCCCCAGCACGCCACCGCGCGCCACGATGACGCCCGACTGGGTGAGCTGCTGCTTGGAACCGATCAGGTAGTAGACCGTGCCCAGTTCATGCTGGCTCGCCGCGAGCACGTCGCTCGTGGTGGAGAGCGAATCCTGCTTCTGTTGCACGGTGGTCTCCAGGCCGGCGACGCGCGTCTGCAGCGTGTTGACCTGTTCGGTCAGCTGGGCGACCAGTTGTTCCTTGGTGGCCACGTCTGTCTTGAGGTTCGCGACCAGCTTCTGCAGCCCGGACGCCTGGACGCCGCTCCTGTGCAGACGCGTCTCCAACTCGTGGATGCGTACCTTCGCGCGGGCGATCGTGGCATTGACCTGGGCGATCCGGTCGAGCGCCTGCTGGCGGTCGGGATTCGTCAGGCCCTGCTCCGAATGTGCACCGCTCGCGATGAGGGTCGCCGGGCCGTTGCCCAGTGGAAGCGCGGCGAGGCTGTCTTGGATCTCGGCGACGTCGCGGAATGCGGCCGCGTACTGTTCGTGCGAGGTGGCGAGACTGGCCTCCATCTCGGCGATCTCGGCGCGCGAGCGCTGCTGGCTGCGGACGGTGAAGAGCGTCACGGCGATGAGTGCTGCGACGGTGAGGACCAGTGCGACAGTGAGGGGTGTACGCATGATTCCGCCTCCTCGGCGATGCTCGAGCGACGGGAGAGCGCGCGACGAGCGTGGACCACATCCTACCCGCTTGCGATGCGCTGGGTTCCCGAGCGGACTGCACGAGGGATAGGAGTTCACAAACGCGCGAGCGGCCAGTGAGTGTGCAGACTCATCGGCCGCTCGCGTTCACCACACAGAGACTGGACTACGGCGTCATGATGACGACCTGCTTGATCTTGCGGAACTCGGCAGCGTTCAAGATGTGCAGCTCGACTTGCTCGCTCACCTTGACCAGCTCGTAGCTGCCCTTGGCTTGCGGCGAGACCACGTCGGCGCGGATGCCACCGATCTTGATCGTGGTCTCTTTGTCGGTGTCCAGCCCCGTCCAGCCGGACTCGTCGTACTTGCCCGAGGGCAGCACCGTGGCGCCCAACCCCAGCAGGCCGCCGCTCGCCTTGACGATGCCAAGATCCATGAGGTGCTTCTTGGTCCCGATGATGTAGTAGACCGTGCTGACCTCGCGGCGCTTCTGTTCGATCGTCTCATCCTTCGCGGCGATCGTCTGGTTCGCCTGCGCGACGCTGGTCTCAAGGCCATTCACCTTGGTGCTGAGCGAATCGACCTTGCCGGTGAGCTTGGCGATCGTCATCTCGCGTTCGGCGAGCGACGACTTGAGATTGGTGATCATCTTCTCGAGGCCGGCGAGCTTGATGCCGCTCTTCTTGAGCTTGTCTTCCAGGTTGTGGATCTTCTCCTTGGTGCGCTGGATGCTCGCCGCGAGCAGGTGGATACGGTCGAGCGCCTCGCGGCTGCTGGGACCGTTCAGCTTCTGCTCGCCTTTCAGATTGCCTTGCGTGAGGTTCACGGCGTTGCCGCTGACCGCGATCGCGTTGAGGCTGTCCTGGATCTCGGCGATCGCACCGATCGCATCGGTGTACCGGCTCTGCGCCGAGAGTTCGCCCGAACGCGCCTCCATGAGGTCGGCGTTGGTCTTCGTGTACTTCTGGAAGAGAACGATCGCCGCCGCGGCGAAGATCACGATCGCGGCGATGAGCGCGATGAGGACTGGCTTGCGCATGGCTCCCTGACTCCTTTGGTAAGCCGGGCGGCGCCGCGGGAGGGGCCCGCATCCACCGTCCTGGCGAATGACCGAGTATTGCGTCCGGACGGTGCGACTCTAATCGCATCCGGCCCCGGGCGACAACACGCCCGAGCGGGAAACGCGCCGGCCCGCGCCGTGGGGGGCGCGGGCCGGCAACGGACCTTCTGTCGAGCGGCAAGCCCTAGGGGATCAGGCGAACCAGTCGTGATTCGCGCGTTCCCGCGGCTTCCATGCGCACCAGGTAGACGCCAGCGGCCTGACGCATTCCGTTGTCGTCACGGCCATCCCAGCCGATGCTGAGCGTGCCAGCGGCCTGCGTGCCACGCAGCAGCGTGCGCACGTGGCGGCCCGCGATGTCGTACACACCCAGCGCGACCGCACCGGCCGTATGCAGGCTGAGACGCACGCGCGTCTCGCCGGCGAACGGATTGGGATACGCCAAGCTGAGCGCCGTGCGCGCGGGCAGTGCATCGGCCGCGGCGCCCAGCGTGACGGGCACGGGGTGGTTCGAGCGATCGCGCGCGTCCACGCTGGCGACCGCGAGCCGCGCATCGCCCGGGGCCTTGACGCGGAACGTGATGCGCGCCAGTTCGCCGCTGCCCGCAAGGCCGTTGCCATCGCCCAGCAGGGCTGCGTCCACATCGCCGGGCTCGGCGCTGAGCGCGAGCGCCGTGCGGTCCTGGCGGTCGAGCAGTTCGCCGCCCGAGACGCCTACTTGTTCGAGCACGGAGTGGTCGAAGTCGAGCCTCACGCTGAGCGCCTGCAGGTCGCCCGCCGCGTCACACAGAACGGGCAACTCGAACGTCTGACCGACCGCCGGCAACGTGAGGGCGCCCAGTCGAACGGCGTCGAGCGCCGCGGGGGCGGCCGGTGTGCGTCGCACGATGGTCTGTGGCGCCGAGACGACGGTGAAGTTCATCGAGAACACCATCAGGTCTTCGAACGTGATTTTGCCGTCGACCGTCGGGCGCGCATCGACCGAGAAGTCGGTCGTGGGCCCCACGTCCACGCATGCGTAGGTGCTGCCCGCGAGCACGCGCGTGCCGTAGTGCGAACCCAGCAAGCTCACGTCCGCAAGGTCGACATGGTTGTCGCCCGAGCAACTGATGAAGCCATCGCTCACGTCGCCCAGGTGATAAGTGAGCGTGCCCGCGCTCATCGGGGAGGGCGCCGAGCGGTTGCCATACGCGTCGCGCGCGGTGATCACGAAGTAGAGATCATCGCGGCTTGGCGCGAAGACGCGCGCGTGGTCAGAGGCCTTCGTGACGACGATCTCGCTCACCGAAGGCGCACTGGATTCGCGAGCGGCGGTCCACGGCGCCGGCGGCGGAGTGGTCGTGGGAGCGGCGGGCACATGGCCGGGAACGGGCGCCTTGTCGTAGAGCGGATAGCCGCCGAAAGGCGCCACATAGACATCGAGCCCCGTCGTGGAGGAGACGCCGCTCCAGTGCAGGTCGATCGCGGTCGTTGCGCCCTGCGCGTTCCCGCTCTTCACCTGCGAGGCAGTGAGCGAACTGGGAGGCGGCGGCGAGCTGAGCTGGATCGGCACGATGGCGTCGCAACCGGGCTGCGTGAAGATCGGATGGTTCGAGCAATCACGGAACGTCACGCCATCGATGCTCACCGTGCCGAAGCCGCTCGTGGCACCGGGCGCCGCGCACAGCGGCAGCTCGAACAACGTGCCGTCGCCCTTCGTGTCGCACGTGGGATCGAGACGAGCGCAATCGACCGTGTACGAGCCCCCGCCATTGTCGGTCACGAACATCTGCGTGCCGCGCGCGCCGCCCTGGTCGAGGAAGTCGCCTTCGACCACCGAGGAGCTGAGCACGAGGTTCGAGCTGAGCCGCACCGTCACGCTGAAACCACCCACGCTCGTCGTGCTGCCCGAGCTGCTGCTGCGGCGCAGCAGGACCGGCACGTTGCTGCCGCAGCTGGAAGCCGTGATCGCATGCGCGGCGGGGGTGGAGGCGAAGACCTGGTCGCCGCCCGAGGTCGCGGGGCGCGTGAAGGAGAGACTTCTGTGTGAACTCGACGAGGAACCCGGCTGGAAGGTGGTGCTCTGACGGGCCACCACGATACCCGCGACGGCCCCGGCGGTGGTCGAGCTCGAGGAGCGGAAGACGATCTCGTCGCCCTGGATCGCCTGGCCGCCGAACAGGATCAGCCGCGAGCACGGGAACGCATAGCGCAAGATGAGCACGCCATCGGTGAGCGACGCGGCGGTGGCCGGAAGCACGTCGGGCCGTCCGCGCGTTGGCGGCGACTGCTGCGGGGCTTTCGTATTCGTCTTAAGGTCCCAGCCACCTCGACCGCCCCCGGCCGCGCTCAGCATCATCGCGGGCGGCGTGCCCTGCGCGGGCTGCACCAGCACACGGCCAAAGCCCTTGGGATCGTTGAACCACTTCACGGTGCCCTTCACCTGGCCCTGCTCGAGCACCACGAAGGAATCCGCGGGCGAGCACACGCCTGAGAAGTCGGGCACCAGCTCGAGCTGGCCGGCGTGCATGGTGCAGGTGAGCGAGGCCAGCAAGTCCGAGCCGGCACAGCCACCGGTGCCATGCAGTTCGGTGCGCAGCGATGCGCCTTCATCGTTGTCCGGATCGAGCGCCAGGCCATAGGGCGGGAACTGCATCTCGACCCCGTTCACCCCAGGATCGCCGATCGCGATCGGGCAGTCGGTGGCATCCAGCAGCCGGCCGTGGTGGCTGAGCACGACGACCGACGGCGGCCGCGAAGCATCGGTGCCCTGCATGATGCAGGTGCCGTCGGTGCACACAAGGCGCGACGCGCCCTCGCCGGTGATCCACTGGTCATGCAGGTCGCAGCCTTCGCTGCCGATCGTGATCGAGCTGTAGCTGCTGCTGGGCGGGCTCAGCACCCGGAGCTCTCCGTACAGCGGATTCGCGGCCGTGCCGCCCTGCTCGTAAAGAGGATTGGAGACCGCGGCGTCAAGCGGTTCTTCCATCTCGAAGCTCACTTCGTCGCCGATCACCGTCTGCCCACCCACGGTGACCGTGCGATCGCCCTGCAGGAGAGCCGTCGCGCAGACGCGGCCATGGATCGTGCCGTCCCAGCCCTTGCGGCGGACTGTGTAGCTTCCTCCCAGCACATCGGGCACGAAGGTCGGCGACGCCGACCCCGCGCTCGAGAGTCGCACCGACTGGCCGGAGGTGAGCACCGAAGTCACTGCTGGGCGGCCCAGCCGCCAGACGGTCACGTACTGTTGCGTGCTGAAGCGAGCCGGGCACACGCACGAGAGCGAACTCTCGAGCGCGCCCACGTGGTAGTCGAGCACGAGCAGCGCTTCGGACACGGTGCCTCCTGCGCGGAGCGCTCGTAGCTGGAGGCTGATCGCGGCGCCGGCGTCAAAAGCCGGGGACAGGATCTCGGGGCGCTTGCTCAGGTGGAACATGCAACCCGAGAGTCCTAGCAGGCTCACGCTCACGCCGTCGTTGCCGCTGCTGCCGATGTTGTCGACTTCAACGCCCGATGACACGCCTGCCGGATCGACCAGCGGGCTCAACGTCGCGGCGCCCAGCGCGGCGTTGTCGAACGCCGAGACGACCGCCGAGCTCTGCGCTGCGGCATGGCCACGAGGTGCGGGCCGCTTGGCCGCGGCGTGTGCCGGTGAGGCCAAGAGCAGGAACGCGGATCCAAGCAACAGCAGCGATCTCCAGGAACGCATGAGCGGCCTCCAAGGCGTGCAAACAACGCGGCAGGGAACGGCGGAGCCGCACGCCGGAGAGCGAGCGGTATCCGGGACTTCGCGCCGCTCCGGGAGTCCTAACAGCCCATCTGCACGCCCGAGCGGCTAGTGCCAGGCCAGCAGCAGCATGAGGGCCATGTTGACCGCCAGCAGCGCCAATGCCGTGGGCAACTGCGCGCGGATCACGCCATTAAAGGGCGCGTTGCGGTCGGGCAGCTCCAACAGGTTCGCGGGCACCACGTTGAAATTGGCCGCCATGGGCGTGAGCAGCGTCCCGCAGAAACCCGACAGCATGCCGATGGCGCAGACCACCGCCGGGTCTGCGCCCATGCGATGCACGATCACGGGCAGTCCCACCGCTGCGGTCATGACCGGGAAGGCGGCGAACGCGTTGCCCATGAGCGCGGTGAAGAGCGCCATGCCGATGCAATAGGCGGATACGGCGGCGAAGTGCGTGTCGAGCGGCAGGTGCGCCGAGAACAGCTGGCCGACCTGTGCGCCGACCCCGGCAGCCAGGAAGACCGCGCCGAGCGACGCGAGCATCTGCGGCAGGATGGCCGCCCAGCCCACGGCGCTGAGAAGACGGCGGCCCTCGCGCAGCGGCATGA
>JANYBS010000230.1 GCA_025360715.1 Candidatus Eiseniibacteriota bacterium | reverse complement strand
ATCTCTGGCACGCTCCTGACATGCGCCCTGCCCTGATCTGGAGCCCCGACTACGCGTGCGACATCGGCCTGCACGTGTTCCCCATTCAGAAGTACGCGTTGGCGTACGAGAGCCTGCGCGAAGACGGCAGCCTGGCCAAGGCCGACGTCCTGCCGCCCGGCGAGTCCAGCCGCGAGCTGCTCGCCATGGCGCATACACACGAGTATCTGGACGACCTCGACGCCCTGCGCTGGACGCCGCGCACGCAGTGGAGCGAGATGCCGCTCACGCGCGAGATCATCGATGCGTTCGCGCGGCAGGCGGCCGGCACCACCACCGCCGCCCGCGAGGCGCTCACGCGCGGCGTGGCCGCGCATCTGGGCGGCGGGCTGCATCATGCGTTCGCAGGCAAAGCCGAAGGCTTCTGCTACCTGAACGACCTCGCGGTCGCCGTGCGCGCCATGCAGCACGAGGGCCGCATCACGCGCGCGGCGGTGGTCGACCTGGACGTTCATCAGGGCAATGGCACCGCGCATATATTCGAACACGACGCGCGCGTGTTCGCGCTGTCGATCCATCAAGAGCGCAACTATCCCACGCCGAAGATGACCAGCGATCTCGACATCGGCCTGCGCGACGGCACCGGGGACGCGGCTTACATGGCCGCGCTCCTGCCTGCGCTCGAGCAGGTGTGGGCGCATGCGCCGGAACTGGTGCTGTATCAGGCAGGCGCCGATCCCTACGAGTACGACCAACTGGGCGGCCTAGCGCTCACTCGGGATGGTCTGGCCGCGCGCGATGCGGCAGTGATCGATGGCTGCGTGCAGCGCGGCATCGCGCTGGTGACCACGCTCGGAGGAGGTTACGCGCGCGAGGTTGCGGATACCGCGAGGATCCATGCGACCACGACGCGGCTGGCGATCGAAGCGGGCCAGCGCGGCCCGGCCCGCGTAGCCTGAAGGTAGGGAAAGAAGTAGAGGGGGGGTTCCCTACCACACGATGCGGTCATCCCAGTCGGGCACTTGGGTCCGATCGTGTCCGCAGCTCCCGTTCCGCCTGGCTTCGTAGAGCGGTCGTGGTTCACCTCGCCCGTGAACACCACTTCCGGTTCCGTGAAGCGGGACTCGTGCAGCGTACGAATCCCCGGTTCGGGTCGAAGGCTCCCTGCCAAGGAGGCACTTCTGCCCAACTGCACTGCAAGTGTGTGTCGCGTGATGGCCCATGTCAACGGCCATCACGCAACTCACGCAATCATGGCTTCTTGCCGCTGCTCGCGGCGGGCCCGATCACGGTCAGCTCGGCGTCGTCGAACCACAGCATGCCGGCGGCGGGAGCGTTGAACACCAGCCACGGCCACAGTTCCACCGTGCCCTCAGGCACGTCGTAGTCGATGTCCAGCCTGGTCCAATCGAATGTGCCCGACAGCAATTCCTTGCCCGGAGTCTGCGCGATGCCGCTCTTGCTGTGCGCGAATATCTTCACGTACGCGGTCGCGCGCAGGCTGTCACCCTTGAACCAGCCGGTCAGCCGCACGTGCTTGCCCGCGAGCGCTCGCGCGGGGATCGGCTGCGTGATGCCCATGCGCGTCTGCACCAGACCGTCGGCCATGTTCGAGCACCGCATGCTGTAGCGGCCGGTGTGCGCCACGGTCGAATCGCGGTCCAAGCGGGCGCCCTCGAACGGCGGCACGACCAGCTCCCACGCCAGCGCGTTGTTCTCGAAGCCGGGGTCGGCGAACAGGTTCACGCCTGGCGCGGGTGCCAGTGCGGGCTTGGCGGGCTCCAGTGTGAGCGAGGCGTCGTCGTAGAGCACCTGGCCTGTGCCGAACAGGCCCATGCGCACGAACAGCACGTTGGTGCCCGCGGGCACGTACACGCGCACTTCGCGGCGCACCCAGTCGCCCTGCGCGTCGTCGAACTGTTGGCGCTTCCAGCCAAAGTCGATCGCGGGATCGTCGATCTTGTTCACGCCCATGCGCCGGCGCGCGGCGTCGCGGTCCACGCCCCAGACCAGCGACATCTTGGTGAGGGTGTCGCGGTAAGCCTGGAGCATGACGTACGCGCGGCCCTGCAGGCCGTTGCTGCGCGACCATACCGATAGCACGGCGTCCTTGCCCCACGCTTCGCGGCCCACGAGCAGTGTCTGGTTCCAGTTGTGCGCCATGGGGTAGATCGTACTCGTGTTCGCGATGCTTACCGCATGCGTGCCGCCGTGCACGAGGAACGAGTCGCGCCCGAAGAAGACCGTGGAGAGTCCCGCGTCGGAGGTGTCCCAGATCGCGGGCATCCATTCGTGGCCTGCAAGGTTCTTCTCGAAGCCGGGATTCTGCAGCAGGTTCTTGACCGGGGTGGTCGCGCCAACGGCGAGCGAGGCGACACACAGGAGCGCGGCAACAAGCAGCAACGCGCGAATGGACTGACGCATGGGTCTGGGCTCTCGGGGGTTCGTTGGGGGGTCTGGCTGTGACACCGCAGGGACAAGAAGTATCCGGACCGCCGACGCGGCGTTCAAGCACAAACCGCGTCTCTGGTGCGGCAAAGCTTGCTCCATTACGTTGGGCGGCGCATCCCAACCGAGACGATACGCCAAGGACCACCCGCGAGGAGCCCGTGCCTGACTGGTTCTTCACATCTGATCTTCATGGTGTCCACGACTTGTACGACCAGGCCCTCGCGCTGGCCGCGGAACACCGCCCGCGCGCACTGATCGTGGGCGGGGACCTGGGCCCACACGGCACGGGCCAAGCCGGCGTGGCCTACCAGCGCTTGTTCCTCGAGGGATTCTTGGTGGAATTCGCGCGGCGCCTGCGCGAGTCCTCGCCGCACACGCGCCTCATGCTGCTCATGGGCAACGATGATTGGCGGACCAATCACGATGCACTGCTCGCCCGCGATGGCGATCTCTGGGACGTCCTGCACGAACGCGTCGTCGATTTCGACGGCGTGCGCGTGGCCGGGCTGTCATGGGTGCCGATCACGCCCTTCGGCATCAAGGACTGGGAGTGCTGGGAGGACGGCGAGGACGAATCGCCGGCGCGTCTGGCCGGCGTGCGCAGCGAAGGCGGCGCCTTGCACGACTTCGCGTTCGACCCCGCGCGGCGCTCGCCCACGATCGCCGGCGCACTCGCGGCGCTGGCGGCCGCCGCGCCGCCGGCCGAGTGCGTGTACGTGCTGCACTCGCCGCCGCGCGACACCGCGTGCGACATGACACGCAGCGGACATCATGTGGGCTCGCGCGCGATCCGCGCGTTCATCGAACAGCACCAACCCCGGCTGGTGCTCAGTGGTCATATCCATGAGTCGCCGGCGGTCTCCAAGGCATGGCGAGACACGATCGGCGCCACCGTATGTGTGAATCCCGGACAGTTTGCCAGCCCGCGACTCTCCGGTGTCTGGTTCGATCCCGCACGCCCCGCACAGACGCTGCGCCACACGTGGCGCTGAACGCGTGTGCTAATCTGCATGCAGTCGCATGGCCTCCCCGGCCACTCGCGCCCCACTTGCCGAGGTACCCGATGCGTCGCCTACTCACTCTCGTCCTGTTGATCGGCTGCACGCTCGCCGCCGCGCCGACCATGGCGCGCGCCGAAGTCGCGTGGCGTACCTGGGACGCCGGCCTGGCCGCCGCGCAGAGCGCACACCGGCCGGTGCTGGTCGACGTCTATACGGACTGGTGCGGCTGGTGCAGACGCATGGATGCCGATGTGTATTCGCGCGCGGACGTGGCCGGCTATCTGGCGTCGCACTTCGTGACCGTGCGGCTGAACGCCGAGAGCGAAGCCGCGATACGCTACAAGAACCAGCGCTATTCGGGGCGCTCCCTTGCTGCAGAGTTCGATGTGAGCGGTTACCCCACGACCATCTTCCTCACGTCCACGGGCGAGCATCTGGTGAATGTGCCGGGCTATGTAGCCGCCGATCGCTTCCTGCTGCTGCTGCGCTTCATCGGCGACGGCCACATGGACCGCGGCGAGACCTGGGACGCGTATGTGAAAAGCACCAAGGCGGGGCAGAAGCTGTGAGCCTGCTCACGGGCGTCACGTTGCTGGCGATCGACACCGAGACCACGGGCATGACGCCGGCGAACGGTGACCGCGTGGTCGAGGTCGCGTACGTGAGCATCCGCGAGGGTTCACTCGCACAGGAGTGGTCGTCGCTCGTGCACCCGGGCCGCACGATCCCGCCCGATGCGTCGCGCGTGCACGGCATCACCGACGCCATGGTTGCCGGTGCACCCAAGCCCGCCGAGGCCGGCAAGTTGCTGCGCGACGCGTGCGGCAGCCTGCCCTTGGTATTCCACAACGCACCCTTCGACCTGCCATTCCTGCGCGCGCTCTTCACCGACGGCGGCCAGCCGCCGCTCGCGAATCCCATCATCGACACGCTCGGGCTGGCGCGCGGACTGGGCGGCGTGGGTGGCAATGCGCTCGGCGTGCTCGCCCAGCGCATGGGCCTGCCGGTCGAGACCGCGCACCGCGCGCTCGGCGACACGCGCACCACGGCGCGGCTCTTCTTGCGCCTAGCTGAAACCTGGGAGCGAGACAAGGGTGTCCGCTCGCTCGACGAGCTGGCGGCGGTCAGTATCGACGTCATGCGTACGACCGCCCGTCGATGAAGCAGCATCGCGGCGCGGCTTGGCCGCATCGCAATCCAGTTCACGTTATGACGGTGCCAGGCCCCGCGGCCGGCGCTCTTCTATAGAGGGGGTTCCCAGTGTCCGCACTCACGCTGCCGCAGATCGGTCAGGAAGCGCCGGATTTCAAGCTCAAGGGCGAAGGCGGTGCCTTTTACACGCTCAGTGAATATCGCGGCGACAAGGGCGTGATCCTCGTGTTCTATCCGTTCGCGTTCTCCAAGATCTGCACTCACCAGTTGCCCGACGTGCAGAAGATGTATGCGCGCGCCCAAGCTGCCGGCGTCGAGATCATCGGCATCAGCGTCGACAGTTATCACTCGGCTACGGCGTTCGCGAAGTCGCTCGGCATCCAGTTCCCGCTGCTCTCGGACTGGGACCGCGCCGCGAGCCGCGCCTACGGCGTGCTCATCGAAGGCGCGAACTTCGCGAACCGCGCCATCTTCGCGGTCGACAAAGCGGGCAAGCTCGTCCATGCCGAGGTCAGCGATGACCTGGGTGAAATGGAAAAGGTCCCCAGCCACGAGCAAGCGCTCGCGGCGCTGGGCGCCTGATCGAACGGCGCGCGGCGTGCCATGCGCCGCGCGCGCCGGCTCCCTCATGACGCGACGCTCCACGACCATCCTGGTCGTCGATCCCGATAGCGAGAGCACGCGCGCTCTGATCGCGTTCCTGCGTGGCCAAGGCTGGTCGGTGATCCTTGCAGGCGACCACGAGGCCGCAGCCAGGGGAATCGCGCGGGAACGCATCGACGCACTCGTGTGCGAACTGCGCAGTCCCCGCATCGATGGTCTGGCAGTGCTCGATCTGGCGCTGCAGCGCGCGCCCAGCGTGGTCGCGGTGTTCGTGCACGAGCATCCTGAACTGCCGCTCGCCATCGAGGCCATGCGCCGTGGCGCGTGGGACGTCTTGCCCCAGCCGGCGTCGCAGGATCAGCTTCTGGCCACGCTCACGCGCGGGCTCGAACACCAGCGCCTGGCGCAGCGCGTGGTCGCGATGGAAGGCCAGCTCGACCGGCGCTTTGGAATCGGCGCGTTGACGGGTCGCTCGCGCGCGATCCGTCGCGTGAGCGATTCGGTGCGCCGCGTGGGCCCCACGCGCGCGACGGTCTTGATCGAGGGCGAAGACGGTACGGGCAAGAGCGTGGTCGCACGCGCGATCCATCGCCAGAGCCCGCGGCGTGAGGCGGCGTTTCTGTGGGTGCCGTGCGGCGCGCAGGATGCCGGCGCGGTCGAAGCACAGATCTTCGGGTTCGAGGCCGCGGGCCACGAGCCCGTGCTCGGCGCGTATGAGAAGGCGGATGGCGGCACCCTGTTCCTGGATGAAGTCGAACATCTTTCGCCGAGCGCACAAGCTCGCCTGTTGCGTGCGCTGCAGGAACGCAACGTCGAGCGCGTGGGCGGCCAGGGCCCGATCCGCGCCGATGTGCGTTTGATCGTGGCGACCGAGAGCGATCTCGCGGCCGCCGTGACGCAACAGCGCTTCCGCGACGACCTGCTCTATCGCATCGGCATGGTGCGAATCACCATGCCGCCGTTGCGCGAGCGCGCCGAGGACATGCCGCTGCTCGTGGAGCGCTTCCTGCGTGACCTCGCGCGCGAGCATCATCGCCGTGTGCGCGGCGTCACGCCCGGGGTGATGGAGCGCCTGCGCGCGCACGACTGGCCGGGCAACGTGCGCGAGTTGCGCGACACGCTTGAGGCCATGCTCGTGGTCTCGCCGGGCGGGCGGTCGCTGGAGCTGGCGTCTTTGCCCGGAAGCCTGCGCGCGAGCGAGCCGGCGCTGGGTCATCTGCAGATCTCGGTCGGCATGACGGTCGATGAAGCCGAGCGCGCGCTTATCGAGGCGACACTGCGGCGGGTGGATGGCCGTAAGCCGGAAGCCGCCGACATGCTGGGCATCGGCCTGCGAACGCTGTACCGCAAGCTCGAGCGCTACGGGCTGGCGTAGGCGCTGCCGGAGGGCGCCGCCTCGCCGGGACCGCGCGGGCCGCGGCTGGTGCGGGCGCGAGGGGGCTGGGGCAGGAGCCTCAATTCCGCCGGGCGGGCGGCCGATAACCGTCGTGAACGCGCTTTTCCGACCATGCCCTGCGGAGTGCTTCATGAGCCAGCCCGAACGCATCGAGCCCGAACCGAATGATCCCGCTGCCAGTGATGGCCGCGCGGATTGGCTCGTTGGCGCCGAAGAGGGCATTGAAGCCGAGCTCTCTCGCCGCGAACGTCTGAGCCGCGTCATGCCGGTGCCCAAGCTCATGCGCCCGGGCGCCGATGCGCCCTCGGCGCCGCCCGAACGTTCGATCCCGCAACCGAAGCTCACGATCGCGCCGCCGCCTGCAGCCGGCGTGTCCGCACCGCCCGACTCATCCGCGGCGCCGATGCGCGAGTTCCCCGCGCCGGAACCGGGCGAGGCCGGGGCGCGCATCGGCCTGCCGCTGCCCGCACCGGCGCAATTCGCGGCGCCGGCGCAGCCGGAAGTGGACGACTCGGGCTTCGTGCGCGGCAGCGCCATGACGTGGGAGCCGGGACCGAGCAGCGTGCCAACGATCCGTCGCGAGAATCCCATGCGGCCCGCGGCTGTTTCGGCGTCGCCGGCGTCTGCAGCAGCGCCAACGGCTCGCGAATTCCCCATGGACGACGCGGAAGAGCGCGCGCGTGTGCGCGCCGAACTGCGTGAGCAAGCCACGGTCGCTGCCGAAGCTTCGGTACGCCCGCACGCGGTGGTCGCGCCCGAAGCGTTCAACCTGGAGACCGTCGCGCTGCCGTGGTGGATGCAGGTGCCGGCGCAGATCAAGACCGACTGGCGGCTGCAGGCATTGCTCGGCGTGGTGCTGATCACACTGGCGGCGATCTCGTTCTGGCCGCGCGGACCGCAGCCCGAATCACTGGGGAACGTGAACAGGCATCCCGACAAGTTCGATGGCCATATCATCACCGTGGCCGGAAAAGTCGGTGACGTGTTCGACGTGGGCGGTGGCCACGCGTACTACCTGCTGCAGCATCAGGACACGCTCGTCGTCTTCACGCGCGGCTTGGCGCCGCGGCGTACGCAGAAGGTGACGATCTCGGGCACCGTGAGCACCGGCTACCTCGACGGCCAGCCGCACCTGGCGCTCTTCGAGTTGAGCAAGGACTGATTCTCGGGACGTCACCCCGCTTCGTCGATGCTCGCGGCCCGCTTCGTCGATGCTCGCGACCCCGCTTCGTCGATGCTCGCGACCCCGCTTCGTCGATGCTCGCGACCCGCTTCGTCGCAGCTCGCTTGCGCGTGAACACGCGCTCGTCGCATGCTTCACCTTCGTCCCCGCGACACGCCCCTGACGAAGGATCATGCCGATGAGTCACTTCACCGAAGGCTCCCTCAGATTCCTGCGCGGTCTCAAGCGCAACAACGAGCGGCCGTGGTTCGAAACGCACCGCGAAGCGTACGAGATCACGGTCAAGCAACCGCTCGCGGAGATCGTCGAGGAGATGGACGTGCGCATGGGCAAGTTCGCGCCCGAGATGGTGGGCGAACCCAAACGTTCGATCTTCCGCATCCACCGCGACGTGCGGTTCTCGAGCGACAAGTCGCCCTACAAGACGCATGCGGCCGCGTGGTTCTTCCACTCGGGCGGTACCTCGAAAGTGGGGCGCGAGGCGCATGGCGGCGGCGCGGGCTTCTATCTGCATCTGGAGCCGGGCAAGTCGATGGTCGGCGGTGGCTGCTGGATGCCGCCGCGGCCGGCGCTGCTCAGGTTCCGCGCGGCGATCTTGAAGGACTTGAAGACCTTCGAGAGCATCGTGAGCGCCCCCGCGCTCAAGAAGCGCTTCGGCGCGCTCTCCGAGGAATCGATGCTCAAGCGCGTGCCGCGCGGCCATGACCCCGAGAGTCCCGCGGCACCGTGGTTGCGGCGGCAGTCGTTCACGGTGGGCCGTAGCGTCACCGACGCAGAGATGCTGAGCCCCAAGCTCACCGCCACGCTCGAGAAGGACTTCGCGGCCATGCTGCCGCTCGTGCGCTGGCTCAACTCGGCGCTCGGGCTGCCGCCGGCGCGCAGCCGCTAGTCGTTGCGCGGAGCGTGGGCCGCGAGACTCAAGCGTCTTGCGGTCCCGCCTCGCGCGTCATCTCCACCATGGTGCGGCGAAAGCCCAGGCGGTCGAATAGCCGCTGCGCGGTCTCGTTCTTCGCTGCGCTCTGTAGCACCACGCGTGGCGCGCCGTGCGCTTCAAGCCATGTGATCGCCGCGCGCACCAAGCGCTCGCCGGCGCGCTGCCCGCGCGAGCGCTCGTCCACGAACACGTCGTGGATGAACCCGCACGAGTCGCGCAGCTCCTTCCAGCTCATGGGCTCCAGGCTCGCGTACACATAGCCGATCACCGTGCCCGCCTGTTCGGCGACCAGCACCACGGTTTCCTCGTCGCCCAATTGGCTCACGAGAAAGTGTCCGTAGCCGTCCTCGGGATCGGCGGCGGTGATGAAGCGTTCCGGGTCGAAGGCATGGTGCTGGCGCATGAGCGAACCACCGTAGCGGCCGAGCGCGGCCTGATCGGCGGCCGTGGCCGGGCGGATCGTGGTGCTGGGAGTGGGAGTGTCCATCGGCTGAGTCTCGCACACCCGAACGCCACTTCCGGCATCGGAATCCATAGCGCTTCTGCGTCCCGCGCTGCCTCGCAGTCGTGCGCCGCACCTGCTAATTTCAGCAGGTTGGCCATGCTTGCACCCATGCTGCCGCTGGTTGGACCGTGGCGCGTCGCGCGCCATCAGACAGGAGCATCCCCGTGACCGCCTTGCCGGTTCCTGATTCCTTCATTCCGCGCCACATCGGCCCGTCCGACAGCGACGTGCGCGCCATGCTCGACGCGCTTGGGCTTCCGAGCCTTGATGCGCTCATCGACGCCACCGTGCCCGCGAACATCCGCTTCTCTCGCGCACTCGCGCTGCCCGCGGCCATGAGCGAGCAGGACGCGCTCGCCGCTTTCAAGCAGCTGGTCTCGGGCAACGAGGTCTGGCGCAGCTTCATCGGCATGGGCTATTCGAGCACGCACGTGCCCGCGGTGGTCCAGCGCAACATCCTGGAGAATCCGGGCTGGTACACGGCGTACACGCCGTATCAGGCCGAGATCGCGCAGGGCCGCTTGGAAGCGCTGCTGAACTTCCAGACCGTCGTCACCGATCTGACCGGCCTCGCGCTCGCGAGTGCGTCTCTGCTCGATGAGGCCACTGCGGCGGCCGAAGCGATGCAACTCGTGCACGCGTCGGTCGACGGCCGTAGCACCTTCCTGGTGGCCGACGACGCGCATCCGCAGACCATCGACGTGCTGCAGGCCCGTGGCCGCGCGCGCGGCATCACCGTGAAGGTGCAGAAGGTCGATGCATTCACGCTCGGCGCCGATGTGTGTGGTGTGCTCGTGTCGTATCCGAACACCGTGGGGGCGCTGCAGGATCACCGCGAACTCGCCACGCGCGTGCACGCGGCCGGCGGCCTCGTGGTGGCCGCGACCGACTTGTTGGCGCTGACGCTGCTCACGCCGCCCGGCGAGTGGGGCGCCGACGTGGCGATCGGCTGTGCGCAGCGGTTCGGCGTGCCGTTCGGCTACGGCGGCCCGCACGCGGCGTTCTTCGCCACCAAAGATGAATACAAGCGCCAGATGCCCGGCCGCATCATTGGCGTCTCGAAGGATGCCAACGGCAAGAGCGCGCTGCGCATGGCGCTGGGTACGCGCGAGCAACACATCCGTCGCGAGAAGGCGACGAGCAACATCTGCACGGCGCAAGTATTGCTCGCGGTCATGGCCGGCTTCTACGCCGCGTGGCACGGGCCCGAGGGGCTCAAGCGCATCGCCACGCGGGTGCATGAGCAGGCGGTCGCGTTCGCCGCCGGCGCTCGAAAACTCGGCCATATGATTCTCGCTGAATCCTATTTCGACACCGTGCACGTGCAGCCCGCTCGCGGCTCCGAAGCCATCCGCGCCGCCGCGCAGGCCAAGCGCATCAACCTGCGCTATCTCGCCGACGGCACCGTGAGCGTGAGCTTCGGCGAGACCACCACGGCGGCCGACCTGGCCGATCTGTTGGCGATCTTCAACAACGGCGAGGCTGCCGGCTTCACCGCCGACAGCGTGGCCAACGAAGCCGCTGCGCGCTTTGGCTCACGCTACGCGCGCACCAGCGCGTTCATGACGCACCCCGTGTTCCACGCGTACCATTCCGAGACCGAGATGATGCGCTACATGCGCAAGCTCGAGTCGCGCGACTTGTCGCTCACGCATTCCATGATCGCGCTGGGCAGCTGCACCATGAAACTCAACGCCGCGGCCGAGATGTTCCCGGTCACATGGC